>NZ_LJBR01000153.1 GCF_001282115.1 Streptomyces sp. NRRL B-24085 | reverse complement strand
CCGCCACCCCGCCCCCGACGGCCCCTGGCGTCTCATCGACGTGGACGACCTGGGCGTGGGGGAGCCCGCCTGGGACCTCGCCCGCCCCGCCGCCTGGTACGCCTGCGGCCTGCTGTCGCCCGAGGACTGGTCCCGCTTCCTCGGTGCCTACCGCGCGGCCGGCGGACCCGCGGTCCCCGCCGACGGCGACCCGTGGCCCGCCCTGGACGTCCCCGCCCGCGCCCTCACCGTGCAGACCGCGGCCCGTGCGGTCGCCAAGGCGGTCGACGCGGACCGGCCGCTGGACGACGTGGAACAGGCGGTGGTCGACGCCTGTGACCGAATGGGTTCCGCCCCGCCGGAGTTGGCGGACGGTTTCGCGAAGTAGGGTGCAACCGACCAGAGCCGGACAGAGTCTGTCCTGGCGTAACGCTAAGCAGGACCGACCGGCGAGGAGTTGAGCCGACGATGCAGTGTCCGAAGTGTCACGCACCGATGCACACGTACAACCGCAACGGTGTCCAGATCGAGCAGTGCAGCGGCTGCCGCGGGATCTTTCTCGACTACGGCGAGCTGGAGGCGCTGACCCGGCTGGAGGGCCAGTACGGCGGCGGCCCCATGGTTCCCCCGCCGCCGGCCGCTCCGCAGTACCCCGCAGCGCCCAGCGCACCGGCGTGGGGCGCCCCACAGCACGGCGGTGGTCACTACGGTGGTCACCATGGCGGCCACCACCGCAACCGCGGCTTCGGCCACATGCTGTTCTCGAGCTGACGCAGGGAACGAGGAAGCCCCCGGCCGCAGGGCCGGGGGCTTCGGTGTGTGCGCGATACTGGGATTGAACCAGTGACCTCTTCCGTGTCAGGGAAGCGCTCTCCCGCTGAGCTAATCGCGCGGGTCAGACCTTCGATGACCTCTCGAAGATCCAGTGGACGATACTGGGATTGAACCAGTGACCTCTTCCGTGTCAGGGAAGCGCTCTCCCGCTGAGCTAATCGTCCTTGGAGGTGGAGACGGGATTTGAACCCGTGTAGACGGCTTTGCAGGCCGTTGCCTCGCCTCTCGGCCACTCCACCAGGAGTGCAGGGGCTCGGGAAGATCCCCTGGTTCCATCGAGCGGACGACGAGGCTCGAACTCGCGACCTCAACCTTGGCAAGGTTGCGCTCTACCAACTGAGCTACGTCCGCTTGTCGTTTCGTTCCGCTCTCGCGGCCCGGCGACGAGTTGAACTCTAGCGGATTCCGGTGCCAGTACAAAAACGCGTTTGCGCAGCGTGCTGCCCTGCGCATGTCGACGTCCGTGGTCAGGGCGGCCGGAAGGACATGCCCAGGTCACCCGCGTGTCACCCGCCATAGACTCGACAGCGTGCTCGACCTCCCTCCTCTCGCCCGTTTCGGCGACCGTGTCGCCACCGGTCTCCTCGACGTCACCAGCGACCCCGCGGCTCTGGACTCCACCGGCTTCTGGGCCGTCGCCGCGGACTTCGAGGGCGGTCTGACCTGCGCCCGCTTCGCCGACGTACGCCATGAGCCGGTGCCCGCGCCGGTGCCGGGAGCCTGGCGGGGGCCGGCCGCCGATGACTGGACGTCGTCGCTGGACCGCGAGGCGTACACGGCGGGGGTACGGCGGATCCGCGCGCACATCGCCGCCGGCGAGGTCTACCAGGCCAACCTCTGCCGGGTCCTGACCGCCCCCCTCGCCCCCGGCGCCGACGTGGACGCGCTGACCGCGCTGCTGGCCCGCGGCAACCCGGCGCCTTATGCAGGAACGATCCGGCTGCCGGGGCACGGGGTGGAGATCGCCACCGCGTCCCCCGAACTGTTCCTGCGCAGGGCGGGCCGGGTCGTGGAGTCGGGGCCGATCAAGGGAACCGGGCGGACCGAGGACGACCTGCTGCCCAAGGACTATGCCGAGAACGTGATGATCGTCGACCTGGTCCGCAACGACCTGGGCCGGGTGTGCGCCACGGGCACCGTCACCGTTCCCGACCTGTGCGCGGTGGAGAAGCACCCCGGTCTCGTCCACCTTGTGTCGACCGTGCGCGGCGAGCTGTGCGAGGGTGCGGGCTGGGTCGAGCTGTTCGACGCGGCCTTCCCGCCCGGTTCGGTCACCGGTGCGCCCAAGACCAGTGCCCTGCGGATCATCGAGGCCCTGGAGACCGCGCCCAGGGGGCCGTACTGCGGAGGCGTCGGCTGGGTCGACGCCGACCGGGGTACCGGGGAGCTGGCCGTCGGCATCCGCACCTTCTGGATCGACCGCGCCGAGGGAGTGCTGCGCTTCGGCACCGGCGCCGGCATCACCTGGGGGTCGGACCCCGAGGGGGAGTGGCGGGAGACCGAGCTGAAGGCGTCCCGGCTGCTCGCGGTAGCGTCGGGGACGTACGAGGTGAGTGGAGGGACCCTTACGTGAAGATCTGGCTCGACGGCGGGCTCCAGGACATCGAGACCGCCCGCGTCTCCGTCTTCGACCACGGACTGACCGTGGGCGACGGCATCTTCGAGACCGTGAAGGCGGTGGACGGCCGTCCCTTCGCCCTGACCCGGCATCTCGACCGGCTGACGCTGTCGGCCCGGGGCCTCGGACTGCCGGACCCCGACCACGACGAGGTCCGCCGCGCCTGCGCCGCCGTGCTCGAGGCGAACCCGATGCCGCTCGGGCGGCTGCGCATCACCTACACCGGCGGCCACGGTCCCCTCGGGTCCGACCGGGGCGAGCACGGGCCGACCCTGGTGGTCGCCCTCGGCGAGTCCGCCCCGCGGCCGGACTCCACGGCCGTGATCACCGTTCCGTGGACGCGCAATGAGCGGGGCGCCCTCACCGGACTCAAGACCACCTCGTACGCCGAGAACGTCGTCGCGCTGGCACGCGCGCGTGAGGGCGGCGCCTCCGAGGCGCTGTTCGCGAACACGGTCGGGCAGTTGTGCGAGGGCACCGGCTCCAACGTCTTCGTCGTGCTGGACGGGGAGATCCACACCCCGCCGCTCGCGTCCGGATGCCTCGCGGGCATCACGCGCGCGTTGACCGTCGAGTGGACCGGGGCCAGGGAGACCGACCTGCCGTTCGACGTCCTGGAGCGGGCCGACGAGATCTTCCTCACCTCGACCCTGCGGGACGTCCAGGCCGTCCACCGCGTCGACGCGCGCGAACTGCCGGGCGCGCCCGGCCCGGTGACCGCCAAGGCCATGCGGATCTTCGAGGAGCGGGCCGGGGACGACCTCGATCCGTAAAAGCCGGGGATATTGAGCTGCTCCGGCGCGCGGCAGCGGGTAGAACTCCGGTGATGACCACCACTCTGCGGCCGACCGAGCCGCTCCAGCGCGGCGCCGACGGGGCGCTGTCCCGCCACTTCACGGTGTGCGTGAACAGCCGTCCCGTCGGGGCGATACACCTCGCGACCCATCCGGCCTTCGGGCCGACCGTCGCGCAGATCCGGGACCTGCGGATCGACGAGCCGGACCGCAGGCGCGGCCGGGGCACCGTCGCCGCGCTCGCCGCCGAGGAGGTGGCGCGGGGCTGGGGGTGCGGGCAGGTGGAGATCAGGGTTCCGGCCGACGCCGAACCCGCGCTGCGGCTCGCCACCACGCTCGGCTACGTCCACCGCAACCGCGGCATGGAGAAGCCGCTCGGCACCGAGCCGCCCGAACTGCCCGCGGGCAGCCGGGGCAGGCCCATGACCGAGGACGAGTTCTGGCCGTGGGCGGAGCGCGGCATCACCGAGTACGCCGGTGACTGGAGCGAGCGCGGGGTGCCCGAGGCCGAGGCCAGGGCGAGGTCGCGCAAGGACCACGAGAAGCTGGTGCAGCGCGGGCTCAAGACGCCGGAGGCGCTGTTCAGCGTGCTGGAGCACGACGGCGTGCGGGTCGGTGTCCTGTGGGTGGAGTTCGTCGACGCCAAGGCGTTCGTCTACGACGTCGAGACCGAGGAGGCGTTCCGGGGCCGCGGGCACGGCCGGTCCCTGATGCTGCTGGCCGAGGCCCAGGCGATCGCCTCCGGCAGACGGGTCCTGGGTCTCAACGTCTTCGCGGGCAACACACCGGCCGAGCGGCTGTACGAGTCGCTCGGGTACGTGACGGTGGGTTACTCGATGTACAAGAGCCTGCTCTGAGGCCCGCTCACTCCTGGCCGGCGAGCAGCCGGTCCGCGATCTCCTCGATCCGCTCGCGCAGCCCGTCCTGGGACTTGCCGCCGTCGAGACGCTCGCCGCCGATGACGTACGTCGGCGTCCCGCTCACGCCGATCGCCTTGCCCTCGGCCTGGTCGGCGTCGACGATCAGGATGTGCCGGCCGTCGATCAGCGCGGTGTCGAACTCCTCGGCGTCGAGGTCCAGTTCACGGGCCACCTCGACCAGGAAGGGCTCCCCCTCGCGGTCCAGCTCCTCGACGCGCGCCAGCAAGGCCTCGACGTACTCCCAGCCCCGGCCTTGCTCCAGTGCCTCCTCGGCGGCCTGCGCGGCGGCGAAGGAGTGCTTGTTCTTCTCCAGCGGGAAGTGCCGCAGCCGCAGCTCCAGACGGTCGCCGTAACGGGCACGCAGGGCCCGGAGGTCGTCCAGCGCGTCACGGCAGTCCGGGCACTGGAGATCGCACCAGACGTCGAGGACGGGCGCGGCGGGAGGAACGGGGGAGGGGTCGCTCATGACCCCAGTCTCCCAGCTCGCGGCCATCGGACGGGAATCGGCCCCCGGCCGTCCCCACCGGTCGGCCGGCGTCACCGGCACCTGCGGAGGAGGCGACCCGGAGATGTCCCTGATGTCCTGCCGGGGCATGGCCCGGTGGGGGTCGGGAGGTGCAGGATGGACAGGGACGAAGCGGTACGTTGCCGATCGAAGCACGCCTGGAGGACCGGATGATTGCCGAGACCGTCTGTTCCGCCGTTGCCGCGGCCGGCCTGGGCATCGCGGCGGTCACCGCGTACCGCAAGCGTTTCCTCGCGGCCACGCGTATCGCCGCCTACTCCCTCGTCCCGCTCGGTCTGGTGATGACCGGTGTCGTCGACTGGCTCGCTGACACCGCCTTCAGTCCGACCGCCTGGGCGGGCTTCGGCGTGCTCGGCCTGTCGTGGGTGCTGTTCTCGACCACGCGCGCGGTGGAGCGCCGCCGCGGCGGCACCCGCAAGGAGCGCAGGGCGGCGGCCCGTGGCGCCCAGGAGGCGATGGCTCCCACGGCCTCGGCGCCCTCGCTCGGCCCGGCCGCGCGCACCCCGGCCGCCCGCCCCGCGGCCAAGCCCGGGACCACCGGGTCCGCCTCGGACGACTTCAGCGACATCGAGGCCATCCTCAAGAAGCACGGCATCTGAGGGCCGGACGGCGAACTGAAACGTTCGCAGGGGGACCGGCACCGGACCCCAAGCGATCACGACTCGAAACGGACATCACGGAATCCGGCGAACTCCCGCTCATTCCGGGCGTGTTGATCGCGCACGGGGTGCGGACTGCGCCATCATCGCCGCGAGATGCTGGACACGACACAGAGCGATACCGCGCCGCCTCAGGACGAGCCGCGTGGATGCCTCTTCGCCCTTTCCCAGCCACCGCTGATGATCTTCCTTGCGGTGATCGGGTGTCTGCTGCTCATGGCTGCGCTGCACGACCTGCTGCTGCTCTGAGCCGTACCCGTGGGTCCCCGGCGCCACCCGCCGGGGACCACGTCGACGCCCCTGCCGTGCCGCGGACACCCCGAACCGGCCCCCAGCGCAGCGGCACGCGTCTCGCCGACCACCGCCGCACCGGCTGACCTGCAGCTCCACCGCCCGAGCCTCGGCAGCCAGGGCGGGCCTGCACAACCACCTGCCGGCCTGCGCCTGGGCGACTGTCCGCGGGCCTGCTCACCACCGCCCGCGCGTCGGCAGGCAAACGCGCGGGTCTGCTCACCGCACTGCATGGGCGGACCCCGCCCCCGACCCGGCCTGCGCTCTGCCGCCTGCGCGTCGGTCACGATCCGTGAGTCTGCTCACCACCACTTGGTCTGCGCTCCGTCGCCGGCGCCTCGGCGACTGTCCGAGCCTTCTTCACCACCGACCGCCGTGCAGCTGCACCACCCGCGCCCCCGGCAACCACCCCGAGCCTGATCACCACCACCGCCTGGCCTCCAGCGCGCCCGCATGCCTCAGCACCCCCGCCCGGCTTCCTGGGGGCGCGGGGAACTGCGCGACCAGCCACGACGGCGAGTCAGTCGACCGACGGCCGGTGAGGGCTGCCCCGGACCTCAGCCCGCGGCCTCCTTGCGCCGTGCCCGGTAGGCGGCCACATGGAGACGGTTTCCGCAGGTCCTGCTGTCGCAGTAGCGCCGCGAGCGGTTGCGGGACAGGTCCACGAAGGCCCGTCGGCAGTCGGGCGCCTCGCAGCGCCGCAGCCGCTCCTGCTCCCCGGCCACCACGAAGAACGCCAGCGCCATCCCGCAGTCGGCCGCCAGGTGGTCGGCGACGGAGGCGCCCGGCGCGAAGTAGTGCACATGCCACTCGTAGCCGTCGTGATCCGTGAGCTGGGGCGTGGTGCCCGCGGCGGCTACCAGCTCGTTGATCAGGGCGGCGGCGGCTCGGGCGTCGGGGGCGGCGAACACCGAGGCGAACCGGCTGCGGATCTTGCGCACGGCCGACAGATCGAACTCCGAGAGCACCCCGACATCGCTGATCTCGTGATTCCGTACGAATTCCGCGAGCGCCGCGACATCCGGCAGCGCGTCCGGCGACGCGTCGTCCTCCGGTGCGGTGTTCACCAGATCGACCACGGTGTCGAGCGCGCACCGGGTGTCGTGGGTGATCAGCACGATTCGCTCCCTGGCCTGGGGGTCGGGCGGACGCCCGCCGATGCTGGCCGATGGTAACGGCTCGCCGGTACCGGGTGCCGGGCCGCACGACAGGCGCCGTGGCTGCGGAGCGCTCCGCAGCCACGGCGCCTGTCGTTCCCTATGCGGTTGTACCAGCCCGAGCCGTCTCCCCGAGTGGACGGCGCCGGGCGGCTCCGTGCGCCCTCGCCCTAGCTTTCCGCCAGGATGTGCGAGAGCTCCTGATCCAGATCGAAGTGGCGGTGCTCCGTGCCCGGGGGCACAGCGGCGTCCGTCCGCTTCAGGAACGATTCCAGGGCCCGCGCCGGGGCCTCAAGCAGTGCTTCTCCCTCCGGGGAGCTCAGGGCGATGCAGACGACCCCCTGACCGTGGCTGCGCGACGGCCAGACTCGGACGTCGCCGGTTCCGGTGGGCCGGTGGAGGCCCTCCGCGAGGAGGTCGCGGGCGAACACCCACTCGACGGTCTCCTCGGCTCCGGTGTGGAAGGTGGCGTGCACGGCGTAGGGGTCGGCCGTGTCGTACCGCAGGCCTGCGGGGACAGGCAGGGAGGACTCGCTCGACACAACGAGGCGCAGGTGCAGCTCGCAGCTGACCGTGGTGTTCATAAGCGCCAGGGCCTTTCGCTCAGTGTGCGCTCGGGGATTCGCACGTCGGCGAAATCGACATGCCACCTACGGTGCCGTTGTAAACCCCTCTGAGTGTTTTGCGTGCCTTTACGTAACTCTTCCGGCCGAGAACCCCTTGCGGAGGTACGACCATTCCGGTGACCGGTTTCTCTCCGGTAGGGTTCGGCTGTATGAATACGGGGAGTGACGAGGCGCGCGAGGTCGCCGTGGCACCTGACGGGCAGACCGGCGAGAAGTCGGACGGGGCGGCGCAGGACGGGCAGGCGCTCGGGTCCAGGGCGCCGGAGTTCATCAAGTCGCGGCGGCTGCTGCACCTGAGCTGGCAGGTCCTGATCTTCGTGATCGGCCTCGCGGTCGTGGTCGCCGGGATCATCATGCTGCCGCTGCCGGGACCCGGCTGGGTCGTGATCTTCGGCGGTATGGCGATCTGGGCGACCGAGTTCGTCTGGGCCCAGCTCGTGCTCCGCTGGACCAAGCGGAAGGTGACCGAGGCTGCCCAGCGCGCCCTCGATCCCAAGGTGCGCCGGCGCAACATCATCCTGACCTCGGTCGGCCTGGTGATCATCGGCGTGATCCTCGGGGTCTACCTGTGGAAGTTCGGCTTCGAGATGCCCTGGAACATCAAGGACCAGTGAGCCCCGGACGGGGTGCCGAGAGTGCCGGCGCCGGTCACGGGAGCGGTGGCGCCCCGCAAGGTGGCCCGGGGCCAAGGCGCCGGAGGTCGCGGGCGGGGTCGTTGCCGGGTCGGGGCAGGTGCCCGGCCCGGCCCGGCAGGACGCCTCGCGGGCGGTCGCGTCCCTCGGGAGGCCTCTGGGCGTCGAGAGGAAGCTGAGGGCATCGAGAGAAGCTCAGGGCGTCGAGCGGGGGCTCAGGGCGTTCGGATCCTCTGCGTCACGCCGCGGGACATGGCACAGGCGCCCCCTGACATGGGGTAATGTTCTTCCTGCGTCCGGGCGATTAGCTCAGTGGGAGAGCGCTTCGTTCACACCGAAGAGGTCACTGGTTCGAACCCAGTATCGCCCACCCGGACCGACGGCCCGTCTGCGATCTCGCGGACGGGCCGTCGGCATGTGCGTGGACCGGTGCGCGCTACCCGTGCGCCTTCGGCTCCGCCTCGCGTGACGGTCCGTGGCGCCCCTCGCCGCCATCCGTCTCTTTCCGGCCGTCCCCAGATCCCGTACGACCGCCTGTGGGACGTTCGATCGGTCGATCCCGTGGCTCTCACCTGGGGCGTCGTCAGTTCTCCCGGGACGTGCGCCCGTTGGAGGCGCGCCGGTCTCTCACCACACTCTCGATAAATTCCTGTCCGAATCATTGACGCACCTCCGGGGCCTCCGTAGCTTGTGCCAGCAAGCGCTTACTTGAAACGATTCATGCAGGCGGCGACGCTGCGGGGAGGGGCCCGACTGTGGGAACCAACAGGAATGTCGAGAGGCGAACGATCCTGAAGGCGGCCGGGGCTACAGCCGCGACGCTGGGGCTGGCGGCGACGACCGGGTGCGGTGGTGACAGCGGCAGCTCCGGAGACGGGACCGTGACACTCCGTTACGCGTGGTGGGGTGGCGAGCCGCGCACCATCGCCATCAAGAAGACGATCGCGCTCTTCGAGAAGAAGTACCCGAAGATCAAGATCAAGCCTGAATTCACCGACTACGAGGCGTTCTGGGAGAAGTTCCAGACCCAGGCCTCCGGCGGTAATCCGCCGGACGTTTTCCAGAATGCGGTCGGTTTCCTGCGCAAGTACGACAAGCGCGGTGTTCTGCTGGATCTCAAGCAGCAGGCGGACGCCGGGAATCTGAGCCTCGACAACTTCCGCAACGGCGTTCTGGCGAACGGTCAGGTCGACGGCAAGCAGATCGCCGTGCCGGTCGGCGCCAACACCATGTCGCTCGTCATCGACCTGAAGGCCTTCAAGAAGGCGGGCGTCGAGGCGAAGTTCGGCTGGACCTGGGACGAGTACTTCGCCGCGCTCCAGACGATCCAGGACAAGCTGAAGATCGCCGGTGACACCGGCTACTTCAGCATCATGTACCTCTACGACCTGTATCTGCGTCAGAACGGCAAGGCGTTCTTCACGGACTCCGATCTCGGCTTCACCGAGGACGATCTGACGCAGTGGTGGACGGACGGCTACAAGCGCGTCAAGTCCGGGCTCGTCGCCGACCCGAAGAAGATCGAGCAGGTCAAGCCCAAGTCCGGTCTCTCGGCGGGCCTCGCCGCGTCCGAGTTCACCTGGGACAACTTCTCCATCCGCTACGAGGGCGAGGGCGAGTCGGACTACGGGCTCGCGCCGATCCCCACCACGGACGGCAAGAACACCGGCCAGTACCTCGGTTCGCTGATGTTGAGCGCCTTCTCCGGGACCAAGCACCCCAAGGAGGCGGCGCAGTTCATCTCCTTCATGGTCCACGACCCCGAGGTCGGCAAGATCATGGGCTACGACCGCGGCATCCTCGCCACGACCGAGCAGTACGACGCGTTCAAGCCCACCGACCCCAACAACAAGGGTGTCGCGGCCTATGAGGACGAGGTCGCCAAGGCCGGGGTGCTCGGGAAGATCACCCCGCACCCGTCCGGCGCCGATGTCGTCGAGGCGGCGTTCCTGCGCCTCGGCGGTGAGGTCGCCCAGGGCAAGTCCAAGCCGGCCGATGCCGCCAAGTCGCTGTTCAGCGAGGCCAAGGCCGCGTTCGCGGGCTGAGGGGACGTACCACCATGACGCTCGTCAAGGAAGCGCCCGTGCGTCCGGCCGGGAAGCGGCCCGCCGCTCCCGCCGCCGGGCGGCGCGGGCGGCGCCGCGAGAACCTCGCCGGCTATCTCTTCATGTCGCCGTGGATCGCGGGATTCCTGCTGCTCACGGCGGGACCGATGATCGCGTCGCTGTACTACGCGTTCACCCGGTACAACCTGTTCACCCCGCCCGAGTGGGTGGGCTTCGACAACTTCACGACGATGTTCCAGGACCCGCGCTGGCAAAAGTCGGTGGAGGTCACGCTCAAGTACGTCGTCGTGGCCACCCCCCTGAAGCTGCTGCTCGCGCTCGGCGTCGCGCTGCTGCTCGCGCAGAGCCGGCGCGGCCAGGGCCTGTACCGGGCCGCGTTCTACATGCCCTCGCTCATCGGTGCCAGCGTCTCCGTCGGCTTCGTGTGGCGGGCGCTGTTCTCGGACGACGCGATCGTGGACCGTACCCAGAAGATCTTCGGCGTCGACGTGGGCGGCTGGATCGGCAACCCCGACTACGTCCTCTACTCCCTGGTGGCCCTCAGCATCTGGCAGTTCGGCGCGCCGATGGTCATCTTCCTGGCCGGCCTCAAGCAGGTCCCGCGGGAGCTGTACGAGGCCGCCGAGGTCGACGGGGCCGGTCCCTTCCGCAGGTTCTGGAACATCACGCTGCCGATGATCTCCCCGGTGCTGTTCTTCAACGTGCTGCTGGAGTCCATCCACGCGTTCCAGGTGTTCGGCTCCGCCTACGTCGTCTCCGACACCCGGTGCGGGCCCGCCGACGCCACCCTCGTCTACACCTGTTACCTCTACCAGAAGGGCTTCAAGGAGGCCCAGATGGGCTTCGCGGCCGCGATGGCCTGGACCCTGGTGGTCGCGGTGGCGCTGGTCACGGCGGTCCTGTTCTGGTCGCAGAAGAAGTGGGTGCACTACGAGGAGGCCGCCAAGTGACCACCGTGACCAGCCCAGTGGCGCGCACCGCGAACGAGCGGCGGCGCTTCGGATCGATCGCCTGGCACCTCGGCGCGCTCGTCATCCTCGCGGTCATCCTGTACCCGGTGATCTGGGTGCTCGGCGCCTCGTTCAAGCCGAGCAAGGACATCATCGCCAGCATCGACCTGCTGCCCGCCAAGCCGGTCTGGGCGAACTTCTCCGGCCTCGCCGACGGCATCTCCGGCATCTCCATCAGCAGCTTCTTCCTGAACTCGCTGACCTACGCGGGCCTCGCCGTGGCCGGTGTCGTGCTGTCCAGCTCCCTGACCGCGTACGCCTTCGCCAAGATCCGCTTCGCCGGGCGGAACCTGCTGTTCACCATGATGATCGGCACCCTGCTGCTGCCGTACCACGTGCTGCTCATCCCGCAGTACGTGATGTTCCGCAAGCTGGAGCTCGTGGACACGCTGGTGCCGCTCGTGGCCGGCAAGTTCCTGGCGACGGAGGCGTTCTTCGTCTTCCTGATGGTGCAGTTCATGCGCGGGCTGCCGCGCGAACTGGACGAGGCCGCCAAGCTCGACGGCTGCGGGCACCTGAGGACCTACTGGTCGATCGTGCTGCCGCTGTGCCGTCCCGCCCTCATCACCAGCGCGATCTTCACCTTCATCAACGCGTGGAACGACTTCATGGGGCCGTTGATCTACCTCAACACCCCCTCCAAGTACACCGTCTCGCTCGGCCTGATGATGTTCCGCGACCAGGAGGGCATCTCCAACTACGGCAGCATGATCGCGATGTCGCTGGTGGCGCTGGTGCCGGTCATCGCCTTCTTCATGGCCTTCCAGCGGTACCTGATCGACGGTATGGCGACCTCCGGACTGAAGTGAGGCGGTCAGCGTGGCGCAAGCACGTGTGAAGGCCCGTAAGGCGTCCGTGTTCGGCGGCGAGCGCTTCGCCCTGTTCGCCGAGGCCCTGCTCACCGGTGTGTGGATCGCGGTGGGCTGCCTGGGCGTGGTCACCTACCCCGCGGCCTTCGCCGCCGGGGCACGGCATCTGCGGCGTCGTGCGGGCCATGAGGCGGGCGGCCTGCGGGAGTTCGTCGGGGACTTCCGTACGGCCGTGCGCCGCGGTTGGCTCGTCGGGGTCGCCGGGTGGGCCGCGGCGGCCGCGGTGTGGGTGGACGTCCAGGCCGCGCGGGCCGGCATCCCCGGCGGTCCGCTGGTCGGGGCCGTCGGACTGTTCGCGCTGATCGGTCTCGTGGTGGCGGGGCTGCGCGCGGCGGCGGTCTGGACGCCGGACGCGTCTTGGCGCGCGCTGCTCGCCGACGCCGTACGCCGGACCCTGCGCGATCCCGCCGGGTCCTTCCTGATCGTCGCGGGCCTGGCCGTCGTCGCCCTGTCCGCGGGGTTCGTCGCGCCGCTCGCGGTCCCGGTCCTCGGGGCCGTCGCGGCGGCGGCGGTGGCCGTGGAGGAACGCCACCGGCGCCGCTGACGAGCGGTGCCCCTGTCATCACGGGGTCGGCGCCTCCGCGTCGCACCTCTCCCTGTCATGCCCCTGACCAGCCTGTTCCATGGAAAGGAATGGCCATGTCCCCCATCCCCCGCAGGTCCATCCTCAAAGCGGCCGCCGTCGCCGGTGCCGCCGCCCAGTTCAGCTGGGCGCTGGGAGCCAAGGACGCGCAGGCCGCGCCCGGAGCCGTCGAGGCCGACGACTCGCCCGTGACCCTGGACTGGCTGGAGGACGGCGGTCTCGGTGCCGCACCGGGCTCCACCGTCGGTGTCCCCTGGCCCAAGGGCGTCTACCGGGAGGACCAGAAGTTCGCGGTCACGGACGCCGACGGCAAGGCCGTGCCCGTCCAGTCCTGGCCGATCGCCTACTGGCCGGACGGCTCGCTCAAGTGGACGGCCCACGCGGTCAGTTCGGGCGACGGCAAGCTGTCGCTGACCGCCGGTGAGGCCGCCGTACCCGACAAGAAGGTCACCGTCGACCAGGGCGGCGGCACGATCACCGTCTCCACCGGCGTGATCACCGCGAAGATCGGCAAGTCGGGCGCCACCCTCGTCAAGTCGGTCACCCGCGGGTCGACCGAGATCGCCAGGAACGGGCGGCTCGTGCTGATCCGCCAGCCCGAGATCGAGGACGAGGATCAGGGCACAGTCAGGACCGAGCGCTTCGAGGGGGCCGTCTCCACGGTCACCGTCGAGCAGTCGGGCCCGGTCCGGGCGGTCGTCAAGATCGACGGCAAGCACCGCAAGGGAAACCGGAGTTGGCTGCCGTTCTCGATCCGCCTCTACTTCTACGCGGGCGCCGACTCCTTCCGCATGGTGCACACCATCACCTACGACGGCACCCAGGAGCCCGGGAAGGCGAGCGGCGACTTCATCCGCGGCCTCGGCGTCCGCTTCGACGTGCCGATGCGCGACCAGTCCTACGACCGCCACATCCGCCTCGGCGGCGAGGGCACCGGCCTGCTGCGCGAGGCCGTCAAGGGCATCACCGGACTGCGCCGCGACCCCGGCATCGCCGTCCAGGAGGCCCAGTACGCGGGCCGGAAGCTGCCCGACCCGTCCACCTGGGACCAGCGGGTCACCACCCGGCTCCAGTACATCCCCGAGTGGGGCGACTACACCCTCTCCCAGCTCTCCGCCGACGGCTTCACCGTGCGCAAGCGCACCAAGAAGGGCCACGGCTGGATCGGCGCCGGCGGCGGCCGGCGGGCCTCCGGCTTCGGATACGTCGGCGGCGCGAGCGGCGGATTCTCCTTCGGCCTGCGGGACTTCTGGGAGCGGCACCCCTCCCAGCTCGACATCCGCGACGCCCAGACCGACGAGGCCGAGGTCACCCTCTGGCTCTGGTCGCCCGAGGCGCAGCCCATGGACCTGCGCTTCTACCACGACGGCATGGGGCAGGACACCTTCGCCGAACAGCTCGAAGGCCTCAACATCACCTACGAGGACTACGAGCCGGAGTTCGGCACGCCCTACGGCATCGCCCGTACCTCGGAACTCCTCTTCTGGGCCAACGAGTCGACGCCGTCCCCGGAGACCCTGGCCCGACAGGTCGAGGCCGTGAGGGTGCTGCCGCAGCTCGCCGCACCGCCCAGGCAGCTCATCAAGGCGAAGGTCTTCGGGCCGGGCCTCTACTCCGAGCCGGACCGCTCCACCCCGGCCAAGGCGAAGATCGAGGACCACCTGGACTTCCTCTTCACCTACTACAAGGACCAGGTGGAGCAGCGCCGTTGGTACGGCTTCTGGGACCACGGCGACATCATGCACACCTACGACACCGTCCGGCACCAGTGGCGGTACGACATCGGCGGCTACGCCTGGGACAACTCCGAGCTCTCGCCCGACCTCTGGCTGTGGTTCGCGTACCTCAGGTCGGGGCGCGCGGACATCTTCCGGTTCGCCGAGTCCATGACCCGGCACACCGGCGAGGTCGACGTCTACCACCTCGGCAAATGGGCCGGGCTCGGCACCCGGCACGGTGTCCAGCACTACGCCGACAGCGCCAAGCAGCAGCGCATCGCCAACACGACGTACCGCCGCTACTACTACTTCCTCACCGCGGACGAGCGGGTCGGCGACCTCATGCACGCCAACGTCGACTCCGACGAGACGTTCCTCGTGCTCGACCCGCTGCGCAAGGTACGCACCGACCCGTACACGCCCGACCGGCACGCCCTGTCCGTGGGCTTCGGCACGGACTGGAGCGGGCTGGTCTCGGCCTGGCTGACCGAGTGGGAGCGCAAGGGGCCCAAATGGGAGAAGGCCAAGGCGCGCGTCCTGTCGACCATGGAGGGCATCGCAGCCCAGCCCAACGGGTTCGTGCAGGGCAGCGGGCTGTACGACCTCGACACGGGCAAGTTCGCGGTGGCCTCGACGCCGGTCGTCGGGGTCTCGCACCTGTCCGCCGTGTTCGGACTCAACGAGCTGTGCGCCGAGCTCATCGACCTCGTCGACATGCCGAAGTTCAACGAGGCGTACTTCGACTACTGCCGCTACTTCAACGCCACCAAGGCGGAGCAGGCAGCCCGCTACGGGTCCAACTTCGGTTCGCTGCTGCTGTTCCAGGGACACTCGCGGCTCGACGCGTACGCGGCCGTGCAGACCGGGGACGCGAAGCTCGCCGCCCGCGCGTGGGACAAGTTCTACAACTCCGACGGGTACAAGGAGTCGGCACCCTGGAAGACGGAGGCGTTGAGCGGGCCGGTCGCACTGGTCGCGGGCAGTGAGGCGGCCTGGGTGTCGACCAACGACACGGCGCTGTACGGGCTTGCCGCCATCGAGAACCTGGCGTTGCTCGGGGACAAGATGCCTTAGGGGTCGAGGTGGTGGGGAATTGCGCGTCCGTCGTGGCTGGTCGCGCAGTTCCCCGCGCCCCTGGGTGGGTTCAGTGCAGGCTTCCCAGGAAGTCCCGCATCCTTCGGACATCTCTGATGCGTCGCTCGTACGTGGCTCCCAGCGCGAGGAGCAGGAGGCCTGCCAGCGCCAGAGGTACCCAGCGGGGGAGGGCGTCCGTCACCTGGACTATGTACGGGGCCAGTTCGTGGAGGGCGTCCAGGGTCAGGACCGAGCCGCCCAGGACCAAGGGGGCCTGGAGGCTGTAGCCGCCGCCCATCAGGGTGAGGGACAGCGCCGCCAGGCCCAGGAGCAGCGGGCGGGTCCAGTCGGGGTCGTCCCAGGCCATGACCAGGCTTGGCAGGAGAGTGGCGGCCAGACCCGGGCCGTACGCCGTCCAGGACGAGGTCTCCGGGACGCGCCGCCTGCGGAGGTGGCCGACGAGCAGGGCCGGGATCGTGACCGGGAGTGTGTACGCCTCGGGGATGTCGACCTCCCAGGCCGCCAGGCGGACCCAGGTCGCCAGCAGGAACAGGGCGGTGGCCGCGTAGCCGAGGGGACGGCGGTCCTCACGGACGGCCGTGCCCGCGGTGATCACCGCGCAGAGGGCCAGGACCAGGGCGAGCATCGGGAGGTCGGTGACGGTCAGGGCGACCGCCAGGAGCGCGGTCGTGGCTCCGGCCAGCTCGATCGGCAGGCTCGCGGGGGAGTCGGTGAGCCGCCAGGCCAGCAGGGCGGCGGCCGCGGGGACCGTCAGGACGAGCAGGGCCGTGTGCGGTGCCGACCAGTCCGCGGCGGCGCCCGTCGCACAGGCGAGGGCGGCGGCGTACCCGAGGGCCGTGGGCACCGTGACGGGCGCGGCACGCCAGGAGGCCGCAGCGAACAGCACGACCAGGGCGCACAGCGTGGTGAGGGTCGCCGGCCGAGTGGCGAGGGAGAGGAAGGCGAGGCTCACGGAGGCCACGAGCGCCGGGACGAGAGCGACGGGCCTGGACAGCAGGACGGCCGACGCCAGGACTCCTGCGGTCGCCGCTCCCTGGATCAACAGGCCGACGGAGTAGGGGAGTTCCAGCACCGCCGGGACGGTGAGGAACGCGGCCCAGACCAAGGCCAGCGCGGCGGTCAGTGCCCTCGGGCGCCAGGTCGTGTCGCGCACGGTCAGCGCGAGGACGCCCGCCAGGACCGCCAGGATCAGCGGGACCGTCTCGGAGTACGGCGGCCAGGTCAGGTGGGACGTCACCGCGGCGCGGGCGTCCGGCGGGGCGCCGGTCCACGCCTGCGAGGCCCACGAGAGCGGCCCCAGCACGACCACGCCGACGACGGGCAGCGTCCACAGGAGGGACAGCGCCTGCACCGCGCCGGACGCCCACAGCAGACCCCGCCGAACCGTCTCCGGCAGCCGGGCCGGCCGCAGCGCCGCCAACAGGGCGATGCCGAGGGCCAGGTGGACCGGGACCGTCCACACCCCGGGCAGCGCGGACCGGGCCACCCCGCCGAGGGCGGCCACCGCGAGCAGGCCGGCGGTGAGGGCGAGACCGCGGGACTGCTCCTCGCCGGGCGCGCGGGTCGCCTCACGGCCGCCCCGCCACCCGGCGGTCAGCGCGATCGCGCTCGCGAGGAGGAGGAGCGCCGCCGCACGGGCGGCGGCGCTCGGCCCGGAGGCCGACCAGGTCAGCCAGCCGGCGGCCAGGACGCCCCAGGCGCCCGTTGCGTACGCGCCGGTCGCGGCGACCACGCGCAGGGACGCGGACGTCATGCGGAGCGCCACGAGCGTGTCGGCCCCGGCCGTCACCAGAAGCGCGGCCGTGAGCCCGTACGAGCCCGCGTCGGCCGCCACCGCCCAGAAGAACAGCGGGAGTTGGGCTGCGACCAGGGCGGCGGGGCGGGGCAGGCGCAGCTCGGCGGTGCGTGGCAGAAGGCCGTACGCGGCCCAGAGCCCCGCCAGCAGGGCAGAGGCGACCGCGGTGTACGGCGCCCCCGGGGTCCGCGGGAACACGGCCCCGTGCAGCGCGACCGCGTCCAGGACCGTCAGGGCCAGGCCCAGGCCCGCCACCGACTCGGCCGTCGAGCGCAGCCCGCGCTTCAGCAGCGGGAGCGGCGCGGCGAGCACGGCCGCCGTGACCGCGCCGAGCACCAGGGACCGGCCGGCGATCCCCAGGTGGCCCCAGCTGACGAGCGTGAACACCATCGCCGCGACGGTGAGCAGGACACCGCCGAGCACCAGGAGGACGTTCTGCACGCTCGGTGCGCTCGCCTCCGGGCGAGGGGGCGCGGAAGGTGTCGGGCCGGACTGCTGCGGCGCCTGCCACTGCGGCTGGAGAGCGGCGACCAACCAGGCCCGGCGGGCCAGCAACTGGCTGCGGCGGGCGTCGAGTTGCCACAGCTCGGCATCGACGAGCCGCAGCTCCTCGGCCGGGGGCGGGATGTGCGTCATGCCTGAAGTGTGGGCTGGGTCACGCGCCACGACATGAGTACACGTACTCAGAACGTACTCGGATCCGATGCCAGACTCTCCCCATGGACTGGACCCGATACCGCTTCCGCAGCCTGTGGTCCCTGCCCGCGAAGCCCGCCGTCGTCTACGACGCGCTGGAGCGCGCCGAGGAGTATCCGCGCTGGTGGCCCCAGGTGCGCGAAGTGCGGCGGCTGGACGACACCAGCGGGGTGATCACGATCCGCGCCGTGCTGCCGTACGACCTGGTCTTCACCGCCCGCGAGGTGCGGCGGGACCCGGCGGCCGGGGTGCTGGAGATCGCGATGGACGGTGATCTCGACGGCTGGGCGCGCTGGACGATCACCGCGGACGGCGACGGCAGCCTCGCCCGCTACGAGCAGTTCACCGAGGTGAACAAACCGCTGCTGAGGCGCTTCGCCGTGCCCGGACGGCCGGTCTTCCTCCTCAACCACCGGTGGATGATGCACGCCGGACGGCGCGGGCTGGCCGCCCACCTGGAAGCGGTTTGAAGGAAGGCCGCGGGGACCTGTATTGTTCAGTGCGTTCCCGGGCGATTAGCTCAGTGGGAGAGCGCTTCGTTCACACCGAAGAGGTCACTGGTTCGAACCCAGTATCGCCCACCGGGAAGCCGGTCCGTCTCAGACGGGCCGGCTTTTTTCATGCTCTCCTACGCCGCCGCCGGCAGGTCCGGACGCAGCGGCCACGCCGGGTCCACCGACTCCTCCGAGCCGCTGCGCGCGAACCATGCCTGCAGGCCCCGCGCCTGGGCCGCGTGCCACACCGCCTGGAGGCTGTGCAGCTCCGTCGGTTCCAGCCGCTCCAGCCGGGCGGCGAAACGGCGCCCGATCGCCCGTACGACATCCAGCGCGGCCTGGGCGTCGGCGGCGGCGTCGTGCGCGCCGTCGAGCGTGACGCCGTAGTGCTCGCACAGATCCGTGAGGGTGCGGCGGCCCTTGCGGTAGCGGTCCAGGTGCTTGTCGAGGACCCGCGGATCCAGCACCAGCAGCGGCGACGAGCCCAGCCAGCGGTCCAGCGACGAGGCGCGGTGGCGGCGCAACTCCCGGTCCAGGACGGTCAGATCGAACGGCGCGTTCATCACGACCAGCGGACGGCCCGCGGCCGCCTGCTCCGCCAGCGTCTCGGCTATCTCGAACATCACCGGCGCCGGCCAGCGGCCGTTGCGCTGGAGATGCTCGTCGGTCAGCCCGTGCACCGCGGTCGCCCCCGCGGGCACCGGCACACCCGGGTTGACCAGCCACCGGCTCACCCGTGGCCGGGTGCCCGCCGCGTCCTGCACGACGACAGCGGCCGACACGATGCGGTCGGTCTCGGTGTCCACGCCGGTGGTCTCGGTGTCGAAAGCGGCCAGGGGCCCCTCGTACCAGCACGTCATAGCTTCAACCCCTCGTTCACCCACGGCAGTCTGACGCACCGTCTTCTGCCCGTTTGGTGATACCCGGGCTGTTTGCGACGTACGCAGGAAGGACACAACAGGAGTGCGGGTCTTTGCAGTTCAGCGGCCCGGTGTGCGATTCCTGTGGCCCGTGTGCGGGCATGTCACTTGGCTTGGAAGGCTGTTGGTCATGGCGATAGCGCAGCCCGAGCGGGGCGGGCTGCTGCCCGAACGCACGGGCCCCCTTCGCGGCACGCTCGCCACCACCGCCTGCATGGAGACACTGCAGGTGGGCTATCTGCACGCGGTCGCGGCGGCGGCCGGCTGCTCGTTGTCGCAGCCCTTCCCCGACAACGGCATCGACTGGCACGTCAGCCACGGCTCGCCCGGACACACCGTCGACGACGAGGTCACCATCAAGGTGCAGCTCAAGTGCACCTACCAGGTGGCCCCCAACCCGGCCGGGCGCTTCTTCTCCTTCACGCTCGACAACGACCACCTGCGCAAGCTCGCCCGCACCCCGGTGTCCGTGCACAAGATCCTGGTGGTCATGCTCGTGCCCAGAAGCCAGGAGGACTGGCTGCGCGCCGGCCACGACCGCCTGGACCTCAGACACTGCTGCTACTGGGTCAACCTGGCCGGCCACCCCGTCACCGGCCGGACCCGGACCACCGTGCGGATCCCCACCAACCGCATCTTCGACGACCGGGCCCTGTGCGAGATCATGACGCGGGTCGGGACGGGAGGCAGACCGTGACCCACCGCCCGCTGGAGGAGCCGCTGCGCGCCGTGCGCCCCCACCCGGAGGCCCACTGGGACCGTCCGCCGAGCCCCGACAAGATCGACCCGGCCGTCCTGAGCGCCCTGCTGCACCGGCACGGCTGGCAGCGGCGCGGCGGCGCCCCCGGACGCTACGGCCGCTGGACCCCGCCCGGACCGGGCGGCGGCGGCACCAGCCTGCTCGTGCCCGAGAGCCGCGCCTTCCCCGACAGCGAGGACCTGCTCGGCGACGCCCTCGTCGCCCTCTCCCGCAGCGGCACGCCGTCCGCGCGCGAGGTGCTCGTCGCCCTCGCCGTGCCCAGCGACGAGATCCGCTGGTGGCGGGACGTCCCGGCCGGCCCCGCCGACGCCACGCCCTGGACCGTCGAGGAACAACTGCGCGCCGCGGCCCGCCAGATGCTGCTCGCCGGCGCGCTCGCCACCCGCGCGCGTGCCGGCTACTACGGCGCCCGCTACCGCCGTACGGCCGCCGCGTCCCTCGACACCGTCCTGGTGGGCTCCGCCGCCGGTGGCCGCCGGCTCACCGCCTTCGTGCCCGTCGGTACCGCCCGCCCGCTCGCCGTCCGCCTCCACCAGGCGCTCTGCGCCGCCCGCGAGGCCATCGACTACCAGCGGGCCACCGGCGGCATGGACGCCTTCGACGGGGCCGTCGAGGCGGGCGTCAGCCGGGAGCTCACCGAGGCGCTGATCGCCCTGGTACGCGGTACCGAGGGCGCCCGAGTCGCCGTCGCGTGGGCGCCCGCGGCCGGGGTCCCGGACGGGTGCTCGGCCTCCGCCGAGGCCGTCGAGTTCTCGCCCGGCGACCTGCCCGTGCTGCGTGAGGCCGGGGCCCGCTTCCTGCGCGAGGAGCCCTCCGTCGCCGTGCGGATCACCGGCACGGTGGTGCGGATGCGCAGGTCGGGGCCGCGCGGGGACGGGTCGGTCCGGCTGAGGGTGATCGCCGGCGCCGAGATACCGCACCTGCGGCTCACCCTGGACGAGGAGGCGTACCGCATCGCCGGCCACGCCCACCTGGCCGGACTGCCGGTCCGGGTGCACGGCAGGCTGGAGAGCCGCGGAGGTTTCCGCAGGCTCACGGGAGCCACGGACGTCGTGCCCGTGCAGGTGGACGAGGCCGAGCGGGACCGGCTGACGAAGTCCCTCCGGGAGAATCCCGACTTCTTCGACGAGGCCTGCGAAGGGCCGTACGAGGAGACCTGCGGAGGGGACTGATTTCGCGGAGGTGGGGGCCGGGTCGGTACGATCCCCTATTGCGCGCGCTCCCGGTATGGCGCCGCACCCACCTTCAGTCAGGAGAGACCGGTGTCAGACGTCCGTGTGATCATCCAACGCGATTCCGAGCGGGAAGAGCGCGTGGTGACGACGGGCACTACGGCCGCCGAGCTCTTCGCCGGCGAGCGCTCGATCGTCGCCGCGCGCGTGGGAGGCGAGCTCAAGGACCTCGCGTACGTCCTGTCCGAGGGCGACGCGGTCGAGGGCGTCGAGATCTCCTCCGAGGACGGTCTCAACATCCTGCGGCACTCCACCGCGCACGTGATGGCGCAGGCCGTGCAGGAGCTCTTCCCGGAGGCCAAGCTGGGCATCGGCCCGCCGGTCAAGGACGGCTTCTACTACGACTTCGACGTCGAGAAGCCGTTCACGCCCGAGGATCTCAAGGCCATCGAGAAGAAGATGCAGGAGATCCAGAAGCGCGGGCAGAAGTTCTCCCGCCGCGTGGTGACCGACGAGGCGGCCCGCGAGGAGCTCGCCGACGAGCCGTACAAGCTCGAACTGATCGGCCTCAAGGGCTCGGCCTCCTCGGACGATGGCGCGGACGTCGAGGTCGGCTCCGGTGAGCTGACGATCTACGACAACCTCGACGCCAAGACCGGCGACCTGTGCTGGAAGGACCTCTGCCGCGGTCCCCACCTGCCGTCGACCCGCGCGATCCCGGCGTTCAAGCTGATGCGCAACGCGGCCGCCTACTGGCGCGGCAGCGAGAAGAACCCGATGCTCCAGCGCATCTACGGCACCGCGTGGCCGACCAAGGACGAGCTGAAGGCGCACCTCGACTTCCTCGCCGAGGCCGAGAAGCGCGACCACCGCAAGCTCGGCTCCGAGCTCGACCTGTTCTCCATCCCGGAGCAGATCGGCTCCGGCCTCGCCGTCTTCCACCCCAAGGGCGGCATCATCCGCCGCGTGATGGAGGACTACTCGCGCCGCCGTCACGAGGAGGAGGGCTACGAGTTCGTCTACACCCCGCACGCGACGAAGGGGAAGCTCTTCGAGCAGTCCGGGCACCTGGACTGGTACGCCGACGGCATGTACCCGCCCATGCAGCTCGACGAGGGCGTGGACTACTACCTCAAGCCCATGAACTGCCCGATGCACAACCTGATCTTCGACGCGCGCGGCCGCTCCTACCGCGAACTGCCGCTGCGCCTCTTCGAGTTCGGGACCGTGTACCGGTACGAGAAGTCGGGTGTGGTGCACGGCCTCACGCGTGCGCGTGGCTTCACGCAGGACGACGCGCACATCTACTGCACCCGTGAGCAGATGTCGGAGGAGCTCGACAAGACGCTCACCTTCGTCCTCGGCCTGCTGCGCGACTACGGCCTGACCGACTTCTACCTGGAGCTGTCCACCAAGGACCCGGAGAAGTTCGTCGGCTCCGACGAGGTCTGGGAGGAGGCGACCGAGACCCTGCGCCAGGTCGCCGAGAAGCAGGGCCTGCCGCTGGTTCCCGACCCCGGTGGCGCCGCCTTCTACGGCCCGAAGATCTCCGTCCAGACCAAGGACGCGATCGGCCGCACCTGGCAGATGTCCACGATCCAGCTGGACTTCAACCTGCCGGAGCGCTTCGAGCTGGAGTACACCTCGCCCGACGGCTCCAAGCAGCGCCCGGTCATGATCCACCGCGCGCTGTTCGGTTCCATCGAGCGGTTCTTCGCGGTGCTCCTGGAGCACTACGCGGGCGCCTTCCCGGCGTGGCTGGCCCCGGTCCAGGCGGTCGGCATCCCGATCGGCGACACGCACGTCGAGTACCTGGAGAAGTTCGCGGTCGCGGCCAAGAAGAAGGGCCTGCGGGTCGAGGTCGACTCCTCGTCCGACCGGATGCAGAAGAAGATCCGCAACGCCCAGAAGCAGAAGGTGCCCTTCATGGTCATCGCGGGCGACGAGGACATGGCGAACGGCTCGGTCTCCTTCCGCTACCGCGACGGCTCGCAGGAGAACGGCATCCCCTTCGACGAGGCCATCGCGAAGATCGTGAAGGTCGTGGAGGAGCGGGCGCAGGTCTGACGCTTGTACGGCGGGGCCTCCGGGAGTTCAGCTTCCCGGGGGCCCTTCGCCATCCTCCCGGGCGAACGCCTGGAGCAGCCAGGAGGCGAAGGTGCCGGTCACGGCGGCCAGCAGCGCCATCCCGATCATCATCACGCCGACCGCGATCAGGCGTCCCAGCGGGGTGACGGGGGTGACGTCGCCGTAGCCGACGGTGGTCAGGGTGGCGCAGGTCCACCAGACGGCGTCGCCGAAGGCGGGCATGGTCGTACCGGGGGCGTCGCGCTCCTGCTGGAAGACGGCGAGGGCCCCGGTGAAGCCCAGCAGAAGGGTGGACATACCGGCGTACGCGATCACGCGCGCGTGCAGGGGGAGCCTGGGACGTCCGTGCCGGCGCTGCACGGCCTCGTACAGCTTCACGACCCTGAGCGGGCGCAGCAGCGGCAGGAGCAGGACCACGGTGTCCAGCACATGAGTCCGTACGAAGCGCAGCCCTTGTCCGCTGAGCCGCCAGCGCACGGCGTAGTCGACGGCGAACAGCGCCCAGGCGGCCAGCGTCACCGCCAGACAGAGGTCGAGCACGGCGTCCGGGAGCCCGCGGGCCAGGACCCGCACCGCGTAGGCGGCGAGAAAGGCCAGGGAAGCGACGGCGAGGGGGATCTCGGTGCGCCGCTCCCAGTGCGCTCGGCGGTGGGCGGGGCCGGGGTGCGGGTGGTGCGGTGCGTCGGGGG
>NZ_LJBR01000152.1 GCF_001282115.1 Streptomyces sp. NRRL B-24085 | reverse complement strand
GGAGAGGAGGGGGCGTACGGCGGGGTCGTGGGCCGTGTCCGGGGGCAGCGCGGTCAGCAGACGGTACGGGCCGATGCCGGACCACTCCGCGACCGGCCCGAACCCCGGTTCCGCGAGCGCCGCCCGGGCCGCGGCCGAGGCCTCCTGCCAGGCGGTGGCCAGCTCGGCGAGGCCCACGCGGGCGGCGGCGACACCCGCGGCGACACCGGCGGGCCCGGCACCGGGGGCCGGTCCGCTGCCGCCGCCCTTGTTCCCGGTCGGCGCGGACCGGCCGGCGTCGGCCACGCCGGACCTGGCCGGCCCCGGCTCACCACCGTCGCGACCGTCCGCCCCTCGACCGCCCCCGCGTCCCGTCTCCGCGGCCCGCGCCCGTTCCAGCAGCCGTGCCGCCGCCGAGGTCGCCGGTGTCGGGGTGTCCGTCGCGCGCAGGCGCACCAGCACGGCGAGGGACTGGGCCGAGGTGCCCCACGGCACCGTGCACAGGGCCGTCGCGTGCGGGACCGTACGCGCCGAGGGGGCGTCGTCCGGATCGGCGGACGGCCACGGGGCGACGCACACCACGGCGTACGGGCCGTCGCCGCGGGAGCCCAGCTCCGTGCGCAGGGCCGCCACCGCCATGTCGGCCTGCCAGCCGCGCTCGGCGGTCAGCACCGCCCGCAGCTCCCGGCTCAGGTCGGCCCCGTGCTGCGCCTCGTCCGCGAGCAGCGCGCCGATCCGGGCCGTCACCCGCATGGCCGCGTCCAGTTGCCGGTCGGTCGGACCGGGATCGGAGTCCAGGAGCCAGACGTAGCCGAGCACGACCCCCCGATGGCGGACGGGGAGGCAGATCCGCCCCCGGTACACCCCCGCCTCCGGGGTCGGCGGGATGCGTACCGGGGCGCTCGCCCGTGTGATGCCGAAGCCCTCGAACCACGTCCGGACCGCGGCCGTGGAACGCCGGGTCAGGATCGAGCGGGTGCGGACGGGGTCCAGCGCCGACGGATCGAGGTCGCCCTCGCTGTCGTACACCCCGAAGGCGATCAGCTCGAAGTCGCGGTTCTCCAGGGTCGCCGGCGCGCCCAGGAGCTCCGAGATCTCGTCGACCAGCTCCTGGTAGTCACCCTTGTAGTCCCCTGTCACCCGGGCATTCTCGCGCAAAAACACCGCGCTTCATACATCTGTCTGAGATCTGCGGCACGGATGCGTGACAGGTGTCGATGGCCCACGATCGGAGGGATCCTTAGGTTTCACGGTGGTTCTATCTGCTGGTCTGTGGAGGTGCCCCGTGCTGGGTCCCGTGATTCTTGCCGCGTCGCGCAGCGACCGGATGCGACGTCTGATCTCGGCGGCCCCGGTGACCAAGCAGGTCGTCGACCGCTTCATCCCGGGTGAGAGCGTCGACGACGTGGTGCCGATCATCGAGGAGCTCACCGGCCGCGGCCTGGAGCTGACGATGGATGTCGTCGGCGAGGACATCACCACGCCCGAGCAGGCCGGCGCCGCCCGGGACGCCTACCTGGAGCTGATCGACCGGCTGCGCGACCTCGGTCTCGGCGAGCGGGTGGAGATGTCCGTCAAGCTGTCCATGTTCGGCCAGGCGCTCCACGGCGGCCATGAGCTCGCGCTCGCCAACGTCCGGCCGGTCGTCGAGGCCGCCGCCGCCATCGGGACGACCGTCACCCTGGACGCCGAGGACCACACCACCCTCGACTCGATGTTCGCCATCCACGAGGAACTGCGGAAGGACTTCCCGCAGACCGGCTGTGTGATCCAGGCCTACCTCTTCCGCACCGAGGCCGACGCCCGCCGACTGGCCGAGGCCGGCAGCCGGGTGCGGCTCGTGAAGGGCGCGTACAAGGAGCCCGCCGAGGTCGCCTACCAGCAGAAGCACGAGATCGACAAGGCGTACGTCCGGGTCCTGCGCATCCTCATGGAGGGCGAGGGATACCCGATGGTCGGCTCCCACGACCCGCGCCTGATCTCCATCGCGCAGGAACTCGCCCGCCAGGCGGGCCGCAAGCCCGACGAGTACGAGTTCCAGATGCTCTACGGCATCCGCGGCGACGAACACCTGCGCCTGGCCGCCGAGGGCCACCGCATGCGCGTCTACACCGCCTACGGCACCGACTGGTACGGCTACTTCATGCGGCGGCTCGCGGAGAAGCCGGCGAACCTGCGTTTCTTCGTCCGCAGCATGATCAGCAAGGGCTGAGCCCGAACACCCGCTCAAGTTCAAGGAGTTACGGATCTCATGGACGCTGTGACCCAGGTCCCCACCCCCGTCAACGAGCCGGTGCACGGCTACGCCCCCGGTTCGCCCGAGCGGGCCCGGCTGGAGGCGAAGCTCAAGGAGCTGGCCGACAACCCGGTCGACCTGCCGATGACCATCGGCGGCGAGAAGCGCATGGGCGGCGGCGAGCCCTTCCAGGTCGTGCAGCCGCACAACCACAAGGCCGTCCTCGGCACCCTCCGCAACGCCACCCAGCAGGACGCCCGGGACGCCATCGACGCGGCCCTCACCGCCGCGCCCGCCTGGCGCGCGATGTCCTTCGACGACCGTGCCGCGATCATCCTGCGCGCCGCCGAGCTGCTCTCCGGCCCCTGGCGCGAGACGCTGGCCGCCTCCACCATGCTCGGCCAGTCCAAGACCGCCCAGCAGGCCGAGATCGACACGCCCTGCGAGCTCGTCGACTTCTGGCGCTTCAACGTCAAGTACGCACGTGACCTGCTCGCCGAGCAGCCCCCGGCGAACGCCCCCGGCGTCTGGAACCGCCTCGACCACCGCCCCCTCGAAGGCTTCGTCTACGCGATCACGCCGTTCAACTTCACGGCCATCGCGGGCAACCTGCCCACCGCGCCCGCGCTCATGGGCAACGTGGTGGTCTGGAAGCCCTCCCCGACGCAGACCCACGCCGCCGTGCTGCTCATGCAGCTCCTGGAGGAGGCGGGCCTGCCCAAGGGCGTCATCAACCTCGTCACCGGCGACGGCATCGCCGTGTCCGAGGTCGCCCTGGAGCACCGCGACCTCGCGGGCATCCACTTCACCGGGTCGACGAAGACCTTCCAGCACCTGTGGAAGACGGTCGGCGCGAACATCGAGAAGTACCGGACCTACCCGCGCCTGGTGGGCGAGACCGGCGGCAAGGACTTCGTCGTCGCCCACCCCTCGGCCGACCGCGCGATCCTCAAGACCGCCCTGACCCGCGGCGCCTTCGAGTACCAGGGCCAGAAGTGCTCGGCGACCTCCCGGGCCTACATCCCGGCCTCGATCTGGAACAGCGGCTTCCGCGAGGAGTTCGCGGCCGAGGTCGACGGCATCCGCATGGGTGACGTCACCGACCTGTCCAACTTCATCGGCGCGGTCATCGACGAGCGGGCCTTCGCCAAGAGCAAGGCGGCGATCGACCGCGCGAAGTCCGACCCCACCTGCACGATCGTCGCGGGCGGCACCTACGACGACTCGGTCGGCTGGTTCGTCCGCCCGACCGTCGTCGAGTGCACGGACCCGGAGAACGAGGTCTTCACCACTGAGTACTTCGGCCCCTTCCTCGCGGTGCACGTCTACGAGGACGAGAAGTACGAGGAGATGCTGACCCAGATGGAGTCGGCGTCCGACTACGCCCTCACCGGCTCGGTGATCGCGTCCGACCGCGCGGCGGCGGCGTACACGATGGAGAAGCTGCGCTACGCGGCCGGCAACTTCTACATCAACGACAAGTCGACCGGTGCCGTCGTCGGCCAGCAGCCCTTCGGCGGCGGCCGCGCCTCCGGCACCAACGACAAGGCCGGCGCCCCCCAGAACCTCCAGCGCTGGACCCTGACCCGCGCCATCAAGGAGACCCTGGTCCCGCCGACCGACTACGGCTACCCGCACATGGGCTGACACCACGTCAGCCGACGAGAAGGGGCCGGGCTGTCGCCCGGCCCCTTCGTGCGCGCACCATGCGGGCATGACCGTGATCACCGGACAGGGACCTGGACGCCGTACGGCACCACTTCGGCCTGGACAGCGCAGCAGGACCGTGCGACTGCCTCCCGGCTCTCCCGGGTGCTCCTTCGTCCTCGGTGAAACCGCAGGTCAGCGGAGGGTGATCCACTCCGCCGTCTCAGATAGTAGGAAGTCCGAGTAATTGTGGAGACAGACCGGGCCTCCTCCCTTAGCTTTGTAGGAGCCGAACGTCTCGCTCGATCAAGCGAATGGCGGTCGTGAGCCGGGCCCCGTGCAGGCAACCCCTGCGGCCCGTCGCTCCCCGCCCCTCCGGCGTCTCGTTGTCCCCCTCCGTGCATTCGAAGGAGTCGATTCCTCATGGCCGAGACGACCGCCCGCCGTCGAGTCCGTCACACCTCCCGTACGAGCGAGTCCGACCGCAAGAACGCCGCCGCAGCCCTGCAGCGCGCCCTCGACCGCCGTGACAACGGCGGCTCGACCGGTCACTGACCGGTCCCCTCCAGCCGGGAGCCGCACCCGTGAGAGGTGTGGCGCGGGCCCGTCAGGCCCCGCGCCGCACCTCGAAGTGGTCGATCCGCTCCCCGTTCTGTGCGAGCGCCGACACCGTCAGCCGCGGCCGGGGCCCGCTCTCCGCCGCCACCGAGAGCAGTGAGAACCCGCGGTAGCGCACCCGCGACCACTCCACGGTCTCCTTCCGCGGCTGCTGCGACCTCGTCCACTGGAACGTCTCGACGGACTCGTGGTCGTGCACGTGCCCCTCGTAGCTCTCCTTCACCCCCGCGGGGAAGCCGTACAGATCCCGGCCGCCCCCGCCGGCCGTGACGTACACGATCCCGTCCCGCGTCGGGTCGGTGGCGCCGCCGACCGGCACCGGCCGGCCCACCTCGCCGCCGCGGATCGCGTCCGTGCGCTCGTAGACGTGGTTGTGCCCGTTGATCACCAGGTCCACCTGGTGCTTCTCGAACAGCGGGAGCCACTCGGCGCGCACCCCGCCGTCGGAGGCGTGCGAGGACGTCGAGTACGCGCAGTGGTGGAAGCAGACGACGACGAAGTCGACATCCGCGGCCGCCCGCAGCTCACCCAGCCTCCTGTCCAGCCACTTCGTCTGCTTTCCGTCCGTGTGACCGAAGTTGGCGGGGATCTCGTACGACACGTCGTTCGCGTCCAGCGCCACCACGCCGACGTTGCCGTACGTGAAGGAGTACGCACCCGGCGCCGAGCGCGGGTCGAAGCCGCTCTCCGGGAGGGACCAGCGGGCGAGCTGGCCGCCGTAGCCGTCGGGGGAGTACCAGGCCTCCATGTCGTGGTTGCCGGTGGTGACCATCCACGGCACGCTCCGCGCGACCTCCTCGTTCTGCTTGAGGAACAGGTCCCAGAAGCCCGGGTCGTAGCCGTCCGACGTCCGGCCCCGGCCGTTGGCGTCGGCGTAGCAGATGTCGCCGGCGTGCAGGTGGAAGGCGGGCTTCTGGCGCAGCAGGAGGTTGTCGTTGGCGGCCGCCGCGGTGCCGACCCCCTGGTCGCCGAAGGCGGTGAAGACGAACCGCTCCGGGCTCGCCGGGGCCGTGCGGAAGCTGGTGACGGTCGCGCGGTGTGCCGCGTCCGCCGGGTCGAAGCCCTCGTGGCCGACGCCGTAGTAGTACGTCGTGCCGGGGAGCAGTCCGTCCAGGGCCGCGTGCAGGTAGTACTGGTCGAGGGCGAGGCGTACGCCGGTCTGGCCGGGGGTGTGCAGGTCGCGCAGCTCGGCCTCGATCCGGTGGCCCAGGCCGTCGGGCCTCGTGCCGACACGGACGTACGGCTTGCGGACCGCGAGCGGGACCTGCCACGAGATCCGCATCTGGGTCCTCGGGTCGGCGCCGAAGGCGAGATGGCGGCCGAAGGGCGCTGCGGCGGAGCCGTGCACCGAGGTCGCGGAGGAGGGTCCGGCGGTGGACGACGCCCTGGTGGAGCAGCCCGTCAGCAGGCCGCCCGCCATCGCGCCCGCGGTCACCAGCGTCCGACGGCGGGTCAGCTTCGTCCGCAGGTACTCGTGCTGCTCGGCCATGCTCATGCGCTGCGCGAGCCGGGGCGGAATGCCGAAGTCGGGGAGGTCCATGGCTGTGAAGTTCCCAGCGGACCTCAACGACCGCCACACCTGAGGGTGAACGTCAGTCGAAGGGCTGACGCCCACGGCCCGCGCCGATGTCCGTATCGCGGACACGCGGTGTCATCCCATGGGACGAGGAGTAGGGTTCCCGCATGTCTCGCAGCATCAATCTCGCAGTGATCCCCGGTGACGGCATCGGCCAGGAGGTCGTGGCCGAAGGTCTGAAGGTCCTCTCCGCCGTCCTTCCGCAGGATGTGAAGCTGGAGACCAAGGACTTCGACTTCGGCGCCCGGCGCTACCACGCCACCGGTGAGACCCTCACCGACGCCGACCTCGACGCGCTGAAGAAGCACGACGCGATCCTGCTGGGTGCCATCGGCGACCCCTCGGTCCCGTCCGGCGTGCTGGAGCGCGGCTTCCTCCTCAAGCTCCGCTTCGCCTTCGACCACCACGTGAACCTGCGTCCCTCGAAGCTGCTCCCCGGTGTCGACACCCCCCTCAAGGGCGAGCCCGCCATCGACTTCGTGGTCGTCCGCGAGGGCACCGAGGGCCCCTACACCGGCAACGGCGGCACCATCCGCAAGGGCACCGAGCACGAGGTCGCCACCGAGGTCTCCGTGAACACGGCCTTCGGTGTCGAGCGCGTGGTCCGTGACGCCTTCGCCCGCGCCCAGGCCCGCCCCCGCAAGAAGCTCACGCTGGTCCACAAGAACAACGTGCTCACCTTCGCGGGCCACCTGTGGACGAACATCTTCAACAAGGTGGCCCAGGAGTTCCCCGAGGTCACCACCGACTACATCCACGTGGACGCGGCGACCATCTACCTGGTCACCGACCCCGCGCGCTTCGACGTGATCGTCACCGACAACCTCTTCGGCGACATCATCACCGACCTCGCCGCGGCCGTCTCCGGCGGCATCGGCGTCGCCGCCTCCGGGAACATCAACCCGAGCGGCGAGTTCCCGTCCATGTTCGAGCCCGTCCACGGCTCGGCCCCGGACATCGCCGGCCAGGGCAAGGCCGACCCCACCGCCACGGTCCTGTCCGTCGCCCTGCTGCTGCGCCACCTCGGCTACGAGGCCGAGGCCGCCCGCATCGAGGAGGCGGTCTCCGCCGACCTCGCCGAGCGCCCCCATAGCCTTAAGGGCATGGGAGGTGCCCCCATCGGCAAGCCCGCCCGCAGCACCGCCGAGATCGGCGACGCGCTGGCCGTACGAGTAGCCGGCTGACCGGGCGGGCCACTCGAAAAGCATTCGAAGCCGCCGGGTCACTCGCACCCGGCGGCTTTCGCATGTCCGCCGCCGGGTGTCACCATCATCCCCCGGGTCGCATTTCACGCCGTTTCTTCCCCGGCTCCCCGCTTGCGATAATCGAACGCGGAGCCGCGGAATGAGGGAATGCTCGGACGTCCTAGCACTGGTCACTGACAGTAAAAGGGCGTGAGCGCGGCCCGTCACTACACAACCGGTGAAGGACAACCACTCATGACGACGCCCACGATCGAGCTCAAGCCCTCCGCCAGCCCGCTCTCCGCCGCCGAGCGCGAGGCGATCCTGGCCAACCCCGGGTTCGGCCGCCACTTCACCGACCACATGGTGACGATCAAGTGGACCGAGGGGCGCGGCTGGCACGACGCGCAGCTCGTCCCGTACGGCCCGATCTCCCTCGACCCCTCCACGCACGTGCTCCACTACGGCCAGGAGATCTTCGAGGGCCTGAAGGCCTACCGCCAGGCCGACGGCTCGGTCGCCGTGTTCCGTCCCGAGGCCAACGCGCGCCGCTTCCGCAACTCCGCCCGCCGGATGGCGATGGCCGAGCTGCCGGAGGAGCTGTTCATCGAGGCCCTGGACGCGCTGATCGGCCAGGACGCCGACTGGGTCCCGCCGCACGGTGGCGAGGAGTCCCTCTACCTGCGCCCGTTCATGTTCGCCACGGAGGCCGCGCTCGGCGTCCACCCGGCCAACGAGTACCTCTTCATGCTGATCGCCTCCCCGTCCGGCGCGTACTTCGCCGGGGGCGTCAAGCCGGTCACCATCTGGGTCTCCGAGGACTACGTCCGCGCGGTCCCCGGCGGCACCGGCGACGCCAAGACCGGCGGCAACTACGCGGCCTCCCTCCTCCCGCAGGCCGAGGCCGCCGCCAACGGCTGCGACCAGGTCGTCTACCTCGACGCGGTGACCCGCACCAAGGTCGAGGAGTCCGGCTCCATGAACATCGCCTTCGTCTACGGCGACCGGATCGTCACGCCGTCGCTCACGGGTTCCATCCTCGAGGGCATCACCCGCGACTCCCTCCTCCAGGTCGCCCGGGACCTCGGTTACACCGCCGAGGAGGGTGTGATCACCCTCGACCAGTGGCGCGCCGACGCCGCCTCCGGCGCCCTCACCGAGGTCTTCGCCTGCGGCACCGCGGCCGTCGTCACGCCGATCGGCCACGTCAAGACGAAGACGGACGCCTGGAGCCACGGCGACGGCATGCCCGGCGAGGTCACCCAGAAGCTGCGCGAGGCGCTGCTCGGCATCCAGCGCGGTGTCCGGGAGGACAAGCACGGCTGGATGCACAAGCTGGGCTGAGCCCCGACCGCTCCCGCTCCGGCCGGCCCCGGCCTCCGTCACGACGGAGGCCGGGGCCGTTGCCATGTCCGGGGAGTCGTCGGTTAGAGTGACGCTCTAAAGTTTGAGCGGCGTTCAAAACGAAGGGACCGACATGCGGCTGACTCCCACCGAACGCGATCGGCTGCTGCTCTTCGGGGCCGCCGAACTGGCGCGGGCGCGCAGGGCCCGCGGGCTGCGGCTGAACGTCCCGGAGGCGACCGCGATCGTCGCCGACACCGTGTGCGAGGCCGCCCGGGACGGGGCCCGGCTGGCCGAGGCCGTCGAGCGCGCCCGGTCGGTGCTCGGACCCGACGACGTCCTGCCCGGTGTCGCCGACGTCGTCACCGAGGTGCACGTCGAGGCGGTCTTCGACGACGGTTCGCGGCTCGCGGTCGTCAGCGACCCGATCGGCGGGGGCCTCGGCGAACGGGCGCCCGGCGCGCTGCTGCCGGGGCCCGAGCACGCCGAGCCCGAGCCGGTCGTCCGGCTGACGGTCACCAACACCGCCGCCGTGCCCGTCTCCGTCACCTCCCACTTCCACTTCTTCGAGGCCAACCCGCGCCTGGACTTCCCGCGGGCCGAGGCGTACGGCATGCGGCTCGCGGTGCCGGCCGGCTCGTCGGTGCGGTTCGGGCCGGGGGAGTCGGCAGAGGTCGGCCTGGTGCCGATCGGCGGGGCTCGGGTGGCCGTCGGTTTCGCGGGCCTGGTCGACGGACCGCTGGACGCGCCCGGTGCGCGCGAGGAGGCGCTGCGGCGGGCTGCGGCGTGCGGCTACCTGGGCGCGGGGGAGCACGGCGGTGAGCCGGGAACGCTCGACGAGGGGAGCGCCCGATGAGCCGCCCCGGAGGTCACCCCGCCGAGGCGCGCCGCCTCACCCCCCACGAGTACGCCGCCACCCACGGCCCCCGGGCCGGCGACCGGGTGCGCCTCGGCGACTCGGGGCTGGTGATCCGGGTCGAGGAGGACGCGCAGCGCTACGGCGACGAGTTCCTCGCCGGGTTCGGCAAGACCGCGCGGGACGGGCTGCACCTCAAGGCCACCGCCGTGCGGGAGACCTGTGACGTCGTCGTCAGCAACGTCGTCGTGATCGACGCCGTGCAGGGCATCCGGAAGGTCTCCATCGGCATCCGCGAGGGGCGGATCTGCTCGATCGGGCGGGCCGGCAACCCCGACACCCTCGACGGGGTCGACGTCGTCGTCGGCACCGGCACCTCCATCGTGTCCGGCGAGGGGCTCATCGCCACCGCGGGAGCCGTCGACACCCATGTCCACCTGCTGTCGCCGCGGATCATGGAGGCCTCGCTGGCGTCCGGGGTGACCACGATCATCGGGCAGGAGTTCGGGCCGGTGTGGGGCGTCGGCGTCAACTCGCCCTGGGCGCTCCGGCATGCGTTCGGCGCCTTCGACGCCTGGCCCGTCAACATCGGCTTCCTGGGCCGGGGTTCGTCCTCCCACGAGGCCCCTCTGGTCGAGGCCCTCGCCGAGGGCGGCGCCTGCGGCTTCAAGGTGCACGAGGACATGGGCGCCCACACCCGCGCCCTGGACACCGCGCTGCGGGTCGCCGAGGAGCACGACGTCCAGGTCGCCCTGCACAGCGACGGGTTGAACGAGTGCCTGTCCGTCGAGGACACCCTGAAGGTGCTGGAGGGCCGCACGATCCACGCCTTCCACATCGAGGGCTGCGGCGGCGGACACGTGCCGAACGTGCTGAAGATGGCCGGCGTCCCGAACGTCATCGGCTCCTCCACCAACCCCACCCTGCCCTTCGGCCGGGACGCCGTCGCCGAGCACTACGGCATGATCGTCTCGGTCCACGACCTCAAGACCGACCTGCCCGGTGACGCCGCCATGGCCCGCGACCGCATCCGCGCCGGGACCATGGGCGCCGAGGACGTGCTGCACGACCTGGGCGCCATCGGCATCACCTCCTCGGACGCGCAGGGCATGGGGCGGGCCGGGGAGACGGTCCGGCGCACGTTCGCGATGGCCGGGAAGATGAAGGCCGAGTTCGGGGCGCCCGAGGAGCACGACAACGAGCGCGTGCTGCGCTACATCGCCAAGCTGACCGTCAACCCGGCCATCGCGCACGGTCTCTCGCACGAGGTCGGCTCGATCGAGGTGGGCAAGCTGGCCGACCTCGTGCTGTGGCGGCCGGAGTACTTCGGCGCCAAGCCGCAGCTCGTCCTGAAGTCCGGTTTCCCGGCCTACGGCGTGGTCGGTGACCCCGGCGCGGCCACCGACACCTGCGAACCCCTCGTCCTCGGACCGCAGTTCGGGGCGCACGGCGCCACCCCCGCCGAACTCTCCGTCGCCTTCGTCGCCCGGGCCGCCCTCGACCAGGGCGACGACCGGATGCCCACCCGCAGGAGAAGGGTCGCCGTGCACGGCACCCGCGGCATCGGACCGGCCGACCTGCGCCTCAACTCCCGTACCGGCGCTGTGGACGTCGACGGACGCACCGGCCTGGTGACGCTGGACGGGGAGCCGCTGTCCTCCGCGCCGGCCGACTCGGTCTCCCTCAACCGCCTGTACTTCCTCTAGGACACCCAGGACCCCCGATGACCTACCGCATGCCGCCCGAATGGGCCCCGCACGAACGCACCTGGATGGCCTGGCCCGGCCCCAACCCGACCTTCGCCGACGACGGCGAGCTGGCCGCGGCCCGCGCCGCCTGGGCGTCCGTGGCCCGCGCGGTGCGCCGCTTCGAACCGGTGACGATGGTGCACGGCCCCGGGCACGCCGAGTCCGCGCGCGCCCTGCTCGGCCCGGACGTGGAACTCGTGGAGCGCGAGCTCGACGACGCCTGGATGCGCGACATCGGCCCGACCTTCGTCAAGGACGAGCAGGGCCGACTGGCCGCCGTGGACTGGGTGTTCAACGGCTGGGGCGGCCAGGACTGGGCCCGCTGGGAGCACGACTCGAAGATCGCCCGCCAGGTCGCCGACCTCGCCGGGGTCCCGGTGCTCGGCAGCCCGCTCGTCAACGAGGGCGGCGCGATCCACGTCGACGGCGAGGGCACCGTCCTGCTCACCGACACCGTCCAGCTCGGCGCCGGCCGCAACCCCGGCTGGACCCGGGAACAGGTCGAGGCGGAGATCCACGCCAAGCTCGGCACCACCACCGCCATCTGGCTCCCGCGGGGTCTGACCGGCGACTACGGCAGGTACGGCACCCAGGGCCACGTCGACATCGTCGCCGCCTTCGCCCGCCCCGGCGTGGTCGTGGCGCACGTCCAGCCGGACCCGGCGCACCCGGACCACGAGGTGACCAAGGAGGTCGTAGGCCTGCTGAAGTCGGCGACCGACGCCCGCGGTCGCCGTCTGGAGGTCGTCGAGGTGCCCGCGCCGACCGTCCTGGAGGCCGACGGCCACTGGGTCGACCACTCCTACATCAACCACTACCTCTGCAACGGCGGCGTGGTGCTCTGCGGCTTCGACGACCCGCGCGACGAGACCGCGGCCGGCATCTTCCGGCGGCTGTTCCCCGAGCGCACGGTGACGCTGGTCGACGCCCGTACGATCTTCGCGGGCGGTGGCGGCATCCACTGCATCACCCAGCAGCAGCCGAGGACCTAGGGCGAGGAGTGGACATGGCCGGTGGGCGCAGGCAGGCCCCGCCCCGCGAGGAGGTCCTCGCGGCGGCCATGGAGATGATCGCGGAACGGGGCCTGGAGAAGCTCACCATGGCCGCGCTCGGCCGCGAGGTCGGCATGAGCAGCGGCCATCTCCTCTACTACTTCCGCTCCAAGGACGAACTGCTGCTGCGCACCCTGGAGTGGAGCGAGGGGCGGCTCGGCGCCGAGCGCGCCCGGCTGCTCAACCGCACCGCGACCGCCCGTGCACGGCTGGACGCGTACGTCGACCTGTACGTGCCGGACGGCCACCGGGACCCGCACTGGACCCTCTGGCTGGAGGTCTGGAACCGTTCGCAGAGCGCCGCCGCCGACGCGGCCGCCCGTGACCGGCAGGCCGCGATCGAGGGCGCCTGGCACCGTGACCTGGTCGCGCTGCTCGCGGAGGGGGTCTCGCTGGGCGAGTTCCGCGCGGTCGACCCGGACCGTTTCGCGGCCCGGCTGCGGGCCCTCCTGGACGGCTTCTCCATCCACGTGGCGATCGGGCTGCGCGGGACGGACCGGGGGACGATTCTCGGCCACGTACGGGAGTTCCTCGACGAGAGCCTCCTCGCGGACGCGTGACCTTCCGCCCGGGTTGTACGCAATAAGGCCGATTGACCCTGTGGTCGCCGGTGGGTTTGCCTCGAAAGGACCACCAGCGTTCCTGGACACCACAGGGGGGAAACATGTCCAGAGCCGCCGTGTGCCTCTTGGGCGCGGCCCTGCTCGTCGCGACCGCCGGCGCCAACGCCTCTGCCGCATCCCACGCCGACCGCCCCGCCACCGCGTCCCGTACCGAGCGCGTGAGCACCGCCGCCGACGGCAGCCAGGCCGACGGACCGTCGGGCGACGCCGCGATCAGCGCCGACGGCCGCCGAGTCGCGTTCGTGTCCCGCGCCCCGAGCTTCGGCTGCGCCCGCTTCACGCCCTGCCTGCTCGTGAAGGACGTGTCCGGCGGCGAGGTCACGAAGATCGACCTCGGCAGCGGCCACACGTACAGCTCACCGGAGCCGAGCGCCGACGGGAGCCGTATCGCCTTCTCGGCGGGCACCCGCTTCCCGGCCCCGTACCTGTACGACCGCGCCACCGGCCGTGCGGAGAGGCTGTGGCCCCAGGACCCGCCCGGTCCCAACGAGTTGGGGCACGCGGAGTCGATCAGCCCGGACGGCACGCACGTCGCATACACCCTCGGGAACCGCAACGGCGACGCGAGCACCCGGCTGCTGTACGTCCGCGACACGGCCACCGGCACCGACGCACTGGTCTCGCCGGCCGAGGAGGGCCAGAAGATCGGGGCCTCGGTGAGCGGCGACGGCACGCGGGTCGCGTACGGTCTGCGCGTCGACAGCGAGCAGGATCCCGCCGACGTCTACGTCAGGGACCGGACTACGGGCGAGCGGACCCAGGTGGACACCGGCCTCGGAGCCGCCCACCTGGTCCGCATCACCGCGGACGGCCGCCGAGTCCTCCTCGACGCCGAGAGCGGCCTGTACGTCCACGACCTGCGCACGGGCACGAATCGGCGGGTGGCCGACGGGAACCCCGGCCCGGCCACGGCGGACGGCCGCTACGCCGTCGTCTCCGGCGAGGACGGCACGCGCGTGCGGGACCTGCGCACCGGGGCGCGCGGGGCCGCTCTGCCGCGGGACGCGCAGGTGCCGGACAACGGGCTGACCGCCAAGGGCCGTGCGGTGGTGTTCCGTTCGTCGGCCTCCCATCTGGTGCCGGGCGACACCAACGGGGAGTCCGACGTGTTCGTCTTCTCCGGCGCCCTGCGGAGGAACCCGGCGCCGATGCCGTCCGTCACCGAGCGGATCGCCGGCCCCGCCGGGGCGTCCCACGACCCGGTGACGGGGGAGAACAAGGTGGTCTCCTTCACGTCGGAGGGCGACGTGTTCGTGAGCACCCCCGGCGGGTTGTCGAAGGTCAACTCGGAAGGCCAGAAACCCTCGTCCGAGGGCACGCCCTGCTACAGCGGCCGCATGGTCGGCTATGTCGCCCCCTCCGCCGACGGCGGTCCGGGCGTCCACGTCCGCAACCGCTCGGTCGGCAAGCTCACCAGCCTGGGCTCCTACGAGGGCGTCCGCTTCACCTGGATGGGACAGCCCGTGGTGAACCCCACCTGCCAGTGGCTCACCTTCGCGGCGACCCTCCCCGCCACCGGCGCCGACCCGGATCCGCAACCCCGTGTGTACCGCTTCGAGTTCAACGGCGGTGACACCGACGTGGTCAGCGCCCCCACCGGCGAGGCCGCGGGACATCCGTCGGTCGACTACTCCGGCCGGTACGTCGCCTTCGAGCAGGGCGGCTCCGTGTACGTCCGTGACCTGGACACCGGCGCCCTGGAGAAGGCCGCGGCGCACGCGACGGCACCCTCCCTCGGCGCGGACGGCCGCAGGATCGCCTACCAGCAGGGCCGCACCTCCGCCGTCCGTGATCTCGACACCGGCACCACGACCCGGGTCGGGGGCACCGAGCCCTCACTGTCGGGAGACGGCACCCGGGTGGCGTACACCTCGGGCGGGTCCGTGTACGCGCTCGAACTCTCCACAGGAAAGCGCCAGTTGATCAGCGTCGACCGCTGGGGCGGCCGCAACGACCGGCCGGCCGGACACCCCTCCGTCAACGCCGACGGCACGGTCGTCGCGTTCGAGTCGGCGTCACCCGATCTGGTGGAGGGGGACACCGACGGGGTGACGGACGTGTTCCTGCGGACAGTGCAATGACAACGACCGGACACGGGGGAACCACCATGCACAGCAGGAAACGCCTCGCGGCCGCGCTCCTCGCGGCCCTCGCCACCGCGGCACTCACGGGCCCCGCGGCGGACGCCGCACCCAGGGCCCCGCACACCGAACCCGTCAGCGTCACCCCGGAGGGCAAGGCGGGCAACGGCGTCACCCGCACCGCGGTCATCAGCCGCAACGGCCGCCACATCGCCCTGACGTCGGACGCCGAGGACCTGGACCCGAAGGTGCCGCACAGCGGCATGTACCTGCGCGACCCGCACACCGGCAAGCTCCGCTTCGCCGGTTTCGGGGGCCTCGTGGCGGTCCTGGACGACGGCCGCTACGTCTACGCCGAGTACCGTGCGGACTCCTCGGAGGTGTGGATCGACGACATCGACACCGGCAAGCGGGTCGGGTTCGGCATCGAGGTGCCCGAGGGCTTCGGCGGGCGGCCCGCCGAGATCTCCGTCAGCCCTGACGGCCGCTACGCCGTCTACACCCTCCAGGACACCACCGAGCACACCAGCGTGGTCTTCCTGCGCGACCGCCTCAAGGGCACCACCGAGCGGATCAGTCACCCCAGACCGACCTGGGAGCCGCGCAACGCCTTCCAGCCGACGGTCAGCGACGACGGGCGCCGGATCGTCTACCAGTACAACTATGCGAACGGCCCGCGCGGCGACGACTGGGGCGACGTCTGGATGTACGACCGCACCACGGGCGAGCACATCCAGATCGACCGCTCCTACGACGGCTCGGGGACCGAGAAGGAGTCGCTGAACCCGTCGATCAGTGGCGACGGCCGCACGGTCGTCTTCGAGTCCCGGGACACCCACCTGGTCCCCGGCGACACCGACGCGAGCTGGAACGTGTTCGTGCACACCGTCCGCACCGGCACCAACCAGCGCGTCCACGGCACCCAGGGCGGCCCCGGTGAGGTCTTCACCCGGGGCGCGGCGATCAGCGCCGACGGCCGCTGGCTCACCTTCACGTCGGAGGTGACCGAGCCCGGCAGCCGGTACGGCAAGGAATACCCCGTCTATCTGAGGGACCTGAGGAAGGGCACCACCACCCTCGTCACCCCCGACACCACCGGGGGCACCGCGACGGCCGACGTCCTGCCGGGCCGGATCGCCGACGGGGCCCGCCGGATCCTCTTCCAGTCCGCCGACCCGACGCTGATCCCGGCCGGCGACACCAACGACGGCACCGACGTGTTCGTACGACACCTCCGATGAGCTGCGCAGTGCTCGCATCCTGAGACGGAGGGTGAGCACGGGGGCGGTCTGTGCCAGACTTCCCCCGTGCTCTCGTTCGCCATGATTATTGGCAGCAGGCGCGCCGGTCCGCAGTGACCGCCACGTACGACCAGGTACGGGCGGACACCGTCGTCCTCGACCCGCGCGCAGACCTCTCGCACCCGCGAGGGGTTTTTCGCTTTTTCTGGCCCACCCGCAGCCGGAGGCGAGAGCGCGAGGGAGTATGTGGGGGCGGTGGAGCCGGTCATTCCGGTACGACCGAGATCGATCCTCAGGAGCCTTGAGACCATGACCGCAACCAGTGAGCTCGACGATCAGTTCCACGTCTTCGACACCACCCTGCGCGACGGCGCCCAGCGGGAGGGCATCAACCTCACCGTCGCGGACAAGCTGGCCATCGCACGGCACCTGGACGACTTCGGCGTGGGCTTCATCGAGGGCGGCTGGCCCGGCGCCAACCCGCGGGACACCGAGTTCTTCGCCCGGGCCCGCGAGGAGATCGACTTCAAGCACGCCCAACTCGTCGCGTTCGGCGCGACCCGCCGGGCCGGGGCCAAGGCCTCCGAGGACCCGCAGGTCAAGGCGCTGCTGGACTCGGGCGCCGAGGTGATCACCCTGGTCGCCAAGTCGCACGACCGGCACGTCGAGCTGGCCCTGCGGACCACCCTGGACGAGAACCTGGAGATGGTCCGCGACACCGTGTCGTACCTGCGCGAGCAGGGCCGCAGGGTCTTCGTCGACTGCGAGCACTTCTTCGACGGCTACCGGGCGAACCCGGAGTACGCGAAGGCCGTCGTACGGGCGGCCTCGGAGGCCGGCGCCTCCGTCGTCATCCTCTGCGACACCAACGGCGGCATGCTCCCGGCGCAGATCCAGGCCGTGGTCTCCACCGTCCTCGCCGACACCGGCGCCCGCCTGGGCATCCACGCCCAGGACGACACGGGCTGCGCGGTCGCGAACACCCTCGCCGCCGTGGACGCGGGTGCGACCCACGTGCAGTGCACGGCGAACGGCTACGGCGAGCGGGTCGGCAACGCCAACCTGTTCCCGGTCGTCGCGGCCCTGGAGCTGAAGTACGGCAAGAAGGTCCTCCCCGACGGCAGGCTCCGCGAGATGACGAGGATCTCGCACGCCATCGCCGAGGTCGTCAACCTCACCCCCTCCACCCACCAGCCCTACGTCGGCGTCTCGGCCTTCGCCCACAAGGCGGGGCTGCACGCCTCGGCGATCAAGGTCGACCCCGACCTCTACCAGCACATCGACCCCGAGCAGGTCGGCAACACCATGCGGATGCTGGTCTCCGACATGGCGGGCCGCGCCTCGATCGAGCTCAAGGGCAAGGAGCTCGGCATCGACCTCGGTGGCGACCGCGAGCTGGTCGGCCGGGTCGTCGAGCGGGTCAAGGAGCGCGAGCTCAAGGGCTACACGTACGAGGCGGCGGACGCCTCCTTCGAACTCCTGCTGCGCGCCGAGGTCCAGGGCGGGCCCCTCAAGTACTTCTCCGTCGAGTCCTGGCGCGCGATCGTCGAGGACCGCCCCGACGGCTCCCACGCCAACGAGGCCACGGTCAAGCTCTTCGCCAAGGGCGAGCGCATCGTCGCCACCGCCGAGGGCAACGGCCCGGTCAACGCCCTCGACCGCGCCCTGCGCGTGGCCCTGGAGAAGATCTACCCCCAGCTCGCCAAGCTCGACCTCGTCGACTACAAGGTCCGCATCCTCGAAGGCGTCCACGGCACCCAGTCCACCACCCGCGTCCTGATCTCCACGTCGGACGGCTCGGGCGAGTGGTCGACGGTCGGCGTCGCCGAGAACGTCATCGCGGCCTCCTGGCAGGCCCTGGAGGACGCGTACACCTACGGGTTGCTGCGGGCGGGCGTGGAGCCGGCCGAGTAGGGCCCGTTGGAGCCCTCGGCGAACTCGCCGGCCTCGCCGGCCTCGCCGAGGGCTCATGGCCGACGGGTGTCTTGACGGACCCGCGTGCCCTCAGTTCACTCACGCCGTGAGGTAAGTCCTGAGTGAATCCTGAGAGCCGAGGGAAGGTCCATGCGAAGAACCGCCCTGCTCGTCTCCGCCGCCCTGCTCACCTCCCTGCTGCCCCTGGCCGTCGCCCGGGCCGCCGACGATCCGCCCCCGATCCCCGTCGACCGCTTCGAGGGCGAGGTGCCCTTCGCGAACCCGCCCGCGGGCGGCATCTTCACCTGGGGCGGCGACACCGACGACCCGCCGACTCTCGCGCTGAGCAGGCGCGACGACGCCCCGGAGGGGGACCAGGTCCTCTCCGGCACCTACGACATCAGCGGCTACGGCGGCTTCACGCACGACTTCGCCTTCGCCGAGCCCGCCCACGACTGGTCCGCCCACAAGGGCATCCGGCTCTGGTGGGAGGGACAGGACAACGGCAGGAAGATCGCCCTCGAACTCAAGGACGGCGGCGCCAACGGCGAGGCCTCCGAGCTGTGGACGACGTCCTTCACCGACGACTTCACCGGCTGGAAGCAGATCGAGATCCCGTTCACGGACTTCGTGTACCGGACCGACTACCAGCCCGTCGGCGGCATCGACCACGTCCTCGGACTGACGCAGATGTGGGGGTACGCCCTCACCCTGCCCGTCGGCGCACCGGGCCGGTTCGCCCTGGACGGCGTCGAGTTGTACGGGAAGGCCGACCAGTCGCTGCGCGCCTCGGTGCTCACCGACTCCGCCGTGTACCCGGTCGACGAGGGCGGCACGGCCGCCGTGAAGGTCACCGTCGCCACCACCGGATCCGCACCGATCGACGAGCCCGTGACCGTCGCCTACGAGACGGCCGGCGGCACCGCCTCGAACTCCGACTACACGCCTGTGAAAGGCGAGTTGACCTTCCCGGCGGGCACCGCCTCCGGCACCACCCGCACCGTCCGGGTCCACACCCTCAAGGACAAGGCGGCCGCCGAGACCGCCGAGACCGTCCCGCTCAGGCTCACCGTGACCGGCGCCAAGGCCCCCGCCGAGACCCCGCAGGTCGTGATCGACGCGCACGGGCTGCCGTATCTGAACGCCAAGCTCCCGGTGCGCAAGCGGGTCGCGGACCTCCTCTCCCGCATGTCCCTCGCGGAGAAGGCCGGCCAGATGACCCAGGCCGAGCGCGGAGCCGTCGGGACCGGGGCCGACATCACCGCCGAGGACCTCGGCTCGCTGCTCTCCGGCGGCGGTTCGACCCCCACGCCGAACACCGCCGAGGCGTGGGCGAGGATGATCGACTCCTTCCAACTCCGGGCACAGGCGACCCGGTTCCAGATCCCGCTCATCTACGGCGTCGACGCCGTGCACGGCCACAACAACCTGGTCGGCGCCACGGTCATGCCGCACAACATCGGCATCGGGGCGACCCGCGATCCCCGGCTCGCCGAGCGGACCGGGGCCGTGACCGCCGCCGAGGTCCGCGCCACCGGCGTCCCCTGGGACTTTGCGCCCTGCCTCTGCGTCACCCGTGACGAACGCTGGGGCCGCTCCTACGAGTCCTTCGGCGAGGACCCGGCCCTCGTCGAGACCATGGAAACCGTCATCCAGGGCCTCCAGGGCGCCCGCGACGGACGCGACCTGAAGGACGACGACAAGGTCCTCGCCACCGCCAAGCACTTCGTCGGCGACGGCGGCACCGCGTACGGCTCCTCCACCACCGGCACCTACACCATCGACCAGGGCGTCACCACGGTCACCCGCAAGCAGCTGGAGGCGGTCCACCTCGCTCCCTACCGGTCGGCCGTGGACCGGGGCGTCGGCACGGTCATGCCGTCGTACTCCTCGCTCGACATCGTCGGCGACGGCCAGGGCCCGGTGAAGATGCACGCCCGCGCCGACATGATCAACGGGGTCCTCAAGGGCAGGCTCGGCTTCGACGGCTTCGTCATCAGCGACTGGAACGGCATCGACCAGATCCCCGGCGACTACGCCTCGGACGTCCGGACCTCCGTCAACGCGGGTGTCGACATGGTCATGGCGCCGTACGCCTACAAGGACTTCCGCACCGCGCTCGTCGCGGAGGTGCGGGCCGGGCGCGTCAGCGAGCGGCGGATCGACGACGCCGTCTCCCGCATCCTCACGCAGAAGTTCCGGCTCGGGCTCTTCGAGAAGCCGTACGCCGACACGAGCGGCGCCGCGAGGATCGGTTCCGCCGGGCACCGGGCCGTGGCGCGGGAGGCGGCCGCCGCCTCGCAGGTGCTGCTGAAGAACGCCGGGGGCGTGCTCCCGCTGAGGAAGTCGCAGAAGGTGTACGTCGCCGGATCGAACGCCGACGACATCGGCAACCAGAGCGGCGGCTGGACCGTCACCTGGCAGGGCTCCTCCGGTGACATCACCCCCGGCACGACGATCCTGGAGGCGATGCGGAAGAACTCCGCCGCGCTGACGTACTCCCAGGACGCCTCCGCCCCGACCGCCGGCTACGACGTCGGTGTGGTCGTCGTCGGCGAGACCCCCTACGCCGAGGGCGTCGGGGACGTCGGCAACGGCCACGACCTGGAGCTGTCCGCCGCCGATCGGGCCGCCGTCGACAAGGTGTGCGCGGCCATGAGGTGCGCGGTGCTGATCGTCTCCGGGCGGCCGCAGCTCGTCGGGGACCGGCTCGGCGACATCGACGCCCTGGTCGCCTCCTGGCTGCCGGGCACCGAGGGCGACGGCGTCGCGGACGTCCTGTACGGCCGGCGAGCCTTCACCGGCAGGCTGCCCGTCACCTGGCCGCGGTCCGAGGCCCAGCTGCCGATCAACGTCGGAGACCCGACGTACGACCCGCAGTTCCCGTACGGCTGGGGCCTGACCACCCTCACCAAGGTCCCGCAAGGCGGGACGGCCACGCTCCGGGCGCTCGCGGTCGCGGCCGGGGCCGCCGAGCGGGCCGGCGCCGACGACAGGGGCCGCGCCCTGGTCGAGAAGGCCCGGCTGATCGTCCAGCGGAAGGCGGACGGGCGGATCACCCCCGCCTTCGCCGCGCCCTTCGCCGACGCCGACCACCTCCTCGCGACCGGACGCTACGGAGAGGCGGTGCGGAAGCTGACGGAGGCGTACCGGGCGGCCTGAGGACGGCCGGGCAGGTCTCTTTCGGGAGGCTTCGGGTAGCGTCGAAGTATGAAGGCCACCGCGCAGGCCGTAGTACGGACCCGAAGCCTCCCGGGGCTGCTGTTCGCCCTGGTGCTGATGGCGCTGGCCGCCCTGGCGGGGGCCGCCCCGCCCGCTTCGGCCACTCCGGCCGCCACCGGCGTCTCGGAGATCGGCCAGGCCCTCCGCGAGAACCCGGTCTACGTCGATCCGGCCGCCGCGGCCCAGTTCTCCGCCAAGGACGCGGACGCCCTGGCGGACCGGATCACGAAGGCGGACAAGCCGCTGTTCGTCGCGGTGCTCCCCGCCGACTACCCCAAGCAGGACCTGTTCACCAAGCTGCGCACGGCGACCGGCATCACCGGCGTCTACGCGGTCCGGCTCGGTGACGCCTTCGACGCCCGCGCCGACTCCTCGGTCCTGCCGAGGGCGGCCGTACGGAATCTGGTGACCACCGTCGAGGGCGAGGACACCCGCACCCAGTTGACCGACTTCACCGCCGCCGCGGTCACCAACATGGGCGGCTCGGCCCCCTCGACCTGGCGGTCCGAGGACGACGGCGGCGGGGTGTCGAGCACAGCCCTGCTCACCGTCGGCGCGGTGCTCGTGGCCGGTGGCGCGGGCGCGTACACGCTGGTGCGGCGCAACCGGCGCCGGCACGCGGAGGAGCAGCGGGCCGCGCTGGAGAAGCTGCGGGTCGTCGTGGACGAGGACATCACGGCGTTCGGCGAGGAACTGGACCGGCTGGACTTCCACCCCGCCGAGACGGGCGCCGACGACGCCATGCGCGCCGACTACGAGCGGGCGCTGGACGCGTACGAGCAGGCGAAGTCGTTGATGGCCGCGGCCACCAGACCCGAGGACGTACGGGCGGTCACCCAGGCCGTGGAGGACGGCCGCTTCTCCCTGGCCCAGCTCGCCGCGCGCCGCGAGGGCCGGCCGCTGCCCGAGCGCCGGGTCCCCTGCTTCTTCGACCCCCGCCACGGCCCCTCCGTCACCGACGCCACCTGGACGCCGCCGGGCGGCGCCCCGCGCGAGGTCCCGGTCTGCGCCGCGGACGCCACCCGTCTGGCCGACGGCCGGGACCCGGTGATGCGCGAGGTCGACACCGACCAGGGCCGCCGCCCCTACTGGGACGCGGGCCCGGCCTACGGTCCCTGGGCCGGCGGCTACTTCGGCGGCGGCCTGCTGCCCGGCCTGCTGGTCGGCACGGTCCTCGGCAGCATGATGGCCACGCCCGCCTACGCGGCCGACTACGGCTCCGGTTACGGCGACTTCGGCGGCGGCTACGAGGGCGGCGACCTGTCCGGCTCGAACTTCGACTCCGGGGACTTCGGCGACTTCGGAGGCGGAGGAGACTTCGGCGGTGGCGGCGACTTCGGG
>NZ_LJBR01000151.1 GCF_001282115.1 Streptomyces sp. NRRL B-24085 | reverse complement strand
ACCCACAGCCGGATCAGCAGCGCCGCGGTCGCCTCCAGGAGCCCGGCCCCGTCCAGCCCCCCGGCGTGCAGCGGCTCGCACCCCAGGTCGCGGACGAGTCGTCGTACGACGCTCAGGGCCCCCTCGTCGTCCCCGCACAGCGGCACCGCGAGGGGGCGGCCGTCGAAGACGGGCGGGGTCAGCCGCCAGACGTCGACGTGGCACAGGTTGAAGGCCTTCACGACGTGCGCCGACGGGGCGGCGGAGGCGATGCGCTCGGCGGCCGCGGGCCCGCCCGCCGTGAGCAGTCCGAAGTCGCGGCCGACCGGGTTGGTGCAGTCGATCAGCACCTTCCCCGCGAGCACCTCCGCCAGCCCGCCGACCACGTCGACCACCGCCTCGTACGGCACCGCGAGCAGCACCGCGTCCGTGCCGGCCTCCGCCGCCTCGCGCATTCCGCCCGAGCGGCTACCGGTGACCACCTCGTGCCCGGCCCGCCGCCACTGCGTGCCCAGCGCGTCCGCCATACCGCCCCGGCCGATGATTCCCACCCGCATGAGGTCTCCTCCGTCGCCCCGAACTCCCGTTTCCCGGGAACGGGTACGACAGTAGGAAGCCGCTCGGGCACCATTCGGTACGTGACCACCGACCTCGCCTTCCTCGCCGACTGCCGCACCCGCCTCGCCTTCGACCTGGTCTCCAACACCTGGAGTCCCGTGGTGATCTGGGCTCTCAAGGACGGCCCCGCACGCCCCGGCGAACTGCGGGCGCGCATCGGCGGGATCAGTCAGAAGGTGCTGACGGAGACCCTGCGGCGACTGGAGTTCAACGGCCTGGTCGCCCGGCGGGCCTACGGCGGCTCCCCGCCCCGTGTGGAGTACGAACTGACCTCCCTGGGGCGGACGTTGCTCGCCCCCATCGAGGCGTTCGGCGTCTGGGCGCACGACCACGGCGACGAGGTGCTGGACGCCCAGGAACGCTACGGCGACTCCGCGGCAACACATTTCCGCCCCTAGGGGGACTGCCCTGCAACTCCCCTAAAGGCAACGGCAGTTGCTGCCACCGACGCGAAGAGCGAGGACGCGAACCCGGTCGTCGGCCGGATCATCACGGCGCTCAAGTAGCGGGCACGGCGGGGGCGGCGGGCACCACGTCGTACGGGGCGAGCGCCTCCAGCCGCTTGATCCTCCGCCGCACGACGTACAGCGGGAGCACTCCGAAGACCCCGAACGCCATGTCGATCACACTCCACCAGACCGGGATGCCCCGGATCGGTCCGCAGATCAGGGCGAGCGGGATGATCCCGGCGCAGGCGATCATCCCGAACTCCACGACCCAGATGTTGCGGACCGGATCGCGGTAGGGGCCGTAGAAGGCGACCGCGATGACCAGGTGGGCGAAGGCCAGCCAGTCCGTGCCGTAGAGGAGGAAGGGGTGGTCGGAGTCGGCGGTGTCGAGCCCGCGCCGGACGCGCGTGATCCAGTCCATGAGCGCGTCCGGCGCGGGGAGGTGCCCCAGCACGTCCTCGGCCCAGCGCAGTTCGTGGACCAGCGGGAAGGCCGTGGCTCCGCTGAGCACCAGGCAGACGACGAACAAGGCCAGCCATGCGCGGATGCCCCTGAGTTGGGCGGCTCTGTCGCTCATGGCAGCAGCGTACGCCTGGAATTGAACATGTTCAAAACATTCTCGGCGGAGTGCGGTGTCAGGTCGCCGCCGCCGTCTCGGCCAGCTTCTGGAACTCGCCGAGGTCGTAGTTGGCAAGCGCCGAGTCGAGGTTGGTCAGTGCGCCGATGTGCTCGACGAAGCCCTTCGGGTCGTACTCGATCTGAAGGGTCACCCGGCTCGTGGTGTCACTGAGCCGGTGGAAGGTGACCACGCCCGCGTGGTGCACCCCCTCCACCGTGCGCCAGGCGATGCGGTCCTCCGGGACGACCTCGGTGAGTTCGGCGACGAAGTTCTTGTCGGCGCCGGGCAGTTGCAGCTGCCAGGCGAAGCGGCGCTCGTCCATGCGCTCCACCAGGCGTACGTGGCTCAGAAAGGTCGGCCACCGGGTCACATCGCTCCACAGCGCCCAGGCGACAGCGACGGGAGCCTTGAGATCGACCGTTTCCACGAGGGACGCGGACATGCGGCACCTCTCCTTCCGATCAGCCGGGAACCGGCCCGGCGGTTAGGGGTGCGAAGCGGATACCCCCGCCGGGACGGCACACACGGCCGGAGGGACAGCACGCCGGTCCGGCGGCCACACCCCCCAGGGGCGCGGGGAACTGCGCGACCAGCCCCCCACGCACCCGCGGTCCAGAACCCGCCGCAGCCCCCCGCCC
>NZ_LJBR01000150.1 GCF_001282115.1 Streptomyces sp. NRRL B-24085 | reverse complement strand
CCCCCGCTCGACCTCCTGCACCGCGCCGCCCCTTCCGTCCGCCGAGCCGCCGCCCGCGTCGCCGTGCGCGCCCCCTACCGGCCCACGGGCGGCATCGGTGTCCTCGCCGTCGACGACACCGGTGGGGTCGTCCACCACCTCGCCCGCCGCGGGTCCCGCTTCCGCATGGTCACCAGCGTCTGCGAGGCCTCCGGCCACCTGGTCCTCGGCAGCCTCTGGGAGCGCGGCATCGCGCTGTGCGAGCCGCCCGCCGCGAAGTGACCCCGGCCGCGCCCCGGCGTTACGCTGGTCCCCGGTCGCGATCACCCTCGCGGCACGGCGGTGGGGCCCGCCGTACCCGAACCGCGGCGAAGGCGCCGCCAACGGTCCCTACTTGCGATGGAGCGCGCCCGTGCACCCGGGCCCCGGCGAGTAGGAGAGACACGGCCATGACAGCCCCCCAGAGCGTGCGTGCTCCCGCCGGACCCGCACGTCCGTCCCCGTGGCGCGGCCAGGCGCCCGTGGTCGCCGTGGTCGCGCTCGGCGGCGCCCTGGGCGCGACGGCCCGGTACGCGCTCGCCCTCCACTGGCCCACCCCGCCCGGCGGATTCCCCTGGGCGACCTTCTGGACCAACGTCGTCGGCTGCGCGGTCATCGGGGTGTTCATGGTCGTCATCACCGACGTGTGGGCCGCCCACCGCCTGGTCCGGCCCTTCTTCGGCACCGGGGTCCTGGGCGGCTTCACCACCTTCTCGACCTACGCCGTCGACATCCAGAAGCTCGTCGACCACGGCCGGGCCGGCACGGGCCTGGCCTATCTCGCCGCGACCCTGCTCGCGGCCCTCACCGCGGTGTGGCTGGCGTCCACGGCGGCCCGCCGCGTCCTGAAGCGGAGGCAGCCATGACGAGGCTGACCGGGAGCGCCCTGCGCCTGACCGTCTACATCGGCGAGAACGACACCTGGCACCACAAGCCCCTCTACGCCGAGATCGTGCACCGCGCCCACGCCGCGGGGCTCGCCGGGGCGAGTGTCTTCCGCGGCGTCGAGGGCTTCGGCGCCTCCTCCCTGATCCACACCTCCCGGCTGCTGTCCCTCAGCGAGGACCTGCCGGTGGCCGTCGTCATCGTCGACACGGAGTCACGCGTACGGGAGTTCCTGCCGCAGCTCGACGAACTCGTCACCGAGGGCCTGGTGACCCTCGAGGACTGCGAGGTCATCCGGTACGTCGGCCGCGACGGGAACCAGGACATAGCGGACACGAAGGGTAAGAAGTCGTTGTGAGCTGGCTGCTGGTCGTCATGGGTGCGATGGTCGGCGCCCCGCTGCGCTACCTCACCGACCGCGCGGTGCAGTCCCGGCACGACTCGGTCTTCCCCTGGGGCACCCTCGCCGTCAACGTCACGGGCTGTCTGGTCCTCGGCCTGCTCACCGGCGCCGCGGCCGCGGGGGCGGCCGGGTCCCACCTCCAGCTTCTCCTGGGCACCGGCCTGTGCGGGGCCCTGACGACGTACTCGACCTTCTCCTACGAGACCCTCCGGCTCGCCGGGACCGGGGCACGCCTCTACGCCGTCGCCAACGTGGCCGTCAGTGTGGTGGCCGGACTCGGGGCGGCCTTCGCGGGAGTGGCGCTGGCGCAGGCGGTGTGGACGTAAGCCTCGACGCTTGTCCGCGTGTAGTAAGACTGTGCCCTCCGCACCTGCCATCCCCTGAGAAGAACTGGATCCCATGAGCGTCATCAGCGTCGGTCAGGCCGTCGTCCTCGGAGCCGTCGAGGGAGTGACCGAGTTCCTCCCCGTCTCCTCCACCGGCCATCTGAAGATCGTCGAGGGGCTGATGAACATCCCCGTCGACGACGACGCCGTCGTCGGGTTCTCGGCCGTCATCCAGGTCGGTGCGATCGCCGCCGTGCTCGTGTACTTCTTCAAGGACATCGTGCGGATCGTCTCCGCGTGGGGGAGGGGGCTCGTCCACAAGGAGGAGCGCTACCACCACGACTACAAGTTCGCCTGGTGGGTGATCGCCGCGACCGTCCCGATCGTCGCCGTCGGCCTCGCCGCCAAGCCGCTCATCGAGGGGCCGCTCGCCTCCCTGTGGGTGGTCGCGGGCTCCCTGATCGCGGGCAGCGGTGTGATGTGGGCGGCGGACCAGATGGGCCGGCACAAGCGCGGTGAGGACGACACCTCGTTCAAGGACGCCATGCTGGTCGGCAGCTCGCAGATCCTCGCCCTGCTGTTCCCGGGCTTCTCCCGCTCCGGCGCCACCATGTCCACGGCCCTGATGCTGGACCTCGACCGGGTGGCCGCCACCCGCCTCTCCTTCTTCCTCGGCATCCCCGCCCTCACCGGCGCCGGCATCTACGAGCTCAAGGACGCCCTGGGCGCCGGCGTGGGCGCGGCCCCGCTGGCCGTCGGCACGGCCGTCTCCTTCGTCGTGGCCTACGCCTCCATCGCCTGGCTGCTGAAGTTCGTCGCCAAGCACTCCTTCAACGCCTTCGTGATCTACCGGATCGTCGTGGGCCTGCTGCTCTTCGGCCTGCTGGCCACGGGGACGCTCTCCAGCTGACCGGCACGGCCGGCCGCCACGGGGGGCGTCTCCTGTACCTTGCGCAGGTCCACGCGGGGTCGATGGCGCCTGCCACGCCTCGCCCACTGCCACGGGGGCGGCTGCTGCACCTCGCGAGCTGCCACGGAGGGCGGTCGCGCGGTCGCTGCACCTCGCGAGCTGCCACAGGGAGCGGTCGCTGCACCCCGCGAGCTGCTACGGGGGTGCGGGGCGGCTCCAACGCCATGCGCACCTCCAAGCGGGGTGGGGGGCGGCTGCCATGCCTTGCTCACCACTGTGGGAATGGGAGACGGCTCCGGGATCTCGCGCACCGCACGCTGGGGGCGGGCGATCGCCCGCGTCGCGCACACCGCCACGGGGCTGAGGGACGGTTCCCGTATCTCGCGCCGCAGGCGGGGTGGCGAGGGAGCACCTGCCTCGCGCACACCGCCCCGGGTGCGAAACGTCTCCCACACCCCGCACCCCGCACACCCGCCCCCTTGACAGCACCCTCCCGCCGCCCGGAGTATCACCCCCGTCAACCTGTCAGACAGCCGGAC
>NZ_LJBR01000015.1 GCF_001282115.1 Streptomyces sp. NRRL B-24085 | reverse complement strand
GCCCCCACGGGCCCCCAGGGACCGAACGCCCCGCCGTACCGCACGCGTAGGGCACGCGAACGGCACGCGTACGGCGGTCGCGTGTCGACGTTTACTTGGACGCCCCAGTAACTTCGATGGTATGGACGCTGACGCCATCGAAGAGGGCCGCCGACGTTGGCAGGCCCGGTACGACGCCTCGCGCAGGCGTGAGGCCGACTTCAGCACGCTGTCGGGGGACCCCGTGGAGCCGGTGTACGGGCCGCGGCCGGGGGACGCGTACGAGGGCTTCGAGCGGATCGGGTGGCCGGGGGAGTACCCCTTCACGCGCGGGCTGTATCCGACCGGCTACCGGGGGCGGACCTGGACCATCCGGCAGTTCGCCGGGTTCGGGAACGCCGAGCAGACCAACGAGCGGTACAAGAAGATCCTCGCCAACGGCGGCGGCGGGCTGTCGGTCGCCTTCGACATGCCGACGCTGATGGGACGGGACTCCGACGACCCCCGCGCGCTCGGCGAGGTCGGCCACTGCGGGGTGGCCGTCGACTCGGCGGCCGACATGGAGGTCCTGTTCCGGGACATCCCGCTCGGTGACGTGACGACGTCCATGACGATCAGCGGACCCGCCGTCCCCGTCTTCTGCATGTACCTGGTCGCGGCCGAGCGCCAGGGCGTGGACCCGTCCGTCCTCAACGGGACGCTCCAGACGGACATCTTCAAGGAGTACATCGCACAGAAGGAGTGGCTCTTCCCGCCCGAGCCGCACCTGCGCCTCATCGGCGACCTGATGGAGTACTGCGCGGCCGGCATCCCCGCCTACAAGCCGCTGTCCGTCTCCGGTTACCACATCCGCGAGGCGGGATCCACGGCCGCACAGGAACTCGCCTACACGCTCGCCGACGGCTTCGGCTACGTCGAACTGGGGCTCTCCCGCGGCCTGGACATCGACGTCTTCGCGCCCGGTCTCTCCTTCTTCTTCGACGCGCACGTGGACTTCTTCGAGGAGATCGCCAAGTTCCGTGCGGCGCGGCGCATCTGGGCGCGTTGGATGCGGGACGTGTACGGGGCGCGGTCCGAGAAGGCGCAGTGGCTGCGGTTCCACACCCAGACCGCCGGGGTGTCCCTGACCGCGCAGCAGCCGTACAACAACGTCGTCCGTACGGCGGTCGAGGCGCTCGCGGCCGTGCTCGGCGGGACCAACTCCCTGCACACCAACGCCCTGGACGAGACCCTCGCGCTCCCCTCCGAGCAGGCCGCGGAGATCGCCCTGCGCACCCAGCAGGTACTCATGGAGGAGACCGGGGTCGCCAACGTGGCGGATCCGCTGGGGGGTTCGTGGTTCGTGGAGCAGTTGACAGACCGGATCGAGGCGCAGGCGGAGAAGATCTTCGAGCAGATCAAGGAGCGGGGGCTCAGGGCGCATCCGGACGGGCGGCATCCCATCGGCCCGATGACCTCGGGGATCCTCCAGGGGATCGAGGACGGCTGGTTCACCGGCGAGATCGCGGAGGCGGCCTTCCGCTATCAACAGGCCCTGGAGAAGGGCGAGAAGAAGGTCGTGGGGGTGAACGTCCACCACGGGTCGGTCACCGGGGACCTGGAGATCCTGCGGGTGAGCCACGAGGTGGAGCGGGAGCAGGTGCGAGCGCTGGCCGGCCGCAAGGCGGCGAGGGACGAGAAAGCCGTACGAACTGCCCTGGAGACAATGCTCGTTGCCGCCCGCGACGGATCCAACATGATCGAGCCGATGCTGGACGCGGTACGAGCGGAGGCGACCCTGGGGGAGATCTGCGGGGTGCTGCGGGACGAGTGGGGTATGTACACGGAGCCGGCCGGGTTCTAGACGCCGGTCACCTGCGGTTCGAGAACGGGGAGACCGTACCGCTGGACACGGCCGTCGCCAGGTCTTCGCGCTCGGTGCTACGCGGACCCGTCCGCGTCCGCGGCCCCCCGAAGTCCCAGCAGCAGCACGCGCGTCAGGCCGCGCACCCACGTGGCGTCGGCCGGCTTCGAGCTCACCAGGCAGCGGTGGACCACCGCGCCGGCGACGATGTCGAAGATGAGGTCCGCGGTTCGGGCCGCCTCGAGCGGGTCGGTCTCCGGGGGGAGTTCACCGCGGGACTGGGCTCGGGAGCGGCCCTCCAGAACCAGCCGTTTCTGCCGTTCGACGATCGACTCGCGGATGCGTCCGCGCAGCGCGTCGTCCCGCGTCGACTCCGAGATCACGGCCATGAGACCGCTCTGTGCCTCCGGGCGGGCCAGGATCGCCGCGAACTGGAGGACCACTCCCTCGATGTCCGCGGCGAGCGTCCCGCTGTCGGGGAGTTCCAGTTCGTCGAAGAGTTCGGCCACCGCGTCGACGACCAGTTCGTTCTTGCCGGCCCAGCGGCGGTAGAGGGTGGTTTTCGCGACCCCCGCACGGGTAGCCACATCTCCCAGCGTGAGCTTCGACCAGCCCAGCTCCACCAGCGCCGCCCTCGTCGCCGCGAGGATCGCGGTGTCCGCGGCGGCGCTGCGCGGGCGTCCGGTGGCGCGGGGGGCGGGGCTGCGGCTCTGCATTCTCCGACCATAACCGGCCGTTCTCGAATGGCAGTGAGGGAGATCACCGGGGCGGGGTACCGGGTGGGCACTCGGTGCCATTACGCTACGACTCGTAGCGAAAGCTCGCGACGGACGTACGCGGGCGACGGTGCGCACGGCGTGGGGTGGGGACCCGGCGTCAGGACCGCGCTGCACGACCGGCTTTCACAGCGCTTTTCACAGACGCGCGCGCACGGGGGAGGATAGACGCATGCAGCCACGGAACATGTCCATGAGCGGAGTCGTCGACCTCGCCGCGGTGAAAGCGGCCCAGGAGGCCAAGGCGAAGGCGGAGCAGGCCCGCGCCGAAGCGGCCCGGCACGGCGGCGGCCCGGGTGCCGTCTCCCCGGCCGATCTCGTCATCGACGTAGACGAGGCGGGTTTCGAGCGCGATGTCCTGCAGCGGTCCACCGAGGTCCCGGTCGTCATCGACTTCTGGGCCGAGTGGTGCGAGCCCTGCAAGCAGCTCAGCCCGGTGCTGGAGCAGCTCGTCGTCGAGTACAACGGACGCCTGCTCCTCGCCAAGATCGACGTCGACGCCAACCAGATGCTGATGCAGCAGTTCGGGGTGCAGGGCATCCCGGCCGTGTTCGCCGTCGTCGCCGGGCAGGCCCTGCCGCTCTTCCAGGGCGCGGCCGGCAAGGAGCAGATCCAGCAGACGCTGGACCAGCTGGTGCAGGTCGCCGAGCAGCGCTTCGGGCTGACCGGCCTCACCGTCGACCCGGACGCCCGGCCGGGCGCCGCCCCGCAGCCCGCCGAGGTGCCGGCGGGGCCCTACGACGCGCTCCTCGAAGCCGCCGTACGCGCCCTGGACGCCGGGGACTTCGGCGGGGCCGTGCAGGCCTACAGGAACGTGCTGAGCGACGACCCGGGCAACTCGGAGGCCAAACTGGGGCTCGCCCAGGCGGAATTGCTCCAGCGGGTGCAGTCGCTCGACCCGCAGCAGACGCGCAAGGACGCGGCCGAGAAGCCCGGTGACGCGCAGGCGCAGATCGCCGCCGCCGACCTGGACCTGGTCGGCGGTCACGTCGAGGACGCGTTCGGGCGGCTCATCGACACCGTGCGCCGCACGGCGGGGGACGAGCGGGACACCGTACGGCTGCGGCTCCTTGAGCTCTTCGAGGTGGTCGGGGCCGACGATCCGCGGGTCTCGGCGGCCCGCAGGGCGCTGTCCCGGGCCCTGTTCTGAGGGCGGGAACCGAGCGGGGCGCGAGGCCGGTTCTGACCAGTTGCTAAACGCCCCGGCCTGTGTTGCCCGAGTGAAAGATCTGTCGTCGGGGGGTCACTGCGGCCGCGCTTTGCCAAAACTTGGTAATCGCGGCCGCTGTTACTTCCAGTAAGTCACCGGCGTTGATCTGTCGGATTCTGTCCATCGATCAACTGCTTTGTCCTCCCCCTCTCTGCCACCCAGCGTCGCCGACCGAGACCAGCGGGTCGTTGTTCGGTTATCCGGCCGTTACTACCGAGTAACGAAGCCCCTTGTGCGGGCGGCGAGAATGCACCACGATCGGCGACGCTCGGTCCTTTCCCGTACCCCGACAGCCGGTCGGGCCGCGGGAATCCGTGGGTCCCCACCGAGCAGAGCAGGCGGCAGGTGCGCCGGCTCTTGGACAGGGGGGTCTTCGCCCATCCGGCGAAGCCTGTCCAGCAAGGTTGTGCGTGATGCGTGTCAGGCGCGACCAGTGGTTGTCGCTCGGGGGTGATCGCCGGTGATCGGTGCGCGGTTCGCGCCTCCGAGTACGGGCGCTCTCCTTCCCGAGGACGTAGCACTTCTCCCATCCCTGCCCGGCTGAGCCGTCCTTTCGAGAGGGCAGTCAGGGTCAGGAGATGTACGTCCGAGAAGGAGGAAATATGGAGTCCCAGGTGCGTGGCGGGACCAGATGGAAGCGGTTCGCTGTGGTCATGGTGCCCAGCGTCGCCGCGGCCGCCGCGGTGGGCGTCGGGCTTGCGCAGGGTGCGCTCGCCGCGTCGTTCAGCGTCTCCGGCCAGCAGTTCAAGGTGTCGGCGGATGAGCTGCACGGTACGGGCTTCGCTCAGTACGGCGGTGTAGACACCGTCTACAAGCAGGTCGACGGCAAGGAAAAGACCCAGGTGCCGGTGGCGATCTCGTCGTTCGACGACGCGACCATCACCAAGATGTGCCAGTCAGTCAAGACCACCATCCCCATCATCAACAAGACGTTCTACCTGCGTCTTGACGCGGGTGGTGGCAAGACGCCGGTCTCGGCCCACAACCTCTACATCGATGTTGCTGACCTCCAGGCCAACGCGGAGTTCACGAACATCGACATCGGCGTCGCGGTCAAGGACAAGACCCGCGGTCCCGACGTGAAGGCCGGCGAGAGCGTGCTGCCGGGCGGCTTCGCCCAGCAGGCGGAGAAGGCCGACCTCTACGACGTCAAGCAGACGGCCTGGGCCACCACGGCCGGCACGTTCAAGCTGAGTGGTCTGTCGATGAAGCTCGGCGCGGACGCCAACATGGAGTGCTACTGACGGCTCCGGAGCCGGGATGTCCTGAGGGCGGCTGAGCCGTCCTCAGGGGGGCGGTGGAGCGTTCGCTTCTCCGCCCCACCCGGCCGACCGCGCCAAGGGCACCCCTCCACAGACTCAGACTTTCCGGCTTCTCCACGCCCACGGCCGAGCCGGTATGAACTTCCACCGGACCCAGGGAGCTTTTTCCATGAGTGCCGAGACTCCGGTCCAGACCGCCGGGACCTTCACCCGGCTGCGTCTGCGATTTCGCGCCTGGCGGGGCAACCGGCCGTTCTGGGCGGGCCTGTTCACCCTGCTCGGTGGGGTGCCGATCGCCTACTTCCCGTACGCCACGTTCAAGCTGGGCACCATGTCGATCGCCATGGCGACGACCGCGGGTGCCGGCTCCCTCATCATCGGCGTACTGCTCGTCACGCTGGGCCTGACGATGTGGTTCCAGCAGGCCACTCGCGTGTTCGCCGGGGTCGCAGCGATCGTGCTCTCCCTGGTGTCCCTGGTGGTCTCCAACATCGGCGGCTTCATCCTGGGCTTCCTCTTCGCGCTGATCGGTGGTGCGCTCGCCGTCTCCTGGGCGCCCGGTGCGCCGCCCCGGCCGCAGCCGCTGGACGAGGACGGGACGCAGGGCGGTGCGCCCCAGGCCGCCGACCCCGACACCGCGATCCTCAAGCCGGTCGGGGACGAGCCCGGAGCCGCGTACCCGGCGCCGGAGCACGGCCGGGACGGATCGTCGGACCGGACGCCCGAGAACGCCTGGGCCGGCGGCGACGACGCGAACGGGGGGTACCGTGTCGGCTGAGAACCTCTCCGGCGAGGGCTCCGCGGTCGCCGCGGAGGTCAGAACCGGCCCCCGGCACGCGGCGCCCAAGAAGCCCCTGTTCAACAGGTTCCACATGCCCGCCGGCAAGGCGATAGCCATGGCGGCGATGCCGACGGCCGTTCTCATGGGCATAGGTTTCACGCCGACGCTCGCCCTCGCCGACGACGCACCGACCGCCAAGAGCCTTACGGCGGACGAGTACAAGGACTGCATCGCGGCACTGGACGGCAGCGCCTCCCCGTCCGCCTCGGCGAGCGCTTCGCCCGACGCCACGGCGACACCGTCCCCGTCGGCGTCCTCCGGCTCCGGCTCCAACTCCGGCTCCGGCTCCGGCTCGGACGGTTCCTCTTCGTCGGATTCAGGTTCCGACGACGAGGCCACGCCGACGCCCACGCCGTCCGCCTCCGCGACCAAGCAGGAGAGCAATAGCTCCTCCTCCGACTCCGCGGACTCCGGCACCGCCACGGCGACACCCTCTCCGTCGGCCTCCGCGAGCGACGACGGCAACCTGCTGACGGACATCGGCGACGCGCTCACCGGGATCTTCACGGGTGGCTCCGGGGCCGGCGGTTCGGCCAGCGCCACTCCGACGCCGACCCCCTCCGCCTCGGCGTCGAAGAGCGCGGACGACAGCGCTGGCGACACTGCCAAGGACACGGCCGACAAGGTCACCGGCACGGTCAAGGACACCGTGAAGGACACGACCGGCACGGCGTCCAAGGCGGCCGAGGACACCACCCAGGCCGTCCAGGACACCGCGAAGGCGGCCGAGGAGGCGGCGGCGGACGCCACGGCCTCCCCGAGCCCCTCGGCGAGCTCCACGACCGACCCGGAGGACTGCCCGGCCGCCATGGACGAGGAGGGCGACACCGAGCCCGGTATCACCGTGGCGGACAACGCCTGGACCCTGAAGGCCAGTTCGCTCACCCTCAAGGGCGCCGACTACCAGGGCGTCGTCAAGGTCAGGACCGCGAGCGGCAAGACCAAGAAGGTCCTGAAGTACGTCGTGTCCGGCGGCACCGACATCGGCGACCTCCACCAGATCGTCACCGAGCGCGGCAAGACGTACCACGTGCAGGCGGGCAAGGGCACGACGTCGAAGATCACCGACGGCAAGACGACGATGTACACCGAGAGCATCTCCGGCAACCTGCTGGGGCTGATCCCGGTCACGTTCAGCCCGGACAGCCCCCCGCCCCTGAACATCCCGCTGATCTACTTCACCAACGTGACGGTCCAGCAGGCCGCCCAGTACGGCGGGACCCTGACCGTGCCCGGGATGCACCAGTACAGCGAGGGCTGACCGACGCCCCTCACGAACCCTTCCGGGAGCCGCGGAAAGACTGTGCCCCGCCGGGCCCGCCCCGGCGGGGCACAGCCGCGGGAAGCCGCCTCTCTGGCGCGAAAAGGCTGTCCTGAAGTTCCTGTCCTCCCGAAAATCCCTTCACAGAATCCACATAGTTCCCATACGGTGTTCTTGCCGTGGACATGACCATACGCGGCGCGGGGGCGGCACCGGGGAACACCTGACCTGTGTTCACGGCGTCTTGGTGAGCGCGTGCAGGTCCCCGCCGGCCCCACCGACGGGAACCTCTCGCCTTGATACGCATCTCCCTCAGCCGCCCCCTGCGCAGGGCGGCCGCCCTCGCTCTCGCGGGCGCCGTGACCACTGTGGTCGCGCTCACGACAGCGCACTCCGAGCCACCCGGACCGGATGCCGCGGCAGCGGTCCCCACCGACGGCGCCCCCCTCCTCCAGCAGGCCGCCGCCGACGGCACCGACCTGCTGCCGCTCCTCGCCCGCGGAAAGGACGGCCACCTCTGGGACTACGAGGCCAAGGGCGCCGGCGGCTGGAAGGCTCGCGCCGACCTCGGCACCGGCTACTCCGTGGCCACCGCGCTCGTCCAGGCCGACATCTCCGACAACGGCCGGGGCAACGACCTGTACTTCCGGATCGGCGGCACTCTCTACTACACCGCCGAACGCGGCAACGACACCAAGGTGCTGGGCACCGGCTGGGACCAGTACAACCTCCTCGTCTCCGTCGGCAACATGGCCGGCAGCGCCCAGCCCGACCTGGTCGCCCGCGGTACCGACGGCCAGCTGTGGCTCTACCAGGGCAAGGCCGACGGCACCCTCTCCGCCCGGGTCCGGATGAAGGACTCCACCGGCTGGAACGGCATGAGCGTCATCGCCGGGCGCGGCGACTACACCGGCGACGGCATCGCCGACCTCGTCACCCGCAACAGCGCGGGCAGCCTGCTCATCTACCCCGGCACCGGCAAGGCCACGGCCGACGCGGTGCTCGGCACCAGCATCACCGCGGCCACGAGCGGCTGGAAGGACTACACCGCGGTCGTGTCGACCGGCGACAACACCGGTGACGGCAAGGCGGACCTGATGGCCGTCGACACGGCGGGCGCCCTGTGGCTCTACAAGGGGACCGGCACCGCGAGCGCCCCCTTCGGCGCCCGCACGCAGATCGGCACCAGCGGTTGGACCCAGTACAACCTGCTGTTCTGAGCCCCCTCCCGTCGTCCTCACAGACAGGTTTCCCATGCGTACGAACGCACGCAGACGGGGGCTCCTCGCGAGAACCCGTTTCCTGCCCCTGACCGCGATGGCCGTCGCCGGCGCGATCGCGGTGACGGGCGGTCAACTCCCCGACGTCACCAGCCAGTCCGAGCGGACCGCGAGCACCGCCGACCCGGTCCCCACCGTCTTCGACGCGAAGGCCGCCGAACGCGTCCGCCAGGAGCAGTGCCTCCTCAGCGGAGTCCTGCGCAAGGGCGGCCCCGCGATGAAGGAGACCGCGCGGGCCGGCCTCATCGGTACCGAGGACCAGCTGCACACGGCAGCCGACCCGGAGTACTGGAAGGACACCGCGCTCCACAAGGCGTACAGCAAGGACAAGGCCGCCGCGGACGCCAAGCTGGACGAGCTCTCGGGCCGCCCCGAGGTGTGGGAGGCGTCTCTCTCCGTCGAAGAGCAGCCGCCGCCCTACACCGTCACCGGTTTCACGTGGGTCGAGGCCAAGGACGACCCGTTCGACAAGATCGGTCTGGGGTCCTGGGTCGCCGCTGAGTTCTGGAAGCACGAAGACGATTTCTACGTCGACCCGCACCCCCTGGCGAACAAGACGTCCGTCGACGCCGCCACCGCCGTCTACAAGGCCCGCTACTCGCCGGACGCCTACGAGGACTACGAGGACCGCCAGGCGTGGGAGTCGTTGCAGTTCATGCACGACATGTACGCCGACGACGCCCGGCTCTTCCTCCAGTACGGCGGTTTTCCGACCACCGCTCCCGACCCGGCCTCGATGGAGTCCCGGATCGACGTGGAGAACCTCAAGGCCCGCTTCGCGTCCTGCGCGTACACCGACCCCCAGGACCCGCACCAGGTGCTCGGCGACGAGATCGCCACCGCCCACACCGAGTGGCAGGCGGAGATCGACGGGCAGAAGACCCAGCGGGACGCCATCATCCGGGCCGAGAAGCAGGCCAACGCGGACCTGTCGACTGCCTCGCAGGCACTCGGTGAGGCCCTCGGCCAGTCGCTGATCGCGAGCCGGCTCACGGACTGGCAGGCCTACTGGACCGGTCAGAAGCCCGCCGACCACCCGAACGACTACCCGACCACGGCCGAGTTCACCAAGGTCAAGAAGTGGATCACGGACGCCCAGGGCCGGGCCGGCGGACGCCTCTACGTCGCCTCCCGCGCCGCGCTGTCCGCCAAGACCCAGGCCGACGCGGTGACCCAGGCACAGACGCAGGCGTACGGCATCGCCGACGCGGCCGGACTGCCGCGCGGCCGGGGTCTGCTGTACGGCCAGCAGGCGGCGCAGGTCGCCAAGGCGTCGGCGGCGGCCACCCAGGCCGCGGCGAAGGCCGTGGAGACGGCGTTCAACGCGACCCGGGCCTCCGCCGCCGACAGCAAGACGCTCGACTCCCTCGCCACCACCCAGGCCCACGCGGCCAAGGCGGAGTTCCGGCGCATCGCCGCGCAGGAGGCCGAGGCCCAGGCCAAGGCCGCCGCGGAGGGGGCAGCCGCCCAGGCGGAGGAGGCGGCCAAGCACGCCTCCGAGGCCAAGGCCGCGGAGAACAAGGCGAAGGCGGCCGAGCAGACCGCCAAGAACGCGGCGGCCGACGCGAAGGCCAAGCGGCAGAAGGCCGAGGCCGAGCGGGACTACGCCAAGTCGCAGGCGGACCTCGCCGCGTCCGAGCGCAACAAGGCGCACGACGCCGAAGCCCGCGCGCAGTCCCAGCGGCAGATCGCCGCCGACAAACTGTCCGACGCGCAGGCCGCGGGCGGCACGGCCGCCGACAAGAAGGACGCCGCGCTCGCCGCCGAGAACCGGGCACAGAGGGCCCGTAACGGCGCGCTCGCCGCCGAGGACCGCCGTGACGCGCTGGTCGCCAAGGCGGAGGCCGCGGAAGCGTTGCTCGCTGCCGTGGACGGCACCGCCGACGCCATCGAGGCCCGGCAGGCCGCCACCAAGGCCCGCTCGGCGGCCGACGACGCCACGGCCGCGGCCACGCAGGCCCGCCAGGCGGCGAACGAGGCCACCGCGGCGGCCACCAACGCGCGTGAGGCGGCCACCAGGGCCCAGGGAGCGGCCAAGCGCGCCCAGGCCGCCGCGGACGGCGCCCAGCGCGATGTCGCCATCACCGGGGCCGCCGTCACCAAGGCGCATGCGGCCGCCGCCGACGCGATCGCCGCCTCGCGGGCCGCCAAGTGGAACGCGATCGCCGCCAAGGCCGAGGCCGAGACCGCGCAGAAGGCCGCCGCCAAGGCGCGCGGTGACGCGTTGGTCGCCCGCTCCGAAGCCACGCTCGCCGGCGCCGACGCGATCCGCACCGCCGGGCACGCCTACTCCACCGCGCAGGCCGCCGCGGCCGCGCGGGACTCGGCAGCGAAGGTCGTCAAACCCGCCAACGACGCCATCGAGCTGGGCTCCCCGTACGCGGAGACCGACTCCTCGGCGGGTCTCGCGGTACTGACCGGTCAGGCCGCGAAGACGGCCGCCCAGCAGCAGGTCGCCGTCGCCAACGCCAAGGCGGCGCAGGCCAAGAAGGCGGCCGCCGAGGCAAAGGCGCTGGCGGCCCAGGCGAACGCCGACGCGAAGGCGGCTGCCGAGGCGGCGGCGAACGCGGCGGAGTGGGCTGCGCAGGCCACCGCCTCCGCTGCGGCGGCGCAGTCCTCGTCCGACGCGGCGACGGCCTCCGCCAAGGCGGCTCAGCGGTCCGAGGCCAACACCGTCGAGTACGACAAGCAGGCGGAGGCCGACGCTGCCGCCGCGCAGACCGCGGCCACCGCGGCCGACGGCCACGCCACCGACGCGGACGCCTCCGCCGACGCCGCCGAGCGGGACGCGGCGAGCGCCCGCAGCGCGGCCGACGCGGCCGAGGCCGACGCGTCCGCCGCGCGGTCCGTCGCCGACAAGGCGGAACGGGACGCGACCGAGGCCGAGGCCGCCGCGGCCAACGCCCGCAACCTCGCCGTGGAGGCCGCCGAGGCCGCCATCCGCACCCAGCAGGTCGACTTCGAGGACCGCAAGGAGCAGGAGCGCACCGCCGACGGCGGCGGCACCGGCGTCGAGGGCGTCGTGATGAAGCCCAGCGGCGACTCCAGGGTGGACATCAACCCGCTGAGCGACTGCGTGGGCAGCCACTCCGGCGGCGACATCGGCTGCGAGATCGACCTCGAGTTCCACATCTACGGCGAGATGGACTTCTACGTCGAGTCCTGCCCGCTGCCCGGTGTGGACCGAGCCCACTGCGGCTCGTCGATCCAGCGCGACTACCTCACGAGCTCTCCCTTGGACGTCAAGTTCAAGGAGGAGAACGTCCACATCGACGGGATCAAGCTCACCGAGTCCGTCCTGAAGGCTGTCGCCACCGGAGCCGTGGCGGACATCGTCGGCTGCTACAAGCGCAAGCTCAGCAGCTGCGCCTGGCTGTTCGGCAGCATCATCATCCCGGGCCTGCTGGTGAAGGCGGCGGAGGCGGCCTTCGCGGTCCGCACCGCGATGCGCGGCGGGACCGGGATCGGCCGTGCCATCTGGGGGCTCCGCGGCTCGGGGATGTCGGCGTCCGCCGCGGCCAGACTGGAGAGCATCGGTCGGCAGGCCTTGCAGTCGATGTGTTTCCCGGCTGGCACCGAGGTCGCCACCGAACACGGCACCAAGCCGATCGAGGAGATCCGGGCGGGCGACCGGGTCTGGGCGCAGGACCCGGAGACGGGCGAGCGCCGACTGCGCACGGTCGCCGGGGTCATGCAGCGCACCACCGACGCCCTTGTCTCCGTCGACATCGGCATGGAGACCCTCCGGGCCACGACCGAGCACCCCTTCTGGGTGCGGGGTAAGGGTTGGACGGGCGCCCGAGCACTGCGTCCCGGCGACTGGCTGACCACCCTGGATGGCAAGGGAGCGCGGGTCGAGTCGGTCTCGGTGAAGCGCGCACCGGTCCAGGTGTTCAACTTCGAGGTTGAGGGAGACCACACCTATTTCGTGGGTGCCTCCCGGGTGCTGGTGCACAATGCCTGTCGGATCTGGCCGAACAACGGGGCTGCCACGCTCGCAGAGGAACTCGCCCTTGCCGAACGGCTCGGTATCCGGCCCGCCAAGCCGGGATCCGCGAACTGGGACAAGTACCTCGACATGGACGGCGAACTGATCAAGTGGGCCGTGCTACAGGACGGAGAGCTGGTGATCATGCCGAAGATCGTGCAGGGTGCCGAGCTCTCCCACCCCGTGCTCAGCGGTGGGGCCGCAGTGCGGGCTGCGGGCGAGGCCTCCGTGGTTCGGGGCGGTGGTCAGTACTTTGGGGTGGAGATCAACGCCCGAAGCGGTCACTTCTTCAAACAGGGCGACCCGTTCTGGGCTCCGGGCGGCGGAGCCGAGCAGCTCGGTAGGGAGCTGTTCGAGGCGGCTGGGGTTGTGTTCCCGTGACCGGAGTCTTCGATGACCTGTTCCGGCTCGATCTCGACGGCCATGTGCGCCGCTGGTCGGCGCCGGGCGTCGCCGTGGTCGACGGGGACGTGAGCCAGTGGATGGCCGCGGCCCAGCAGTTCGCCGCCCGGCTTCAGATCAGTCCGAGCGGGCCGACCTGGCTGACCGACGAGCAGTGGCGCGAGATCGGGGTCGCGTGGGCGGCGCTGCTGGCGGCCGCCGAGCGGTCCGTCGGGGAACAGCGCAACGAGTGGCTGCTGCGAGACCTGTGGCTGCGGTCCTGGCTCCTGGACCACATGGGGCCGCGCGAGGGTGTCGCGTTGCTCGACCCCGAGACCGTGCTGGAACGCGCGCTCGCAGCCATGCCCGTGAGCGTGGAGGAGGCCGTCCGGCTGGCCTCGTGGTGGCGGGAGCTCGAACCCGAGGAGATTCTCGCCAACCGTGAGCAGATCCTGGCGCTTCGGATGATCCGGCGGTTGCTCGCCACGGTGAGGCCGCTGGCCGGCCTCCTTGCGGATCATCCCCGCTGGAGCGAGGTCGAGGAGTGGGTGCAGGTGGCTGAACGACTGCCGTGACCCCCCCCCGGCTGCGACGGCACCGAGGGCGCTCCCCTTCACAGGGGAGCGCCCTCGGTGTCGTACAAGAAAGGCCTACTGCGCGCCGCCGATGTGGTGCACCCGGAGCATGTTCGTCGTGCCCGGGACGCCGGGGGGCGAGCCGGCCGTGATGATGACGATCTCGCCCGGGTTGAAGCGGTTGATCTTGGCGATCTCCTGGTCGACCATGTCGACCATCTCGTCCGTGGTGTTCACGAAGGGGACCACGTGGGACTCCACGCCCCAGCTGAGAGCCAGCTGGTTGCGGGTGTTCTCGTCCGTCGTGAAGGCGATGATCGGCTGCTGGGCGCGGTAGCGCGACAGACGGCGGGCGGTGTCGCCGGACTGGGTGAAGGCCACCAGGCCGCGGCCGCCCAGGAAGTCGGCGATCTCGCAGGCCGCGCGGGCCACCGAACCGCCCTGCGTGCGGGGCTTCTTGCCAGGGACGAGGGGCTGCAGGCCCTTGGAGAGCAGCTCCTCCTCGGCCGCGGTGACGATCTTCGACATCGTCTTCACGGTCTCGATCGGGTACGCGCCGACCGAGGACTCCGCCGACAGCATGACCGCGTCCGCGCCGTCCAGGATCGCGTTGGCCACGTCGGAGGCCTCGGCGCGGGTGGGACGGGAGTTGGTGATCATCGACTCCATCATCTGGGTCGCCACGATCACCGGCTTGGCGTTGCGGCGGCACAGCTCGATGAGGCGCTTCTGCACCATCGGGACCTTCTCGAGCGGGTACTCGACGGCCAGGTCGCCACGGGCCACCATGACGGCGTCGAACGCCATCACGACGTCCTCCATGTTGTCCACCGCCTGCGGCTTCTCCACCTTGGCGATGACGGGGACCCGGCGGCCCTCCTCGTCCATCACACGGTGGACGTCGGCCACGTCCTTGGCGTCCCGGACGAAGGACAGCGCGACCATGTCGCAGCCCATGCGCAGCGCGAAACGGAGGTCCTCGACGTCCTTCTCGGACAGCGCCGGGACGTTCACGGCGGCGCCGGGCAGGTTGATGCCCTTGTGGTCGGAGACGACACCGCCCTCGATGACGATCGTCTTGACCCGGGGACCGTCGACGTCCAGGACCTTCAGCTCGACGTTGCCGTCGTTGATGAGGATCTGGTCGCCGCGGGAGACGTCACCGGGCAGGCCCTTGTAGGTCGTCCCGCAGATGGTCTTGTCACCGGGGACGTCCTCGACGGTGATGACGAACTCGTCACCGCGCTCCAGCTCGACCGGACCCTCGGCGAAGGTCTCGAGGCGGATCTTCGGGCCCTGGAGGTCGGCGAGGACACCGATGGCCCGGCCGGTCTCCTTGGCGGCGGCACGGACACGGTCGTACCGCCCCTGGTGCTCGGCGTGCGAGCCGTGGCTGAAGTTGAAACGGGCCACGTTCATGCCGGCTTCGATCAGCGAGACCAGTTGCTCGTGGGAGTCGACCGCGGGGCCGAGAGTACAGACGATTTTCGAACGGCGCATGGGGCGATCCTATCGGTTTGTTTCGCTGCGGAATATTCCGTCTGGCGGAAGATACAAATGGGCGGAACGTCGCTCAACTGGGTTACCGCTCGGTCGCCAGGCATGGAACCGAAATCAATCCCGCCCGACCAGCGCGTAGGTCTGCGTCGCGATTTCCAGTTCCTCGTCGGTCGGCACCACGGCCACCTTCACCCGTGCGTCGGCGGGCGAGATCAGCCGCGGTTCGTCGCTCCGTACGGCGTTGAGCTCGCGGTCCACCGCCAGGCCCAGGGTCTCCAGGCCCGCCACGGCGGCCTCCCGCACCGGCGCCGCGTTCTCGCCGACCCCGGCGGTGAACGCGATCGCGTCCACCGTACCGAGAACGGCGTAATAGGCGCCGATGTACTTCTTCAGACGGTGAATGTAGATGTCGAAGGCGAGCTCGGCCCGCTCGTCCCCCTCGTCGATCCGGCGCCGAATCTCCCGCATGTCGTTGTCACCGCAGAGGCCCACCAGTCCGCTCTTCTTGTTGAGAAGAGTGTCGATTTCGTCGATGGACATTCCGCCAACGCGCGCCAAATGGAAGATGACGGCCGGATCGGTGTCTCCGGAGCGCGTACCCATCACGAGCCCCTCCAAAGGCGTCAGCCCCATCGAGGTGTCCACGCACCGTCCGCCCCGCACGGCGGACGCGGACGCGCCGTTGCCGAGGTGCAGCACGATCACGTTCACCTCTTGCGGCGACTTCCCCAGCAGTTCGGCCGTCGCCCGGGACACGTACGCGTGCGAGGTGCCGTGGAAGCCGTAGCGGCGGACGCGGTGCGCGTCGGCGGTCTCCACGTCGATCGCGTAGCGCGCGGCCGACTCCGGCATGGTGGTGTGGAACGCGGTGTCGAAGACGGCGACCTGGGGCAGGTCAGGGCGCAGCGCCCGCGCGGTGCGGATGCCGGTGAGGTTGGCCGGGTTGTGCAGCGGGGCGACCGGGATCAGCCGCTCGATCTCGGCGAGCACGGCCTCGTCGATCACCGTCGGCTCGGTGAAGGCCTTGCCGCCGTGCACGACCCGGTGCCCGATGGCGGCCAGCTCGGGGGAGTCCAGGCCCAGCCCGTCCTGCGACAGCTCCTCCGCCACGGCCTTCAGGGCGGCGTCGTGGTCGGCGATCGCGCCGGTCCGCTCACGGCTGTCCCCGCCGGTCGCGAGCGGCGTGTGCTTCAGCCGCGACGACTGCTCACCGATGCGCTCGACGAGCCCCGCCGCCAGCCGGCTGCTGTCCCGCATGTCGAGCAACTGGTACTTCACCGACGAGGAGCCGGAGTTGAGGACGAGGACGCGGGTGGCGCTCACTGGGCGGAAGCCTTCTCTGTCGATGCGGTCGATGCGGTCGAGGCGGTAGAAGTCGTTGAAGCGGTCGAAGCGGGGCCGGTGGCCGGGGTCTGGGCCTGGATCGCCGTGATGGCGACGGTGTTGACGATGTCCGAGACGAGGGCGCCCCGGGACAGGTCGTTGACGGGCTTGCGCAGGCCCTGGAGCACCGGGCCGACGGCGATCGCGCCGGCCGAGCGCTGCACGGCCTTGTAGGTGTTGTTGCCCGTGTTGAGGTCCGGGAAGATCAGCACCGTCGCCTGTCCGGCCACGTCCGACTCCGGCAGTTTGGTCTCCGCGACGGTCGGCTCGACGGCCGCGTCGTACTGGATCGGACCCTCGATCCTGAGGTCGGGCCGCCGCTGCCGTACCAGCTCGGTGGCCTCGCGCACCTTGTCGACGTCGGCACCCGAGCCGGACGTGCCGGTGGAGTACGAGAGCATCGCGATCCGCGGCTCCACGCCGAACTGCTCGGCGGTCGCGGCGGACTGGATGGCGATGTCGGCGAGCTGCACGGCGTTCGGGTCGGGGTTCACGGCACAGTCGCCGTACACCAGCACCTTGTCGGCGAGGCACATGAAGAAGACCGACGAGACGATGTCGGCGTCCGGCTTCGTCTTGATGATCTCGAAGGCCGGGCGGATCGTCGCCGCCGTGGAGTGCACCGACCCGGACACCATGCCGTCGGCGAGGCCCTCCTGGACCATCAGCGTGCCGAAGTAGTTCACGTCGGAGACCACGTCGTAGGCCAGCTCGACCGTGACGCCGCGGTGGGCCCGCAGGGCCGCGTACTTCTCGGCGAACGCGTCACGCAGTTCCGAGGTGGCCGGGTCGATCAGCCGGCAGTCGCCGAGGTCGATGCCGAGGTCGGCGGCCTTCTTGCGGATCTGGTCGACCGGGCCGAGCAGGGTGAGGTCGCACACGCCCCGGCGCAGCAGGACCTCGGCCGCGTGCAGCACGCGCGGCTCGGTGCCCTCGGGGAGCACGACCCGGCGCTTGTCGGAGCGGGCCGTCTCCAGGAGCTGGTGCTCGAACATCATCGGCGTGAGCCGGTCGCTGCTCGGTGCGGAGACCCGGCGGGCGAGCTCGGCGGTGTCCGCGTACCGCTCGAAGAGACCGAGCGCGGTCTCCGCCTTGCGCGGGGTGGCCGCGTTCAGCTTGCCCTCCAGGGCGAAGAGTTCGGCGGCGGTGGGGAAGCTGTTGCCGGGCACCGAGAGCACCGGGGTGCCGGGGGCGAGGCGGGCGGCGAGGGTGAGGATCTCGTCGCTCGGCACCTCGTTCAGGGTGAGCAGCACCCCGGCTATCGGCGGGGTGCCGGCGCTGTGCGCGGCGAGCGAGCCGACCACCAGGTCCGCACGGTCGCCCGGGGTGACCACCAGGCAGCCCGGGGTCAGGGCGTTCAGGAAGTTCGGCAGCATCGCGCCGCCGAACACGAAGTCCAGCGCGTCCCGGGCGAGCCCGGAGTCGTCGCCGAGGACGACCTTGGCGCCGAGCGCCTGGCCGATCTGGGCGACCGTGGGCGCGGCCAGGGCGGGCTCGTCCGGTACGACGTAGCAGGGCACCGGCATCCGGCCGCGCAGCCGCTCGGCGATCTCCTCGCGGTCCTCCCGGGCCACCCGGTTGGTGACCATGGCGAGGACGTCGCAGCCCAGGCTGTCGTAGGCCCGGTAGGCGTTGCGGGTCTCCGCGAGCACCGACTCCGCCTGCTGCCCCCGTCCGCCCACGACCGGGATCACGGAGGCGCCGAACTCGTTGGCGAGCCGGGCGTTGAGCGCGAGCTCGTCGGGGAGCTGGGTGTCGGCGAAGTCGGTGCCGAGGACCAGGACGACGTCGAAGTCGCGGGCCACCAGGTGGAAGCGGTCCACGAGGGTGGAGACCAGCTCGTCGGTGCCGCGCTCGGCCTGGAGCGCGGACGCCTCGTGGTAGTCGAGGCCGTAGACGGTGGCCGGGTCCTGGGAGAGCCGGTAGCGGGCGCGCAGCAGCTCGAAGAGCCGGTCGGGACTGTGGTGCACCAGCGGCCGGAACACCCCCACCCGGTCGACCTGCCGGGTCAGCAGCTCCATGACCCCCAGCTCGACGACCTGGCGGCCGTCGCCGCGGTCGATCCCGGTCACGTACACGCTGCGGGTCACGCGTGGTCTCCGTTCCGTCGCCTTCGGAAAAGTCGCTGTCATGAAAATCGCCCACCTAGGTGAGCGGAAACCCTCTTGACAATACCCCGATCGATGGATAAGGCGCCCGTCAGCACCGGATGCGACGGGGCTGCGCGGGACGTGAAAGAATCGGACCTGGCTCACCGGTATCAACAGCGAGCAGGAGACACAGCACGATGCGCATCGGAGTTCTCACCGCAGGCGGCGACTGCCCCGGCCTGAACGCCGTGATCCGGTCGGTCGTGCACCGCGCGGTCGACAACTACGGCGACGAGGTCATCGGCTTCGAGGACGGCTACTCCGGCCTGCTCGACGGCCGCTACCGCGCCCTCGACCTGGACAGCGTCAGCGGCATCCTGGCCCGCGGCGGCACCATCCTCGGCTCCTCCCGACTGGAGCGCGACCGGCTGCGCGAGGCGTGCGAGAACGCCTCGGACATGATCCACGAGTTCGGCATCGACGCGCTGATCCCGATCGGCGGCGAGGGCACCCTCACGGCCGCGCGGATGCTGTCCGACGCGGGCCTCCCGGTCGTCGGCGTCCCCAAGACGATCGACAACGACATCTCTTCCACCGACCGCACCTTCGGCTTCGACACCGCGGTCGGCGTGGCCACCGAGGCCATGGACCGCCTCAAGACCACCGCCGAGTCCCACCAGCGCGTGATGGTCGTCGAGGTCATGGGCCGGCACGCGGGCTGGATCGCCCTGGAGTCCGGCATGGCCGCCGGCGCCCACGGCATCTGCCTGCCCGAGCGCCCCTTCGACCCGGCCGACCTGGTCAAGATGGTCGAGGAGCGCTTCGCCCGCGGCAAGAAGTTCGCCGTGGTCTGCGTCGCCGAGGGCGCCCACCCCGCCGAGGGCAGCATGGACTACGGCAAGGGCGAGATCGACCAGTTCGGCCACGAGCGCTTCCAGGGCATCGGCACGGCCCTGGCGTACGAGCTGGAGCGCCGGCTCGGCAAGGAGGCCAAGCCGGTCATCCTCGGGCACGTGCAGCGTGGCGGCGTACCCACCGCGTACGACCGGGTCCTCGCCACCCGCTTCGGATGGCACGCGGTGGAGGCCGCGCACCGGGGCGAGTTCGGCAGGATGACCGCGCTCAAGGGCACCGACATCGTGATGGTGCCGCTCGCCCAGGCGGTCACCGAGCTGAAGACGGTCCCCAAGGACCGGATGGACGAGGCGGAGTCGGTCTTCTAGGCCTGCTACCGGACCTGCTTCCAGGCCTGTTTTACCGGGCCGGGGCGGCGGTTGCTACGGCCGTCCCTCGACCGCGTCCCAGAACCGCTCCACGATCCCGTCCAGGAACTCCTGGCCGGCCTCGCCGGAGCGTTCGCCGCCCCCGCCCCAGCTCAGGGTGGACACCATCTGCCCCTGGTACTGCCGGTGCAGTTCCATCAAGGCCTCCTCCACCAGATGCCGGTCCAGGGGGACGATCCTCACGATCTGACGGACGTACGCCTGCCAGCGGGTGCTGACCGCCCCGCGCAGGCATTCGGCGAGCCGCTTCTCGCGCCCCGTGACGGCGACGAAGTCCGGCAGGGTCAGCTCCAGCAGATCGGCGAGGGCGGCGGACTGGCGGTCGGTGCCGCGCCACTCGTCGTGCTCCTCCATGCCCAGGTAGGCGAGCAGTTCGAGTCCCACCGCGCGGGCGACGTCCTCGGGGGCGATGCCGCGTGCGACGCGGTGTTCGCGCAGGGTGCGGGGGCGGCCGATGAGTTCACCGGGGGAGCACCACAACACGCCCGCCAGGGCGGTGAGTTCCGGACTGGTCGGGCAGACGGTCCCGCGTTCCCAGGCGATGACGAGATCCGGGGTGGCGTAGGGCAGCCCGTACGAGACGCGCAGCCCGTAGGCCACGTGCTCGGGCCCCATGCCGAGGGCGACACGGAGTCTGCGGGCGGTGAGGTTGTCGAAGGGCGGTCCGGGCTGGTTCGGCAGGGCTGGGGGTCGGCGCACGGCCCACAAGTTAGGGAAGCGAACGGCCGGTGACTACGGTCTGTTCGGCCAGGAACACGGATTGTAGGAAGCTACGGTTTCGAGCGCGCATTCGGGCTGGTGGAAGATCCTCCGTCGTCCCGGCGGACGCGGTGGCGAGCAAGGCGCCGGGTGCCCGGACGGGTGTCCGGAGCGGGGTGCGATCTTCGAGCACGGGCTGAACGGCAAGGTAGAGAGGCATATGCGCGAGCGGCTGTCGCCGCCGGGCGCCCGGCACCTCGTGACCGTCGGCCCCGCCGGAGCGCCGCAGGTCTCGCCCATGCGGCCGGGCCTCGAAGGTGAGTACGCCATGGCCGACACGGCGCTCGGGCGGGAGAGGGAGGAAAACTCGCGGCGCAATCCGAACGTTTCCCTCTCCCACCCCGAGCCGCAGAATCCACGACTGCCGGTGGACGAGCGGCAGGTGAAGCTGGTGTGGGTATCCGGCGGAGTGGGGGCGGGAGTTGTCGGCCTCGGGTCGCGGGCGCCTCTCGCGGTCGGGGCCGGGGTGAGGAGCTCGGGGTTCGTCACCCCTTGACCGCCCCGCCCAGGGCGAACCCGCCTCCCAGCCGCCGGGCGACCAGTACGTACAGCAGGATCACCGGTGTCGAGTAGACAATCGAGAACGCGGCGAGCTGGCCGTAGGCCACCATGCCGCGGTTGCCGAAGAACTCGTTGATGCTGACGGACGCCGGCATCTGGTCCGGGGTGAGCAGCAGCATGAACGGGACGAAGAAGTTGCCCCACATCATGACGAAGGAGAAGACGGTCACGACCGCGACCCCGGGTCCCATGAGGGGCAGCACGATCCGGATCAGGGACTGGAGGGTGCCCGCGCCGTCCGTCCAGGCCGCCTCCTCCAGCTCCTTCGGCACGCCGTCCATGAAGTTCTTCATCAGCCAGATGGCGAACGGGAGTTGGGAGGCGGCGAAGAACAGGATCGTGCCCTGGAGGGTGTCGATCAGGTCGACCTGCACGAAGAGGGCGTAGACCGGGACCATGATCGCCGTGATGGGCAGGCTGGTGGCGAACAGGATCGACAGCAGGAACGGCCGGTTGAGGCGGGAGCGGAAGCGGGACAGGGGGTAGGCCGCGAGGGCCGCGCAGACCACCGTCAGCAGGGTCGCCCCGCCGCACAGGACGAGGCTGTTGAGCAGCGGGGTGAAGGTGATCTCCGAGGTCAGGATCGCGTCGAAGTTCCCGAGCGTGAGCCCGTCCGGGACCTTCACCCGAAGGTCGGCGTGCGGGTCCAGCGCCGACAGCGCCACCCAGGCGAGCGGCAGCACGAAGGCGGCGGCGACCACCAACAGGCCCGCGTCGGCGGCCAGTCGGCGGTTGCGGCGACGGTCGGCGAGGGACGCCCCGGCCATGGTCACACCTCCGTCCGCAGCAGGCGCATGTAGACCACCGAGAAGAGGGACCCCACCAGGAGCAGCAGCAGGGCCACCGCGGTGCCGTAGCCGATCATGCTGTTCTGGAAGGCCTGTTCGTACATGAACAGGGGCAGGGTCTGGCTCCTGTCGCCCGGACCGCCCCTGGTCATCACCCAGATCAGCCCGAAGACCGACAGGGTCTGGAGGGTGTTGAGCATCAGGTTCGTGCCGATGGAGCGCCGGATCATCGGCAGGGTGATGTGCCACATCCGGCGCCAGCCGCCCGCCCCGTCGACCTCGGCGGCCTCCGTGATCTCCTTCGGGATCTCGTTCAGGGCCGCCGTGTAGACCAGCATGGAGAAGGCGGTGCCCCGCCACACGTTCGCGAAGGACACCGCCAGGATCGGCAGGGTGAACAGCCAGTTCTGGGACGGCAGACGGAGCAGGTCGAGCACGGCGTTCAGGGTGCCCTCCTTGCGGAAGAAGGCGTAGAGGAGGAAGCCCGCCACGACCTCGGGCAGCACCCACGCGGTGATGACGATGCCGCCCGTGAGCGTGCGCACGGGCTTCGAGGCGCGCTGCATCAGCGAGGCGAGGGCCAGGCCCAGGGTGTTCTGCCCGACCAGCGACGACACGACCGTGAACACCAGCGTCAGCCATACGGCGTTGAGGAACTCCTCGTCCCCGAACGCCGTACGGAAGTTCTCGAAGCCGACGAACGACGACTCGGCCTGGCCGGTCAACTGCAGGTCGGTGAAGGCGATCCAGGCGCAGTAGGCGATCGGACCGGCGAGGAAGAGGAGCAGCAGGACGAGGGCGGGGGTGAGGGGGAGGGCACGGGTGAGGGAGCGCGGGTTCACTTTTCGATCACTTGGTTGTCCGTGGCCTCCTTGAGCGCGACGTCGTAGCCCTTGGCCGCCTCCTCGACGGGGACGTCACCGGTCGTCACGCCCTCCATCGCCTCCTGGATCGCGGTGGAGACCTTCGGGTACGCCGGGTAGGCGGGCCGGTAGTGGGTGCTCGCGACCAGGTCGGTGAAGAACTTGATCCCGGGCTGGGCCTTGGCGTACGCCGGGTCCTCGGCCACGTCCTCGCGCACCGAGATACCGGAGTTGGCGACGTACCACTTCTGGGCGTTGGCCTTCGTCTGCATGGTCTTCACGAACTCGAAGGCGAGGTCGGGGTTGCCCGCCTTGGCCGGGACCGCCCAGGTCCAGCCGCCGGACATGCTCACCTTGCCGGGGGCCTGCCCGTGCTGGGTCGGCATGTACGCGAGCCCCAGCTCGCTGGACCACTCGGGCCATTCGTGGCCGCTGCCGGGCAGCCAGTCCTGCGGGAGCCAGGAGCCGTCCAGGTTGATGCCCAGCTTGCCCTTGGGGAGCAGGTCGCCGCGGACGATGGTCTGGATGTTGGGGTCGAGAGCGGTGGAGACGTCCGGGCCGAGCTTCTCCCGGTAGACGGTCTCGACGAAGGACAGGGCGTCCTTGAAGCCCTGACTGCCGGCGATCCACTTCCTGGCGGACTCGTCGTACAGGCGGTCCTCGGTGCCGTAGAGCAGCATCTCGAAGCCCTGCATGGTGGCGGCCTCGCCCGCGGGTTTGCCGGTGTAGACGTTGAGGGGGGTGACGTCCGGGACCCTGCGCTTGATGGTGCGGGCGGCGTCCAGGACCTCGTCCCAGGTCTTCGGCTGCCAGTCGGCGGGCAGGCCCGCCTTGGCGAAGATCCCCTTGTCGAACCAGAGCCCGCGGGTGTCCGTGCCGTCGGGGACGCCGTACGTCTTGCCGTCCTCGGCCTTCGCGGCGGCCTTCGCGGTGTCGATGAACCGGTTCCAGTCGGGCCACTTGGCGAGGTAGGCGTCGAGCGGCTTCAAGTAGCCGCTGGTGATGTCGGAGTTGATGAGGAAGGTGTCCTCGTAGACGAGGTCGGGGGCGGTCTTCGCGGAGCGGAGCATCTGCTGGAGCTTGGTGTAGTACTCCGAGTCCGGGGCCTTGATCGGGACGAGCTCGACCTTCTTGCCGGGGTGGGCCTTCTCGAACTGCTTCTTCACGTCCGCCAGGTAGTCGTCCATCACGTGGACCGAGTTGTCGGTGGACTGTTTGAACGAGACCTTCACGGTGTCCGGATCGCTCCCGGAACCGCCGCCGCAGGCGGTGAGGGCGGACGCGGCGAGGGCGGTGACGAGCAGGGAGGGGAGTACGGCGGTGGGGCGCACGGGCATGACCTCCTACGGGCTCACGTCGTTGTGGCCGGGACGGCTGCCGTGTGAACGTAAGTGGAGTGGTCTAGTCCCGTCAATGACCTTGCAGCGGCCGGGACTTGCCGGGCGGCGGTCCGGGACGGCGGAGTGCCTGCCCTACTGCCCCCTGACCCACCGGTACTGCAACTCCGGCCGCCCCACCGTCCCGTACTGCGGACTGCGTGCCGCCCGGCCCGCGTCGACCAGATGCTCCAGGTAGCGGCGGGCCGTGATCCGGGAGATGCCGACCACCTCGGCGAGACCGGTCGCCGTGAGCCCCTCCGCGCAGTCCCGCAGCGCCACCGTCACCCGCTCCAGGGTCGGCGCGCTGAGCCCCTTGGGCAGGGCGGCCGGACCCGGGGCCCGCAGCGTGGCCAGCGCGCGGTCCACCTCGTCCTGACCGCTCGCCTCACCGGCCGCCGCGTGGAACTCCGCGTACCGGATCAGCCGGTCCCGAAGGGTGGCGAAGGTGAACGGCTTCAGTACGTACTGCACGACTCCGAGGGAGACGCCCTCGCGGACGATCGTCAGGTCCCGGGCCGACGTCACCGCTATCACGTCCGCCTGATGCCCGGCCGCGCGCAGCGAACGGGCGAGCTGGAGGCCGTGCCCGTCCGGCAGGTGCAGGTCGAGCAGGAGCAGGTCGACGGCCGTACGGTCCAGGAGACGACGGGCCTCGGCGCCGGTGTGCGCCTTGCCGACGGCCGTGAAGCCGGGCACGCGGTTGACGTACAGGACGTGCGCGTCGGCGGCGACCGGGTCGTCCTCGACGACCAGGACACGGATGGGCTGCTGACCGGTCATGCGTCGCCTCCGGGGACGGGGGCGGGAACGGGGGCACCGTGCTGGGCCGGGCGGTCACTGGAGGCGGGGGAGCCGTCGGGTTCCGTGCCGTTGCCCGGGGCCGTGGAGCCCTCCGGGGCCGGAGCCCCTGCCTCGGTCCCGGTCTCGCCTCCGAGCGGCAGCCGTACCTCGAACTCGGCGCCGCCCCCCTCCGCCTCCGTCACGGTCAGGGTGCCCTTGCAGCGGTTGACCGTCTGCCGTACGAGCGCCAGGCCCAGCCCGCGGCCGCCCGGGCCCGCCGGCTTCGTCGAGAAGCCCCGCTGGAACACCGTCTCGACGTGGGCCGGATCAACGCCCGCGCCGGTGTCCGAGACCCTCAGCACCAGCCCGCGGCCGGCCGTGCCCGCCGAGCCGTCGGCGCCCGCCCCGCCCTCCGGGCCCGCCGTGTACGCCGTCACCGTCACCCGTGCCCGGACGCTGCCCTGGGCCGCGTCCACCGCGTTGTCGATGAGGTTGCCGAGGATGGTGACCAGGTCCCGGGCCGGGAGGCTCTCCGGCAGCAGTCCGTCGTCCAGGCGGCTGTCCTCCGAGACGACCAGCTCCACGCCCCGCTCGTTCGCCTGTGCGGTCTTGCCCAGCAGGAGGGCGGCCAGGACGGGCTCGCCGACCGCCGCCACGACCTGGTCGGTCAGGGCCTGCGCCAGTTCCAGTTCGGCGGTCGCGAAGTCCACCGCCTGTTCCGCGCGGCCCAGTTCGATCAGGGAGACGACCGTGTGCAGCCGGTTCGCCGCCTCGTGGGCCTGGGAGCGCAGCGCCTGGGTGAAGCCCCGCTCGGAGTCCAACTCGCCCATCAGGGACTGGAGTTCGGTCACGTCGCGCAGGGTGACCACCGTGCCGCGCTGCTCTCCGCCGGAGACCGGGGAGGTGTTGACGACCAGCACCCGCGTGGACGTCAGGTGGACCTCGTCGACCCGCGGCTCCGAGGAGAGCAGCGCACCGGTCAGCGGCGCCGGCAGCCCGAGGTCCGCCACCGACCGCCCGACCACACCGTCCTGCGAGGACACCCCGAGCAGCTCCCGTCCGCCGTCGTTGATCAGCGCGACACGGTACTGCCCGTCCAGCATCAGCAGCCCCTCGCGAACCGCGTGCAGGGTTGCCTGGTGGTAGTCGTGCATCCGGCTGAGCTCGGTCGCGTTCATGCCGTGCGTGTGGCGGCGCAGGCGGGCGTTGACGACGTACGTGCCGATGGCGCCGAGCGCGAGCGCGCCGCCCGCGACCGCGAGCAGGGCGGTGAGCTGGCCCTGCACCCGTTCGCTGATCTTCTCGACCTGGATGCCGGCGCTGACCAGGCCGATGACGTGTCCCTTGTCGTCCTTGACGGGGGTGACCGCCCGGACCGAGGCGCCCAGGGTGCCGGTGTAGGTCTCCGTGAAGGTCTCGCCCTTCAGCGCGCGCTCGGTGTTGCCGAGGAAGTGCTTGCCGATCTGGTTCTCGTCGGGGTGGGTCCAGCGGATGCCCTGCGGACTCATGATGGTGACGAAGTCGACCTCGGTGTCGGCCATGACCCTGAGCGCGTACGGCTGGAGTTCGGCCGTCGGTCTCGGCGTGCCTATCGCCTCCCGCACGGACGGCGAGTCCGCGACCGCCCGCGCCACCGCCCTGGCCTGACTGCGCGCCGCGTCCTCGGCCTGCCCCCGGTCGCTGACGTAGGTGAACAGCGCGTACCCCGCCACGAGCACGGCGATCAGCACGGCCTGCATGGCGAAGAGCTGGGCCGCCAGGCTGCGGGGTCTCGGTACGGCGATGCGCATGCCGTCAGTGTGCCCCATGGCCGATTTTGACCGCTGCCCTCGCGACGGGGCCGGTGGCCCGGCGCTCCGGGAGGCCTGTCGGTGAACTCAATGAACGGAAGGGTGACCGCCCTCACAGGGCGGGAGATAGTCACGGCATTCCTTCAAAAGCCCGGACGTGAGCCGCACGCCGGTCATGCCGACGAAGACGTCAAGGAGGGCAGCCGTGGCCGCCAGTACCCCCGATACGGCACCCGCAGTCAAAAAGGACCGCACGCACTACCTGTACATCGCGGTGATCGTCGCGGTCGCCCTCGGTATCACCGTCGGCCTGGTCGCACCCGACTTCGCGGTCGAGCTGAAGCCGATCGGCACCGGGTTCGTGAACCTGATCAAGATGATGATCTCGCCGATCATCTTCTGCACGATCGTGCTCGGTATCGGATCGGTACGGAAGGCCGCCAAGGTCGGCGCCGTCGGCGGCATCGCGCTGATCTACTTCACGATCATGTCGCTGGTCGCGCTCGGCATCGGCCTGGTCGTCGGCAACATCCTGGACCCGGGCACCGGTCTCGCCGTGACCGACGCGGTCAAGGACGTCGGCCACGCGCAGGTCGACGCGGAGGCCAAGGACACCACCGAGTTCCTGCTCGGCATCATCCCGACCACGTTCGTCTCCGCCTTCACCGAGGGCGAGGTGCTCCAGACCCTGCTGATCGCGCTGCTCGTCGGGTTCGCGCTCCAGGCGATGGGTCCGGTCGGACAGCCGGTCCTGCGCGGTGTCGAGCACATCCAGCGGCTCGTCTTCCGGGTCCTCGCCATGGTGATGTGGGCCGCCCCGGTCGGCGCCTTCGGTGCGATGGCCGCCGTCGTGGGCTCGGCGGGCGTCGACGCCCTGAAGGACCTCGCGCTCCTGATGGTCGGCTTCTACACCACCTGCGTCCTGTTCGTCTTCATCGTGCTCGGCACGCTGCTGCGGCTGGTCGCGGGCCTCAACATCCTGACGCTCTTCAAGTACCTCGGCCGTGAGTTCCTGCTGATCCTGTCGACCTCCTCCTCCGAGTCCGCGCTGCCGCGGGTCATCGCGAAGATGGAGCACCTGGGTGTCAGCAAGCCGGTGGTCGGCATCACCATCCCGACCGGCTACTCCTTCAACCTCGACGGCACCATGATCTACATGACCATGGCCTCGCTGTTCATCGCCGACGCCATGGGCACCCCGATGTCGATCGGCGAGCAGATCCCGCTGCTGCTCTTCCTGTTCGTCGCCTCGAAGGGCGCCGCCGGTGTCACGGGTGCCGGTCTCGCGACCCTGGCCGGTGGCCTCCAGTCGCACAAGCCCGCCCTGGTGGACGGCATCGGCCTGATCGTCGGCATCGACCGCTTCATGAGCGAGGCGCGCGCCCTGACCAACTTCGCGGGCAACGCCGTCGCCACCGTCCTGATCGGCACCTGGACCAAGGAGATCGACCGCGAGCGCGTCGACCAGGTGCTCGCCGGTCACCTGCCCTTCGACGAGAAGACGCTCCTCGACCACGACGACGAAGTCCCGGCGGCGGACATCCCCGAGCAGGGCGGCGAGAAGGAGCTGGCCAAGGCCTGACCGGCCGGACGCCGGAGCCGACGTGGACGCCGGAGCCGGCGCTGACGCCGGACGCCGGGAGCCGGTGGCCACTGGGCCACGCAGAGCTGAGCCGGGCCCGACCTGAACCCGGGCCCGGCTCCCCACCCCGGGCGGCCGAGTACTCCCCCCGTGGCTCGGCCGCCCGGGCCCCCTTCCCGAGCGGGATTCAGCCGCTCAGCTTCGCCACCAGCGCGGTGGCCAGAGAGGCGGGTACGCCCGCCGCGGTCAGAACGGTGACCGCGGTGGAGCGGCCCGCCTCTTCCGCGTCCAGCAGCCCGTCGTTCACCGCCTCCATGACCGCGAACATCATCTGCTCGTGGACGTACGCCAGCGCGGGCGCGGGCAGCGGGGAGACGAAGACGCCCTCGTCCAGGCCGCGCTGGAGCAGTTCGGCGCAGGCCGCGCGCACGGGCGCCAGCCGCTCGCGGATGCCCTGCACGGTGACGCTGCGCTGGGCGAGCGCGACCAGGATGCGATAGCGGTCGGCGACCTCCCAGACCGCGAGCACGGAGCCCGCCACGGCCTGCGCCAGGTCCTCGGTCCCCTCGCGCCCCGCCGCGTGCGCGGCCGCCACCGCCTCCACAGCCCCGTCGACGAGGGTGCCGATCAGCGCCTCACGGCTCGGGAAATGGCCGTACACGGTCCGTCGTACGACGCCCGCGGCGCGCGCGATCTGGTCCATGGACGCGTCGGGGTCGCGCAGCAGTTCGGCGAGCGCGATGTCGAGGATGCGGCGCCGGTTGGCGTCGGCGCGGCTGGAGTGGCCCGTGGTCATGGCCGTCATTGTGCCCCTCCCCACCGGACTTGCACACCGTTGTGCAGTGAGCGTACATTGCACAGTGTTGAGCAAATGCACATCACTGTGCAAGTCCGCTGAGGAAGGCCACCCCTGCCATGCGACTCGTCATGACCGAACCGGTCGAGAAGATGGAGCGCCCCTACGCCCGCCGCTGGTGGGCACTCCTCGTCCTCTGCCTCAGCCTGCTGATCATCGTGATGGCGAACACCGCCCTCACGGTCGCCGCCCCCGACATGACCGAGGACCTCGGGCTGTCGAGCGCCGACCTCCAGTGGGTCATCGACGGCTACACCGTGCCGTACGCGGCCCTGATGCTGCTGCTCGGCGCGATCGGCGACAAGTACAGCCGCCGCGGCGCGCTCCTGCTCGGGCTCGGCGTCTTCGGCGGCGGCGCGGTCTTCGGCTCCTTCGCCGGCAGCGCCACGACGGTCATCGCGGCCCGCGCGGTGATGGGCACCGGTGCCGCGATGATCATGCCGGCCACGCTGTCCCTGCTCGCCGCGACCTTCCCGCGCGGGGAGCGGGCCAAGGCGATCACCGTGTGGACCGCCACCTCCGGTGTGGCGATCGCGGCCGGTCCGCTGGTCGCGGGCGCGCTCCTGGAGCAGCACGCCTGGACCTCGACGTTCCTGATCAACGTCCCGGTCGCGGCCGTCGCCATCGTGGCCGCGCTCGCCCTCGTCCCGCCCTCCAGGGCCGCCGAGCACGGCCGCATCGACTACGTCGGCGGACTGCTGTCGGTCGTCTGGATCGGCGCGCTGGTCTACATGATCATCGAGGGGCCGCACTTCGGCTGGCACGCCAAGGCGATCGCCGCCGCGGTGGTCGCGGGGGCCGGCCTCGCGCTCTTCGTCGCCTGGGAGCTGCGCCACCCGCGCCCCGTCGTCGACGTGCGCCGCTTCGCCGACCGCGGCTTCGCGGGCTCCAACCTCGCCGTCGCCCTGTTCTTCCTGGCCGTCTTCGGCGCCTTCTACTACCTCACCCAGCACCTCCAGTTCGTCCTCGGCTACAGCGCCCTGGAGACCGGCCTGCGCATGCTGCCGCTCGCCGGCGCGGTCTTCGCGGGCTCCGCCCTGACCGGGTTCCTCACCCCGCGGGTCGGCATGAAGTGGACGGTCACCGCCGGCATGGTCGGCGGCACCACGGCCCTCGCCCTGCTCACCCGGATCGACGCCGGTTCGTCCTACGGCGACTTCGTCGCGCCCCTGATCGTGCTGGGCCTGGCGATCGGCCTCGCCCTCTCGCCCGCCACGGACGCGATCATGGGCGCCTTCCCCGAGTCCGAACTGGGCGTCGGCGGCGCGGTGAACGACACCTCGATCGAACTCGGCGGCTCCCTCGGCATCGCGATCCTCGGCTCCCTGCTGGCCACCTCCTACTCGGACCACCTCTCCGACGCCACCGCGGGCAGCAGGCTCCCCGCGTCCGCCCTGGCCGGTGCCCAGGACTCGGTCGGCGCCGGGTACACGGTCGCGCAGGGCATCGGCGAGCAGGCCCGCAGGGCCGCCGAGCGGGCCGCGCAGGCCACCGACCCCCAGCAGGCGGCCCAGCTCAAGGCGCAGGCCGACCAACTCGCCTCCGGCGCCCGGCAGATGGCGGACGCGGTCGGCTCGTCCTTCTCCGACGCGGTGGCGCACACCAGCCTGGTCGGAGCGATCGTGCTGGGCGCCGGGACGGTACTGGTGGCGGTGCTGCTGCCGGGCCGGAAGCCCGCGGAGACCGCACCCCGGGCCGAGCGGGAGAAGGAGCTGGCGGGCACCCGCTGACTCACCGGACTCTTACCCCGCCCCACTAGCGTGCCGTCCCCGGACGGCACGCTCTTGGTTGCGGAGGCGCGGGGGATGAAGATCGACTGGGACCGGCGGACGTGCGCCCGCCGCGGCCATGTGACCTACGCGCCCGACGAACCCCGCCTGCGGGAGCGGCTGTACGCCGGGACCGCCCTCGGCGCGGCCTGGCGCTGTCTGCGCTGCGGCGACTTCGTCCTCGGCGAGCCGCACGGCTCGGGACCCGCGGAGCACGCGCCCCTGGTGCCGCGCGGCAAGGTGCTCAGGGACCTGTTCGTGCTGCGCTTCCTCGCGGTCGAGCGGGCGGTGCGCGGGGTGTTCGTCGTACTGGCCGCGCTGGCGGTGTGGAAGTTCAGCAACAGCCGGGACGCGGTGCGCCGGCTCTTCGACGAGTACCTGGACGTCTTCCGTCCGGTGTTCCGGCACTTCCACTACGACCTCGACCACTCGCCGGTCGTCGACACCGTCCGCAGGACGTTCGGGTACCGGCACGGCACCCTCGTCCTCGTGGCCGTGCTGCTGCTGGCGTACGCCGTCGTCGAGCTCGTCGAGGCGGTCGGCCTCTGGTACGCCAGGCGCTGGGCGGAGTACCTGACGGTGGTCGCGACCGCCGCGTTCCTCCCGCTGGAGGTCTACGAGCTCACCGAGCGCGTCAGTGGACTGAAGATCGCCACCCTGCTCCTCAACATCCTCGCCGTCCTCTACATCCTCCTGGCCAAGCGCCTGTTCGGCCTGCGCGGCGGCCACCGGGCCTTCGAGGCGGAACGGCACAGCGCATCGCTGCTGGAGGTCGAGGAGGCGGGCGGGGTGCGGGAGTTCAGCGCATCCAGTCAGGCGTCGGGACGCCGGTGAAGCCGTTCCAGGCCCGGCAGTAGGCACGTGAGTGCGGGCCGAGGGCCGGCCAGACGGAGCGGAGGTCGAAGCCCTTGTCCCAGGCGTTCAGCAGCGCCTCGAAGAATCCGGTGGCGACGGCGCTGCCGTACCGCTCGCCGTCGGCCGCCTGAACTTCTTCCAGGCGCCGGAACAGCGCGCGGGTCTGCTCCGGGGTGAGGTCGGCCGAGCGCTCGGCGAAGACGCGTCCGAGTGCGGCCAGCCGGACCGTCAGGGGCGGGACCTCGTCGCCGTCCTGCGCCGCGGGGCCCCGCCAGCTCCGGATCTCGGCACGGTCGGCCTCCGCCAGGACCTCACTGACGCCCGTCAGCTTTTCCCACCAGGCCGGGGTCGTCATCGTTGCCCTCTCCGTCGGTGTCCGCACGGAGCCACACCCTAGGCCCATGGATCGGTGATCTCCCGCAGCAGGGTCAGTGCCTCGCGGAGCTGCTGCATGCGGCGCCTGCCCAGGTGTTCCTCCCACTCCTTCTCCACCTCCGCGACCACTCCGTCGGCGACCTCCTTCGCCGCCCGCGCCTTCGCCGCGCCCCGCACCAGCCGGGCCCGCTTGTCGGTGGGGTCCGGGACGCGGGTGACATAGCCGGCTTTCTCGAGCTGGTCGACCAGGAAGCCGGCGGTCTGCTTGGTGATCTGGGCCTGCTCGGCCAGTTCCGTCAGCCGGGTCCCGTCGGGGCCGATCCGCTGCATGACCCGGGCCTGGGCGGGTGTGAAGTCGTCGAAGCCGGCTTCCGCGAGCGCGGCGAAGATTCGATTCTCCAGGGCCCGGTACGGGAGGAACAGGAGCACACCCGTGTTGAGCTCGCTCTCCGCCACCATCGTCGACGCTCCCTCGCACTGCTTGACATTGGTCAGAGTCTCTGACTACTTTGGTCAGAGAAGCTTACCACTTGAGTGGGTGATTCCCGTGGGTGCAGTGCTGGACACCGACGAGCTCTGGCAGTTCGTCGACCGGGAGCGGGCGAGCCTGGCCGACCTGCTGGAGGGCCTGAGCCCGGAGGAGTGGGAGACGCGCACCCGGTGCGGGGACTGGCGGGTGCGGGACGTCGCCGCGCACCTGACGATCGCGGCGCGCTTCTCCCGCGGCCGGGTCGTCCGCGAGATGGTCCGCGCCCGGGGGAACTGGAACCGGATGATCCATGACTCGGCGGTCCGCGAGGCGGAGCAGCCGGTGGCCGCGATCGTCGCCGACCTGCGCTCGATCGTCGGCTCCCGCCGCCTCGCGCCGACCACCTCACCGCACGAACCCCTGCTCGACCTGCTCGTCCACGGCCAGGACATCGCCCTCGCCCTCGGGCGGGAGCGCGCGGTCCCGGCGGTCGCGGCCCGGGACGCCGCCGAGCGGGTGTGGACCATGCGTTTCCCGCCGCGCCCCTGGCCCCTGCCGAAGGCGCGGCTCGTGGCCACCGACATCGAGTGGACACGCGGGGCCGGCGAGGAGATCCGCGGTCCGATCGCCTCCCTGCTCCTGCTGCTCACCGGCCGCCCCGAAGCGGCCCGGCAGTGGGCCGAGCGCACCGGGGAGCCGTGGACGGGGGTCACGGCTTCCCGGTGACGGGGTGGTGACGGGGGCGGGCGCGGGTGCCCCGCCCGCGCCCTCTTCCGCCGCCCTACCGGCCGTTCACGAGTGCCTGCCCGGTTCCGAGTGTCTCGGCCACGGCCCGCGGCAGCCACCGCCGTACGTCGTCGAAGGTGAACCCGAGCCGGGTGGCGCGGGTGTTGTCCATGCCGTAGGCGCGGGTGAAGGAGAACGGCGAGACCTCGCCGACCTCGACCAGCCGGAGGAGGGTCTTCCCCTCGGGGAAGTGCGCGGCGACCGCCCGGCACAGCTCCTCGGTGCCCAGCAGCCCGTGGGAGGCCGCGTTCACCGGCCCGGTGAAGTCCTGGCCCACCGTCCAGGCGAGGAAGCCGGCGATCTCGTCGACGTGGACGAAGGTGGCGGGCTGGTTGTCGACCGGGACGGCGACGGGCTCGCCGGTGCGGATGCGGCCGGCGTAATGGGCGAGCCTTCCGGTGAAGTCGTCGGCGCCGCCCAGCACGTGCGCCACGCGGACCGTCGTGAAGGGAAAGGCGGGGTCCGTCGAGAAAACGGATTCCGCCTGCCGCTTTCCCTCGCCGTAATGGGAATCGAGGAATGCGGGGTCGTCCCAGGGGAGACGGAGATCGACGGACACGGTCGTCGGGTCGACGGCGTCCTCCCGGACGAGGGCGATCGAGTCCTCGTACTCGTAGACCTCCACCGTCGAGGTCATCACATAGCGCCGGGTCCGTCCGGCGAGGACCCGGCGGGCGATCGCCGCCTGGCGCGGGGTGTAGCAGACCATGTCGACGACGACGTCGAACGAACGTGCGTCCAGCGCGGCGCGCAACGCGCTCTCGTCGTCGCGGTCGGCGACCAGGTGAGCCGCCCCGGGAGGGGGTGCGGACGAACCCCGGTTGAGGACCGTGACCCGGTCGCCGGCGGCCAGCAGACGGGCGACCAGGCGCTTGCCGACATACCGGCTGCCGCCGATGACCAGTACCTCTCGTGGCGTTTCCATGACCATAATTCTCCTGGCGCACATCCGGATACTGAAGGGGCAACCATGGGAGTTCAGGCGGCAGTGCCGAAGGAACCACGGCGTCTGCGTCCTGCCGCCGACGAAACCTCGGTCGCCTTCGACGCGCTCGACCGGCAGATCCTGGAGCTCCTCCAGACCGACGGCCGGATCAAGCTCAGCGAGCTGGGCCGCCGGGTGCGGCTGAGCCCGGCGGCGGTCACCGAGCGGGTGCGGCGGCTGGAGGCGGCGGGCGTGATCGGCGGCTACGGCGCCCACGTGGTCCCGGCCCGGCTCGGCTACGGCATCCAGGCGTTCATCCGGGTCAGCCCGCACGGCGGCTACACCCTGCGCCATCCGCGGACCCTGGAGCTGATGGAGCGCCCCGAGATCACCGAAGTGCACCACGTGGTCGGTGAGGACTGCTGGATCCTCAAGGTCGCCGTCCGCGACACCGTGCACTTGGAGGAGGTCCTCGAGGAGGTCTCCGCCCTCGGCCGCACCACGACGTCGATCGTGCTGACCTCTCCCATGCAGCGCAAACCGCTCTTGCCTTGACGTCGGCGTCAAGGATTACGTTCGTGGCATGCGAATCGGCGAGCTGGCCGCACGGGCCGGGACCACGACGCGGACGCTGCGCTACTACGAGGCGCGGGGTCTGCTGCCCGCGCGGCGCGGACACAACGGATACCGGACCTACGACGAGGACGACCTGAAGCTGCTCCGGCAGATCCGGACGCTCCAGGACTTCGGGTTCGACCTGGAGGAGACGCGGCCCTTCGTGGAGTGTCTGCGGGCCGGCCACCCCGAGGGCGACTCGTGTCCCGCCTCGCTCGCGGTCTACCGGCGCAAGCTCGGCGAACTGGACGCGCTGATCGGTGAGTTGCAGACCGTGCGCGCCCAGGTCGGGCAGCAGCTGGAGCGGGCCGAGCGGGCGCGTGCCGAACTGGCCGCCGACGCCGAGGTTCCGGGCGGTCCGGAGCCGGTGTGCGAACTGGGAGGGGACCACAGGTGATCAGGGCAGCGGGTGTGGCCGAGGTGACGGACGCGGACTTCGGGACGGAGGTGCTCGGAGCGGAGCTGCCGGTGCTGGTGGAGTTCACCGCCGACTGGTGCCCGCCGTGCCGGCAGATGGGGCCGGTGCTCACGGCTCTCGCCGCGGAGGAGGGGGAGCGGCTGAAGGTGGTGCAGCTGGACGTCGACACCAATCCGCTGACCACGAACGCCTACAAGGTGCTGTCGATGCCCACCTTCATGGTGTTCCGGGGCGGGGAGCCCGTCCGGTCGATGGTGGGGGCGCGGCCCAAGCGGCGGCTGCTGGAGGAGCTGGCGGACGTCCTGTGAGCTGACGGAATACGAGAAATCCCCCGGGCGATTGCGCCCGGGGGATTTCTTTGCGTATATTCAATGATTCGCGACTTCACCGGAATGAAGTCGCAAAGAAGCTCAGTGAGCACAGTATATCCGGGCGGGAGTGGAATTGTCAAACACCGGTTTTCCGGACGATGAATTGCGGCAGGAACAGGAATTCATCGACGGGCTGTACGCACACGTGGACGCCCTGCGCGGCCACACCGAGGCCTCCGTCACGGACGCGCTCGCCCAGGGCAACACCCCCATGCAGGCCCGGCTGGAGCGGGACATCCTGGTCGCCGAGCGCTCGGGGCTGCTGGCCGCGCTGAACGCGGTGGACGGCTCCCTCTGCTTCGGCCGGATCGACCTCACCTCGGGCACCACCCACCACATCGGCCGGATCGGACTGCGCACCGACGACGCCGACCGCACCCCGATCCTCATCGACTGGCGGGCGGACGTCGCCCGCCCCTTCTACCTGGCCACCGGCCACACCCCGATGGGCCTGCGCCGCCGCCGGCACATCGGCACCGAGGGCCGCCGGGTGACCGACCTGCACGACGAGATCCTCGACCTGGGCGACCAGGAACGCACCGGCCACGAGGACCCGACGGGCGACGCGGTCCTGCTCGCCGCGCTCAACTCCGCGCGCACCGGCCGCATGAGCGACATCGTGCAGACCATCCAGGCCGAGCAGGACGAGATCATCCGCGCACCGCACCGCGGGGTGCTGGTGGTCGAGGGCGGACCCGGCACCGGCAAGACGGCCGTCGCCCTGCACCGGGCCGCGTACCTCCTGTACGAGCACCGGGAGCTGCTGGCCAAGCGGGCCGTGCTGATCGTCGGCCCCAACCCCGCCTTCCTCGGCTACATCGGCGAGGTGCTGCCCTCGCTGGGCGAGACCGGAGTGCTCCTCGCGACGGTCGGGGAGCTCTTCCCCGGGGTGCGGGCGACGGCGACCGACAGCCGGGCCGCGGCCGCGGTGAAGGGGCGCGCCGCCATGGCGGACGTCCTCGCCGACGTCGTACGCGACTGGCAGGCGCTGCCCGACCCGGTGATCGCGATCGAGCACGACCGCGAGGTCCTCATGCTCGACGACGGCCTGGTCAAGGTCGCCCGCGAGAAGACGCGCGCCGCCCGGCTGCCGCACAACGTCGCCCGTGAGCACTTCGAGGGGCACATCCTGAACACGCTCACCGACATGGTCGCCGAACGCATCGGCACGGACCCGTTCGACGGCACGAACCTGCTGGACCCGAGCGACATCACCCAGATCCGCGACGAACTCGCCGAGAACCCCGAGGTCTGGGCCGCCATCGACCAGCTGTGGCCGCGCCTGACCCCGCAGCGGCTGGTCGCCGACTTCCTCGCCGACCCGGTCGGCTACCTCCCCGACGAGGACGCGGCCGCCATCCGCCGCCCGGTGACCCGCGGCTGGACCGTGGCGGACGTGCCCCTGCTCGACGAGGCGGCCGAACTCCTCGGTGTGGACGAGCGGTCGGCGCGGGCCCGGGCCGAGCGCGAGCGCGAGACCCAGGTCGCCTACGCGCAGGGCGTGCTCGACGTGTCGTACGCCTCGCGCACCTACGAGTTCGACGACAAGGACGAGGAGGACTCCGAGGTCCTGTCCGCGCACGACATCATCGACGCCGAGCGGTTCGCCGAGCGGCAGGAGGAGGACGACCACCGCAGCGCCGCCGAGCGCGCGGCGGCCGACCGCACCTGGGCGTTCGGGCACATCATCGTCGACGAGGCGCAGGAACTGTCACCGATGGCCTGGCGGTTGCTCATGCGGCGCAGCCCGACCCGCTCGATGACCCTGGTCGGCGACCCGGCGCAGACCGCGGAGGCGGCGGGCGTGGGCTCGTGGCAGCAGATCCTTCAGCCGTACGTCCAGGACCGCTGGGAACACGCGAGGCTCGGCGTCAACTACCGCACCCCGGCCGAGATCATGGAGCTCGCGGCGGCCGTCGTACGCGCCGAGGACCCCGGCTTCGAACCCCCGAGTTCGGTCCGTTCCACCGGTGTACGGCCCTGGGTGCGCGCCACCGACGACCTGCCCGGCGCGGTCGCGGAGGCGGTGGAGGAGCTGACCCCCGCCGAGGGTCGGCTCGCGGTCATCGCCCCGCGCCATCTGCACCGCAGGCTCGCGGCCCGGCTCGACGGCGTCACGGCGGGCGCGGAACCGGACCTGACGCGGACCGTCGTCCTCCTGGACCCCCGCCAGTCGAAGGGACTCGAGTTCGACTCGGTCCTCGTGGTCGAGCCGGCCCTGTACGGCACGAGCGACCTGTACGTGGCCCTGACCCGGGCGACCCAGCGCCTGGGGGTACTGCACACGGGCCGCCTGCCGAAGGCGCTGGCCACCACCTGAGCGGCAGGTGTCACTTCGGTTCTCACGATGGCGCCCGACGTGCCGGAGCGGACCCCCGCGGGTCCGCTCCGGTGTCCTCGGTCAGGCCGGCCGCAGCCACACCGTGGCCAGGGGTGGCAAGGTGAGCTGGATGCTGGCCGGGCGGCCGTGCCAGCCCTGGGGGTCCGGTTTGATCACGTCCGGGTTGGTGACGTCACCGCCGCCGTACCGGGCGCCGTCCGTGTTCAGGGTCTCCAGCCAGGCCGGGACGTCGTCCGGGGCGCCCAGGCGGTAACCGGGGCGGACCACGGGGGCGAGGTTGGAGACCGACAGCAGGGGGGATCCGTCGGCGTCGTAGCGCAGGAAGGCGAAGACGTTGTCCTCGGCGGCGTCGCCGACGATCCACTGGAAGCCCGAGGGGTCCGTGTCGCGCTGCCAGAGGGCCGGGGTGTGGCGGTACACGCTGTTCAGGTCGCGGACCAGGTCACGGACGCCGCGGTGGTCCCCCTCCGCGCCGTACGCCGGATCCAGCAGCCACCAGTCCGGGCCGTGCGCCTCGGACCACTCCGCGCCCTGGGCGAACTCCTGCCCCATGAACAGGAGTTGCTTGCCGGGGTGCGCCCACATGAAGGCCAGGTAGGCGCGGAGGTTGGCGCGCTGCTGCCACCAGTCGCCCGGCATCTTCGACACCAGTGAGCGTTTGCCGTGGACGACCTCGTCGTGGGAGATCGGCAGGACGTAGTTCTCGCTGTACGCGTACACCATCGAGAACGTCATCTCGTGGTGGTGGTACTTGCGGTGCACCGGCTCGTGGGCCATGTAGTCCAGCGAGTCGTGCATCCAGCCCATGTTCCACTTCAGGCCGAAGCCGAGACCGCCGAAGCCCCCGGGGCCCATGTGGTGCGTCGCGCGCGTCACGCCGTCCCACGCCGTCGACTCCTCCGCGATCGTCACCACGCCCGGGACCCGCCGGTACACCGTCGCGTTCATCTCCTGGAGGAAGTCCACCGCGTCCAGGTTCTCCCGGCCGCCGTGCACGTTCGGGACCCACTGGCCCGGCTCGCGCGAGTAGTCGAGGTAGAGCATCGAGGCGACCGCGTCGACGCGCAGCCCGTCGATGTGGAACTCCTCGCACCAGTAGATGGCGTTCGCCACCAGGAAGTTGCGCACCTCCCGGCGCCCGTAGTCGAACTCCAGCGTCCCCCAGTCGGGGTGGGCCGAGCGCAGCGGGTCCTCGTGCTCGTACAGGGGCCGGCCGTCGAACTCGGCGAGCGCCCAGTCGTCGCGCGGGAAGTGCGCCGGCACCCAGTCCATCAGGACACCGATGCCGGCCTGGTGGAGGGCGTCGACGAGGTACTTGAAGTCGTCGGGGGTGCCGAGGCGTGCCGTGGGTGCGTAGAACCCGGTGACCTGGTAGCCCCAGGAGCCGCCGAAGGGGTGCTCGGCCACCGGCATCAGCTCGACGTGGGTGAAGCCCAGGTCCTTGACGTACGCGGGGAGCTGCTCCGCGAGTTGACGGTACGTCAGGCCCGGTCGCCAGGACGGCAGATGGATCTCGTAGACCGAGAAGGGGGCCTCGTGGGCCGGGGCTCCGGCCGCCCGGTTCGCCAGCCACTCCTGGTCCTGCCACTCGTGGTGCGAGGCGTGGATGATCGAGGAGGTGTTCGGCGGGACCTCCGTGCGGCGGGCCAGCGGGTCCGCGCGCAGGGTCTTGGAGCCGTCGGCGCGGGTGATCTCGAACTTGTACAGCTCACCCTCGCCGACACCGGGCACGAACAGCTCCCACACCCCGGTGCCACCGAGCGAGCGCATCGCGAACGCCGAGGGGTCCCAGAAGTTGAAGGTGCCGGCCACCCGTACCCCGCGCGCGTTCGGCGCCCACACCGTGAAGCGGGTCCCCGCCACCCCCTGGTGGGTCATGGGCTGCGCGCCCAGCGCCGTCCACAGCTGCTCGTGCCGGCCCTCGCCGATCAGATGCAGGTCGAGGTCGCCGAGCGCGGGCAGGAAGGCGTACGCGTCCTCGGTGTCCTGGACCGTCTCCGCGTACGTGATGAGCAGCCGGTAGGAGGGGACCTCCCGCAGCGGCAGCAGACCGGAGAAGAAGCCGTCGCCGTCGTCGTGCAGTTCGGCCCGTACCTCCTCGGCCACGACCGTGACGGCCAGAGCGTACGGACGGAACACCCGGAAGGCCACCCCGCCGGGCACCGGGTGCGCGCCGAGCACGCCGTGCGGGTCGTGGTGCGTGGCGGAGAGCAGCCGCTCCCGGTCACCGGCGTCCAGGGCGGGCGAGACGGGTGTCTCCGGCGGCTGGACCGCGGCGGGGGCGGCCGTCTCCGCCACCGCGGCCGGCTCCACGAGGTTCCCGGCGGCCACCGTCGGCGGTGCCGTCTTCTCGGCGGCCACCTCCGCCACCGCGGACTTCTTCGCAGCGGTCTTCTTCACGGCTGTCCTCTGGGCCGCTGTCTTCTTCGCGGGGGCCTTCTTCGCCGCGGCCTTCTTCGCGGCCGCCTTCTTCACGACAGACGTGTCGACGGCGGCCTCCCTGACCAGCGCCTTCTTGGCCACGGCCTTTCCGGCACCCGTCTTCTTCGCCGCGGCCTTCCCGCCGCCGCTCCTCTTGGCCACGGCCTTGACGGCGTCGGCCGCCTCGGCGCCGACCTTCTCGGCGCCGGCTTTCACGGCCCGGGCCGTTTCCGCCGCCGCGGCGCCGACACCGGTCTTCCCGGTGCCCGCCTTCTTCGCGGGTGCCTTCCTGGCCACCGGCTCCGCCTTCTTCGCCGACGCCTTCTTCGTCACTGTCTTCTCCGCGGCCTTCTTCTGCGCAGTCTTCTTCGGGTCCGAACCGCTGGGGGTGGGCGGAGTCACGAGGTGGAGCCTCCTCGGCGGGAGTCGGGTCGGTCAGATCAGGTCGGTCGTGGCGTACCGCGCGACCGCGGCCATCGGCACCTGGAGCCAGTCCGGCCGGTGCCGGGCCTCGTAGACGACCTCGTAGATCGCCTTGTCGGTCTCGTACGCGCGCAGCAGCACCGGATCGGTCCGCGGGTCCACACCGCTGACCTCGGCGTATCCGGAGCAGTACGCGGCCCGGCAGGCATCGGCCCAGCCCGGTACCGGCAGGTCGGTGGAGTGTGCCGCGTAGTCGAAGGAGCGCAGCATCCCGGCGACGTCCCGGGCCGTGGGCTGCGGCAGCCGGCGTTCGGCGAGCGGTTTGGACGGCTCGCCCTCGAAGTCGATCAGCGACCAGTGCCCGGCGGCCGAGCGCAGGCACTGTCCGAGGTGGAGGTCGCCGTGGATGCGCTGGGCGGTCCAGGTGCCGCCCTCGGCGGCGAGATCGCCCAGCGCGGTGAACGCGGAACGCAGCCCGGGCGCGTGCGGGCGGAGTGCGGGCACCGCCTGGACGGCCGCCTCCAGCCGTTCGATCATGCCGTCGACCAGCGGTTGCATCTGCTGGTGGCCCAGCGTCACGGTCGGCAGGGCCCGCGCGAGCGCGGTGTGCACCTCGGCGGTGGCCCGCCCGAGCGCGTGCGCCTCGGCACTGAAGTCCTCGCCCTTGGCGAGTTCCCGCAGGGCCAGCTCCCAGCCGTCCGAGGCGCCCTGCACGAAGGGCTGGAGCACGCCGAGGGTGTACGGCTCGCCCGCCAGCTCCGCCCGCAGCCACCCCGTCGGCGCGGGCACCCGGGGGCAGCCCTCGCGTGCCAGCGCCAGCGGCAGCTCCAGGTCGGGGTTGACGCCGGGCACGACCCGGCGCAGGAGTTTCAGGATGAACGTATCTCCGTAGACGATCGACGAGTTCGACTGCTCGGCGGTCATCACCCGGGCCACCAGGCCCTCCCGTATCTCCTGGTGCGGGTCCCGCTCGAAACGCAGCCCGCCGATCCGGCTCCCGGAGCGGATCGCCTCCAGGAGCAGTTCGGCGGGCAGCGGGTCGTGGAGGGCGTCGTACGCGGTACGGCCGGTGAGCGGGCCCTCCTCGACATGGCCGATCAGCGCGGGCGCCAGCCGGGGCGGCAGCGCCTCGCGCACGCCTATGAGGAGCTGGTAGCAGTCGCCGGGGTGCGGCGGGGCGCCCACGGCGAGCGGCTGGTGGGCCCGGACCAGCAGGTGGTACAGGCCGAGCTTGGCGGTGGGCGGCAGCAGCTCGGTGACCGCCACCAGGGAGAAACCGGTGACCGGGCGTCCCTTGCCCGCGAACCAGCGCTGCCGTGGCAGCCACTCGCGCAGGAGTGGATCGAGGGAGGCGAGGATGCCTGTACTTGTCGTGGCGGTACGGGTCACGGCTTCCGACATGGTGGCGTCCTTTCCCCGGGCTGGCTGGTCGGGGTGCTACTGATGCGTGCCCCGGGCGGGCCGGTGGAAACGCCCCGCCCGGGGTCCTCGTCGGCTACGCGGCGTCCTTGCGGAGCCGGAACCAGTAGAAACCGTGCCCGCCGAGGGTCAGCAGGTACGGCAGATCACCGATGGCCGGGAAGCGCACCCCGCCGAACAGCTCGACCGGGTGCCGTCCGTTGAAGGCGCTCAGGTCCAGTTCCGTGGGCTGCGCGAACCGGGAGAAGTTGTGGACGCACAGGACCAGGTCGTCCTCGTACTCCCGCAGGAAGGCCAGCACCGCCGGGTTCGAGGACGGCAGCTCGGTGTAGGAGCCGAGACCGAACGCGGGGTTCTGCTTGCGGATCTCGATCATCCGGCGGGTCCAGTGCAGCAACGACGAGGGCGACGCCATCGACGCCTCGACGTTGGTGACCTGGTAGCCGTGGACCGGGTCCATGATGGTCGGCAGATAGAGCCGCCCGGGGTCACAGGAGGAAAATCCCGCGTTACGGTCCGGTGTCCACTGCATCGGGGTGCGGACGGCGTCGCGGTCGCCGAGCCAGATGTTGTCGCCCATGCCGATCTCGTCGCCGTAGTAGAGGATCGGCGAGCCGGGCAGGGACAGCAGGAGAGCCGTGAACAGCTCGATCTGGTTGCGGTCGTTGTCGAGGAGCGGGGCGAGCCGGCGGCGGATGCCGATGTTGGCGCGCATACGCGGGTCCTTCGCGTACTCGGCCCACATGTAGTCGCGTTCCTCGTCGGTGACCATTTCGAGGGTCAGCTCGTCGTGGTTGCGCAGGAAGATGCCCCACTGGCAGTTCTGCGGGATGGCCGGGGTCTTGGCCAGGATCTCCGAGACGGGGTAGCGGGACTCGCGGCGCACCGCCATGAAGATGCGGGGCATGACCGGGAAGTGGAAGGCCATGTGGCACTCGTCGCCGCCGGACTCGTAGTCGCCGAAGTAGTCGACGACGTCCTCCGGCCACTGGTTCGCCTCCGCCAGGATCACCGTGTCCGGGTAGGACGCGTCGATCTCCTTGCGGACCCGCTTGAGGAACTCATGGGTTGCCGGAAGGTTTTCGCAGTTGGTGCCCTCCTCCTGGTACAGGTACGGCACCGCGTCCAGCCGGAAGCCGTCGATGCCCAGGTCCAGCCAGAACCGCAGGGCGGAGATCATCTCCTCCTGGACGGCCGGGTTCTCGTAGTTGAGGTCCGGCTGGTGGGAGAAGAAGCGGTGCCAGAAGTACTGCTTGCGGACCGGGTCGAAGGTCCAGTTGGAGGCCTCGGTGTCGACGAAGATGATCCGCGCGTCCTGGAACTGCTTGTCGTCGTCCGCCCACACGTAGTAGTCGCCGTAGGGGCCGTCGGGGTCCTTGCGGGACTCCTGGAACCACGGGTGCTGGTCGCTGGTGTGGTTCATGACGAAGTCGATGATCACGCGCATGCCGCGCTGGTGGGCGGCGTCGACGAACTCCACGAAGTCGGCGAGGTCACCGAACTCCGGCAGCACGGCGGTGTAGTCCGAGACGTCGTACCCGCCGTCTCTGAGCGGTGACTTGAAGAAGGGCGGCAGCCACAGGCAGTCGATGCCCAGCCACTGGAGGTAGTCCAGTTTGGCGGTCAGGCCCTTGAGGTCGCCGATGCCGTCGCCGTTGCTGTCCTGGAAGGAGCGGACCAGGACCTCGTAGAAGACGGCCCGCTTGAACCAGTCCGGGTCCCGGTCCTTGGCGGGGGTGTCCTCGAAGGTGTCGTGGACGGGCTCGTTGACGATCATGTTGTGGGTGACCCTCCGATCTGCGGGGTGGACGGTCGCAGGACGGTGCTGTGCTCACCCGGGGGATGACCCCCGGACCCCCGGCCGACCACGAGGACATGTGCCCCGCCCGGCTGTAGACGCACGTAGTTCGCCCTGCCCCAGTGATAGGTCTCGCCGGTGAGCTCGTCGCGCACCGGCACCGACTCGTGCCAGTCCAGGCCGAGTTGCGGCATGTCCAACGAGACCGTCGCCTCCTGGGTGTGGTGCGGGTCGAGGTTCACGACCACCAGAACCGTGTTCGAGCCGCTCCGCTTCGAGTACACGATCACCTCGTCCTTGTCGGCGTGGTGGAAGTGCAGGTCGCGCAGCTGCCGTAGGGCCGGGTTCTCCCGCCTGGTGGTGTTGAGCTGGGTGATCAGGGGGGCGAGGGAGTCGGGGGTGTCCCAGTCGCGGGTCTTGAGCTGGTACTTCTCCGAGTCGAGGTACTCCTCGCTGCCCTCGCGCAGCGGGGTGTTCTCGGCGAGTTCGTAGCCGGAGTAGATGCCCCAGGTCGGCGAGAGCGTCGCGGCCAGCACCGCGCGCAGCGCGAACGCGTTCCGGCCGCCGTGCTGGAGGAAGGCGTGCAGGATGTCGGGGGTGTTGGCGAAGAAGTTCGGCCGCATGTAGGAGGCCGCCTCACCCGAGAGCTCCGTCAGGTACTCGGTCAGCTCCTCCTTGGTGTTGCGCCAGGTGAAGTAGGTGTACGACTGCTGGAAACCGATCTGCGCCAGGGTGTGCATCATCGCCGGCCGCGTGAACGCCTCCGCAAGGAAGATCACATCCGGGTCGGTGGCGTTGATGTCGGCGATCACCCGCTCCCAGAACACCACCGGCTTGGTGTGCGGGTTGTCCACCCTGAAGATCCGCACCCCGTGACCCATCCAGTGCCGCAGCACCCTGCAGGTCTCCGCGATCAGCCCCTCCAGATCCGCGTCGAAGGCGATCGGATAGATGTCCTGGTACTTCTTCGGCGGGTTCTCCGCATACGCGATCGTCCCGTCCGGGCGGTGGTGGAACCACTCCGGATGCTTGTGCACCCACGGATGGTCCGGCGAGCACTGCAACGCGAAGTCCAGCGCGATCTCCAGACCCTGCTCGGCCGCCTGCTGCACGAACCAGTCGAAGTCCTCGATCGTGCCCAGATCCGGGTGGACGGCGTCGTGCCCGCCCTCCGGCGAGCCGATCGCCCACGGCACCCCCACGTCCTCGGGCCCGGCGGAGAGCGTGTTGTTGCGGCCCTTGCGAAACGTCGTCCCGATCGGATGGATCGGCGGCAGGTACACCACGTCGAAGCCCATCGCCGCGATCGCCGGCAACCGGCGCGCCGCCGTACGGAACGTGCCGTGCGGCCGCTCCGGGGTGCCCTCCGACCGCGGGAAGAACTCGTACCACGACCCGAACAACGCCCGCTCCCGCTCCACCAGCAGCGGCAACGACTCCGACGCCGTGATCAACTCCCGCAGCGGATAGCGCTCCAGCACCGCGTCCACCTCGGGCGTCAGCGCGGCGGCGAGGCGGGCGGCGGCCGGCCGGCTCTCGTCGCGGAGGGCGCGGACGGCCGCCAGGATCACGCCGTTGCGCCCGTCGTCGGGGACACCGGCCGCGGCCCGTTCGTAGAGGCGGGCGCCCTCCTCCAGGACCAGCTCGGTGTCCATGCCGGCCGGGATCTTGATCTGGGCGTGGTGCCGCCAGGTGGTGACGGGATCGCCCCAGGCCTCGACGGTGAAGCTCCACAGCCCGGGTGCGCCCGCGGTGACGGTGGCACCCCAGCGGTCGGTGCCCGGGGCCAGTTCCCGCATCGGGGTCCAGGGTCCGGCGCGGCCTTCCGGATCCTTCAGTACGACATTGGCGGCGACCGCGTCATGCCCCTCACGGAACACGGTGGCCGAGATCTCGAACGTCTCGCCGGTGACCGCCTTGGCGGGCCGGCGTCCGCGCTGGACGACCGGGCGGACGTCGAGGACGGGTATGCGCCCGACGGCCGTAGCCGGTCCCGCCTGCGCGGAGGGTCGCTCCTGAGGCGGTGGTCCGGGGTCGGCGGGGCGCGTGGTGGATGCGTCGGTGCTGGTCGTCAGGGGTGCTGACGAGTGGTGCGTGGCGGGCATGACCGCTCCTGTCCGCGTCAACTTCGGGTGGGCGGATGGCTGTGGGGAGGGGCTCCTGCGTGGCGTACCGGTGAAGCTGTCCGTGCTGTGTACCGCAGGAGCCTTCCCACCCTATTCGGGTGGGCAATCCGGCACTTTGCTAACTACTCACGCGTATGTCTTTACACAAAACCGGTCCTGTTCTGGCCGAACGGGACCGGTTTGCGGACGCTTCCCCTAGGAGCCGGGCACCTGGAGCAGCTTGTCCGGCGAACCGGGTCCCCGACCGGACACCTTCCCGGTGGCCGCCAGTTTCACCAGGACTTTGCCGACCTGTGCCGGAGTAGCCCTCGGGTGGTCGGCCAGGTACAGTGCGGCCGCCCCCGCCGCGTGCGGTGCCGCCATCGACGTGCCCGAATACGTCGCCCTGGCGGTGTCGCCGGTGATGCCCGCCGAGGTGATCGAGACTCCCGGGGCGAACAGGTCGAGGGCCGAGCCGTAGTTGGAGAAGCCCGCCCGCCGGTCGGCGGTGTCGGTCGCCCCGACCGTGATCGCCTGGGGTACGCCCGCGGGCGAGTAGAGACCGGCGGGCAGTCGGTCGTTGCCCGCGGCGACCGTGTAGGTCACCCCGGACGCGATGGAGGTGCGTACGGCGGCGTCCAGCGGGGCGCTGTGGGCGCCGCCCAGGCTGAGGTTGGCGACCGCCGGTTTCCGCGCGTGCTTCGTCACCCACTCGACACCGGCGATGACCTGCGCGGTCGTACCCGATCCGGCGTTGTCGAGGACGCGTACGGCCACCACCTCGGCCTTCTTGGCGACGCCGTACCCGGTGCCCGCGACGGTGGCCGCCACGTGGGTGCCGTGGCCGTTGCCGTCGCCGGCCGACCGGTCGCCGCCGACGAAGTCCCAGCCGTAGTGCGCCCGCCCCCCGAAGTCCCGGTGCGAGATCCGGATGCCGGTGTCGATCACGTACACCGTCGTCCCGGCGCCCGCGGACCGCGGCCAGGTGTAGGACCTGTCCAGCGGCCGCCTCGGCTGGTCGACACGGTCGAGGCCCCAGGACGGCGGGTTCCTGCGGGTGCCCTCCAGGGTCACCCGGGTGTCCTGGACGACCGAGGCGACCCGGGCGTCCGCGGCGAGCCGCCGGGCCTGTCTCTCGTCGGCCCGGATCGCGTAGCCGTTGAGTACCGTGCCGTAGGTATGGCTGATTCTCGCCCCGTACTTCTCGGCTAGGTCCTTTCCGGCCGCCGACCGGGCCTCCGTTCCCCCCTGGAGCGTCACCAGGTAACTCCCGCTGACGGAACCGGCCACTCCGGCGCCGAGTATCCGCCCCTCCGGTACGGCGTGCGCGGGCAGGGAGATGGCCGAAAGCGCGACGGCACAGCTCACCGCGGTCAGGCTCCCCACCCGGCGCAGACGCCGGTCTCGCGTCCGTGCCATGACTTGAGTTCCCCTCCTCAACACGGCGTACGGCAGCCGTGGTCCGCCGGATGAACCCGGCGTCGGCGGGTACGCCCTGGGAAAGCCTTTCGTGCGGGGTGAAGTACCACAAGGACGCCTGAGGGGGTGTAATCGGCCATATCGGCTATGGGGGACGTGGTGCGGTTGCGGCGATTTCCGGACTGTTCGATGCGGAACGGCTTGGCGGCGACACGGCCTTCTGCCGACAAGTGCGCCGTGGTGACGAGCCCTCCGCACGGTTACCGTCGAGGCTGAAGACGGGACGCACACCGCCGTGCGTCCCACTCCGCTTGCTCGCCGAGGTGGAATGTGAAGGCGATCCGTCGATTCACCGTCCGACCCGTACTCCCCGATGCCCTGCGGCCCCTGAGCGACCTCGCGCGCAATCTGCGCTGGTCCTGGCACGCGGAGACCCGCGATCTGTTCCAGTCCGTCGATCCCGAGCACTGGGCCGCGTCGGGCGGTGATCCCGTACGGCTGCTCGGCAGCGTGCGCCCCGCCCGGCTCGCCGAGCTCGCCGAGGACCACCGCTTCCTGCGCCGGCTCACCGCCGTCGCCGACGACCTCCACGACTACGTCACCGGTCAGCGCTGGTACCAGGCCCACACCGGTGAACTCCCCGCCGCCGTCGCCTACTTCTCGCCCGAGTTCGGCATCACGGCCGCGCTGCCGCAGTACTCCGGCGGTCTGGGAATCCTGGCGGGCGACCATCTGAAGGCCGCCAGTGACCTGGGCGTACCGCTGATCGGCGTGGGTCTGCTGTACCGCCACGGCTACTTCCGCCAGTCGCTGTCCCGGGACGGCTGGCAGCAGGAGCACTACCCGGTCCTGGACCCCAACGAGCTGCCGGTGGCGCTGCTGCGGGAGGCCGACGGCACCCCGGCCCAGGTGTCGCTGGCCCTGCCCGGCGGCCGGCAGTTGCACGCCCGGATCTGGCTCGCCCAGGTCGGCCGCGTGCCCCTGCTGATGCTGGACTCAGACGTCGAGGAGAACGACCTCGGCGAACGCGGGGTGACCGACCGGTTGTACGGCGGCGGCAGCGAACACCGGCTGTTGCAGGAGATGCTCCTCGGCATAGGGGGCGTGCGCGCGGTACGGACGTACTGCCGGCTGACCGGCCACGCCGAACCCGAGGTCTTCCACACCAACGAGGGGCACGCCGGGTTCCTCGGTCTGGAGCGCATCGCCGAACTCTGCGACCAGGGGCTGGACTTCGACGCCGGTCTGGAGGCGGTCCGGGCGGGAACCGTGTTCACCACGCACACCCCCGTCCCGGCCGGCATCGACCGCTTCGACCGGGAACTGGTCGCCCGGCACTTCGGCCCCGACGCCGAGCTCCCGCGCATGGACGTGGGCCGCATCCTCGCCCTCGGCATGGAGACCTACCCGGGCGGCGAACCCAACCTCTTCAACATGGCGGTGATGGGCCTGCGGCTGGCCCAACGCGCCAACGGGGTCTCCCTGTTGCACGGACAGGTCAGCCGGGAGATGTTCTCCGGACTCTGGCCGGGATTCGATCCGGAGGAGGTGCCGATCACCTCCGTGACCAACGGGGTGCACGCGCCGACCTGGGTGGCGCCCGAGGTGTTCCGGCTCGGGGCCCGGCAGATCGGCGCCCAGCGCACCGAGGACGCGCTGACCGTCGGCGGCTCGGACCGCTGGGACGCCGTGGGGGACATCCCCGACCAGGACATCTGGGATCTGCGCCGCTCACTGCGCGAGCAGCTGGTGCTGGAGGTGCGGGACCGGCTGCGCGCCTCCTGGCGGCAACGGGGTGCCGGTACCGCGGAGTTGGGCTGGATCGACGGGGTGCTGGACCCCGACGTCCTCACCATCGGATTCGCCCGCCGCGTCCCGTCGTACAAGCGGCTCACCCTCATGCTCCGCGACCGCGACCGGCTGATGGACCTGCTGCTGCACCCCGAACGGCCGATCCAGATCGTGGTCGCGGGCAAGGCGCACCCGGCGGACGACGGCGGCAAGCGGCTGGTCCAGGAGCTGGTGCGGTTCGCCGACGACCCGCGGGTCCGCCACCGGATCGTCTTCCTGCCCGACTACGGCATGGCGATGGCGCAGAAGCTGTACCCGGGCTGCGACATCTGGCTCAACAACCCGCTGCGCCCCCTGGAGGCGTGCGGTACCTCGGGGATGAAGGCGGCGCTGAACGGCTGCCTGAACCTCTCCGTCCTCGACGGCTGGTGGGACGAGTGGTTCCAGCCCGACTTCGGCTGGGCGATCCCGAGCGCCGACGGCGTGGGCACCGACCCCGACCGCCGCGACGACATAGAGGCCGACGCCCTCTACGACCTCCTGGAACAGCGGGTGACCCCGCGCTTCTACGAGCGGGGCCAGGGCGGCCTGCCCGACCGCTGGATCGAGATGGTCCGCCAGACGCTCACCCTGCTGGGCCCGAAGGTCCTGGCCGGCCGCATGGTCCGGGAGTACGTGGAACGCCTCTACGCCCCCGCGGCGCACGCCCACCGCGCGATGGGCCCGGACGCGGCGCGCGAGCTGGCGGAGTGGAAGGCCAGGGTGCGGGCGCAGTGGCAGGGCGTGACGGTCGACCACGTGGAGACCACGGCCGCGACGACCACGGCCGAACTCGGCACCACACTGGGCCTGCGGGTCCGTGTCGGCCTCGGCGACCTCGGCCCCGACGACGTGGAGGTCCAGGCGGTCTCCGGCCGCGTGGACGAGGAGGACCGCATCGCGGACGCGGCGACGGTCCCGCTGAAGCCGGTGGGCGGCCCGGACCAGGAGGGCCGCTGGGTGTACGAGGGCCCCCTGTCCCTGGACCGCACGGGCCCCTTCGGCTACACGGTCCGCATCCTCCCCTCCCACCGCCTCCTGGCCTCGGCCACGGAACTGGGAATGGTGACGGTGCCGTCGGAGGACGTGGTGGAGGGGGCGGGGGTGCTGATGCGGTGAGCGGTGCGGGGCGCGGGCCGGGCCGCTGCGCTCAGCCCGCGTCCTCTCCGCCGCACAGCCTGCGCAGGACGGACCCGCACCGCCGTGCGTAGGCGTGCTGGAGTCCCCGGGTCGCCGCACCCCCCGCCCGGGAGTACCACTTCGCGCCCTTGCTGAAGGCGGAGACCGTCAGCCATACCGTGCCGTCGCCCGTGCGGTCGACGACGAAGGACTCCTCGCCGCATTCGGGGTGGCCGGTCAGGGTGCCGTAGGCCCAGCCCGCGCGGCGGTGTTCCTCGACCGTCCAGACGACTCGGCACGGAGCCTTGATGACGCCGGCCAGGGTGACCGTGACGTCCACGTCGGGGGCCGCGCGGTCCGCGGTGGCGTCTATGCCGACGCCCAGGGCGCGGTGCATCTCCCAGGTCAGGACCGCCTCGGAGGCCTTCCGGAAGACGTCGTGGCCCTCGCCTATGCGCGTGCGGACGTGCAGGGGGTGGAAGCCGGGCGGGCAGAAGCCGCTCCGCCGGGTGGCGCCGACGTCGTCGTACGTGAAGGACATGGGACCCAAGAGTAGGGCGGTACCCGGGAATGCCTTCGTCCCGGGTACCGCCCGTTCAGCCACTCGTGACTAGCTCACGTTGACCGCGGACCAGGCCGCCGCCACCGCCTTGTACTCGGTGCTGGTGGAGCCGTACAGGGCCGACGCCGCCGAGAGCGTGCCCGTGCGGGCCGCCTTGTAGTTGGTCGTCGACGTGAAGTACGTCGTCAGCGCCTTGTACCAGATCTGCAGCGCCTTGGCGCGGCCGATGCCGGTGACCGTGGAGCCGTTGGACGTGGGCGAGTTGTAGGACACGCCGTTGATCGTCTTGGCGCCGCTGCCCTCCGCGAGGAGGTAGAAGAAGTGGTTCGCGACGCCGGACGAGTAGTGGACGTCCTTGCTGCCGACGGAGGAGGACCAGTAGTCGGCCGAGCCGCCGTCCTTGCTGGGCTTGTCCATGTAGCGCAGCGGGGTGCCGTCGCCGTTGATGTCGATCTCCTCGCCGATGAGGTAGTCACCGACGTCGTTGGAGTTGGCGGCGTAGAACTCCACGCCCGTGCCGAAGATGTCCGAGGTCGCCTCGTTGAGGCCGCCGGACTCGCCGGAGTAGTTCAGGCCCGCCGTGTTCGAGGTGACGCCGTGGCTCATCTCGTGGCCGGCCACGTCCAGCGAGGTCAGCGGGTTGACGTTGCCCTCGCCGTCGCCGTACGTCATGCAGAAGCAGCTGTCGTCCCAGAACGCGTTGACGTACTGGTTGCCGTAGTGGACCCGGGAGTAGGCCGCGACACCGTTGTTCTTGATGCCGCTGCGGCCGAAGGTGGACTTGTAGAAGTCCCAGGTCTCCGCCGCGCCGTAGGCGGCGTCGACGGCCGCCGTCTGGTCGGTGGTGGAGCTGGAGGCCGCGCCGGTGCCCCAGACGTTGTCGGCGTCCGTGAACAGGGTGCCCGCGGAGGAGCTGGTGCCGTGCGCCTTGTTGTACGTCTTGTGGCCGCCGCGGGTGCCGTCGGTCAGCTGGTACGTCGAGCCCGACAGGGTCGTCTCCAGGCTGACCGTGCCCGAGTACAGGCTCTTGCCGGTGCCGGTCGCGTTCTCGATGTCCTGGTACTCGTAGAGCTTCTTGCCGGTGGCCGCGTCGGTGATGACGTGGAGCCGGCTCGGCGTGCCGTCGTCCTGGAAGCCGCCGACGATCGTCTCGTAGGCGAGGACAGGGCTGCCGGAGGCGGCCCAGACGACCTTGCGGGCGCCGTCGGCGGCGGTCTTGTCGGAACCCGCGGCCTTGGCAGCGCTCAGCGCCTGGGTCTCCGCCTTGGCGACGGTGACCTTCGGGGTCAGGGAGGCGACCTTGATGGTCTTGGCCGTCGCCTTGGAGACGCCCTCGGTCGTACCGGACTTCGACTCGTGGACGACCAGGTCGCCGCCGAGGACGGGCAGGCCCTCGTAGGTGCGCTCGTAACGGGTGTGGACCGTGCCGTCGGCGTCTCTGACGACGTCCTTGACGACCAGCTTCTCCTTGGCGCCGAGGCCTATCTCCCGGGCCGTGGTCCCGGCGTCGGCCTGCTGCTCCTTGATGAGGGACGTGCGCGCGGCCGCGGAGAGCTGGACCGGGGCACCCGCGAGGGTTGCCGTGCCGGTGCCTTCGGCCGGGGTCACGGCGGCGGCACTTCCGGTGGTCAGACCGGTGGTGAGCAGGGCCCCGGCCGCGACGGCGGTGGCGATGGCCAGGGTGGTGCGCTTGTGACGCGCGTAGAGGGGGGTCACACAAGCTCCTTCGTGGGGGAGCCCGGAGGGCGTGGGGTGCCTTCCGGGGTGGCAGTGAAGTTGTGCGGCGGTTGTGAGGAAGCGTGGCATCAAGGCGCGTACATGTCATGACCCCGATGTGATGTTGGCCGAAAGTCGACCAACAGGTGAACATTGCAGCAATGTAAAGCGACTTGAGCTGGGCAAAGCCCCAACAACCCGTCAGTCATGGGATGGCAAAAAGAGGGCGCCGCCCCGGGGAGTCGAACCACCGGGACGGCGCCCTGTCCGGGCCGGAGCGACCTACGGGAAGGTCAGCTTCCAGCTGTTGATGTAACCGGTGTCCTGGGCCGCGTTGTCCTGGACCCGCAACTGCCAGGTCCCGTTGGCGACCTCGGAGGAGGCGTTCACCGTGTACGTGGTGTTGAGGTTGTCGGTGCTGCCGCCGGTCCCGTACGCCTTCAGCGTGTACGCCGTGCCGTCGGGGGCGATCAGCTGCACCCGGAGGTCACCGATGTAGGTGTGCACGATGTCGACCGACACCGCGAGGTTCGAGGGCGCGTTGCCCGTACGCCCCGACACGGTGATCGGCGAGTTGACCGCCGCCCCGTTGTCCGGAATCGATACGTCGGTGGTCGACTCGAACGAGGTGCCGCCACCGCCGCCGCCGGGACGCGAGCCGACCGCCACGCCCGCCCAGGCGTTCGCCACGGCCGTGTACTCGGCGCTCGTGGTGCCGTACAGCTCACCGGCCGCCGCGAGGGTGCCGGTGCGGGCCGCCGCGTAGTTCGTCGTCGACGTGAACTTCGTGGTCAGTGCGCGGAACCAGATCTTCTCCGCCTTGTCCCGGCCGATGCCGGTGACCGGAAGGCCGTCCGACGTCGAGGAGTTGTAGGTGACACCGTTGATGGTCTTGGTGCCGCTGCCCTCCGACAGGAGGTAGAAGAAGTGGTTCGCCGGGCCGGACGAGTAGTGGACGTCCACCGAACCGATCCCCGAGTACCAACTGTCCTTGGACGCGCCGTCCTTGCTGGGCTTGTCCATGTAGCGCAGCGGGGTGCCGTCGCCGTTGATGTCGATCTCCTCGCCGATGAGGTAGTCACCGACGTCGGAGGAGTTGTTGGCGTAGAACTCGACGGCCGTGCCGAAGATGTCGGAGGTCGCCTCGTTCAGACCGCCGGACTCGCCCGAGTAGTTGAGCCCCGCGGTGTTCGACGTGACGCCGTGGGTCATCTCGTGACCGGCCACGTCGATCGACGTCAGCGGGTGGGTGTTGCCCGAGCCGTCGCCGTACGTCATGCAGAAGCAGCTGTCCGACCAGAACGCGTTGACGTAGTTGTTGCCGTAGTGGACCCGGGAGTACGCCCCGACCCCGTCACCGCGGATGCCCGAACGCCCCTGCACGTTCTTGTAGTAGTCCCAGGTGAGCGCGGCACCGTAGTGCGCGTCCGCGCCGGCCGTCTCCGCGTTGGAGGCGCTGCCGTTGCCCCACACGTCGTCGGGGCCCGAGAAGAGGGTGCCCGTGCCGGAGGTGCCGCGGTTGAGGTTGTACGTCTTGTGGCCGCCGCGCGCCCCGTCGGTCAGGTTGTACGTCGACCCGGACTGGGTGGTGCCGAGGGTGACCGTTCCGCTGTACATGGTGTTGCCGGTGCCGGTCTCGATGGCCTGGTACTCGTAGAGCTTCGCCCCGGTCGCCGCGTCCGTGATCACGTGCAGCTCGTTCGGCGTGCCGTCCTCCTGGAGACCGCCGACGACCGTCTCGTACGCCAGGGTCGGGGTGCCGTTGCCGGCCCAGATCACCTTGCGCGGGGCGCGGTTGGTGTCGGCCTTCTCGGCGCCGGCGGCCTGCGCGGCCTTCAGCGCCTGCGCGGTGGCCTTGGCGGCGGTCACCTTCGGGGTCACGGAGGCGACCTTGATGGTCTTGTTCGTCGCCTTGACGACCCCCTCGGTCGCCCCCGACTTCGTGGTCTCCACGACGAGGTCGCCGCCGAGGACGGGCAGGCCGTCGTAGGTGCGCTCGTAGCGGGTGTGCAGCGTGCCGTCGCCGTCCTTGACGACGTCACGGACGACCAGCTGCTCCTTGCTGCCGAGGCCGAGGTCCTTGGCGGTGTCCGCCTTCGTGGCGTTCGCCTGGCGTATCAGCTCGGCGCGCTGGGCGGGGCTGAGCTTGAGGGACTCGGCGCCCGGGATCACCTTGCTCGCGGCCGACGGTGCCTTCTCCGGGGCTGCGGTGGCGGCGCCCGACTGGACGGCCGCGGCGATCAGGGCCGAGACGCCGACAAGGGCCACGGCGGCGGCCTTGCGGGGCAGGGTGTGGGGGGTGCGTCTGTGGGAGGAACGGTCTCTCAACACTGACTCCTTCTGCGCGGCCGCGGATCACGCGGCCAGGGGAGACCGGACGGTGGGTCGACCGTCCGGGCGGTACGCGGAACGAGGTGCAGGTGGCCGCGGATCGGAACACAGCGAGGGATCTGTGAGGTTGCTGTGCGGCGGCCGTGGGAAGAGTGGCACCGGAAAGCCCGTACTGTCAGGAGCGCGTCAGAAACTTGGCCGGAAATCGTTCGTTGTCCGGGAGTTCATGTTCGCTATGCGGACGAGCCACCTTGCCCGGGCACCGGCGGCCGGTCCCCGTGCCACGACCCCCACAGCGCCGCGTACGCCCCGCCCGCCGCCACCAGCTCCTCGTGCGTGCCGAGTTCGGTGAGCAGGCCGTTCTCCATCACCGCCACCCGGTCGGCGTCGTGCGCGGTGTGCAGCCGGTGCGCGATCGCGATGACCGTGCGTCCTTCGAGTACGGCGCCCAGGGCGCGCTCGGTGTGCCGGGCGGTCGTGGGATCGAGCAGCGCGGTCGCCTCGTCGAGGATCAGCGTGTGCGGATCCGCCAGCACCACCCGGGCCAGGGCGAGCTGCTGCGCCTGCGAGCCGTCCGTACGGCAACCGTCCTCGCCGAGCGGGGTGTCGAGCCCCTCGGGCAGCTCCCGCACCCACCCGTCGGCCCCGACAGCGGCCAGGGCGGCCCACAACTCCTTGTCCCCGGCGCCGGGTTCGGCGATGAGGAGGTTGTCGCGGACCGTGCCCAGGAAGACATGGTGCTCCTGGGTGACCAGGACGACCTGGCGGCGCAGCTGCTCGGGACCCAGGCCGACCACGGGTACGCCCCCGACGGTCACCGAGCCCGACGTGGGCGCGTCGACACCGGCGAGCAGTCTGCTGAGCGTGGTCTTCCCCGCGCCCGACGGACCGACCACCGCGAGCCGTTCGCCGGGGCGCACGGTCAGGTCGACGCCGTGCAGGACCTCCCCGCCGCGGCCGTAGGAGTAGCGCACACCGGTGACGTCGATACGGTCGCCGGCCGGGGTGGGCGAGTCCGTGGAGTCGGCCCGCGGGGCCGCGGCGAGGCCCTCCACCCGGGCGAACGAGGCCCCGCTGGACTGGAGTTGCTCGACCCGCACGAGGATCTGGTCGAGCGGGGTGACCAACTGCTGGAGATACAGGGCGGCCGCCACGACCGAACCCAGGCTCAGCACGCCCCGCGCGTGCAGGGCGCCGCCGACCAGCAGCACGCCGGCCACCGGCAGGATGTACGCCACCTCCACCACCGGGAAGAACACACTGCGCAGGTGGAGCGTGTACAGACGGGTGCGGCGGGCCGTGTCGAGGGCCTCCCGGCTCGCCCGCACGCGCCGCTCCTGAAGCCGCAGCGCCTCGACCGTGCGGGCCCCGGACGCGGTGGCCGCGAGGATCTCGGCGACGTCGGAGGTGGCCTCGCCCTCGGCCAGGTAACCGTCCCGCGCCCGGCGCAGGTACCAGCGCAGCACGAACCAGATGGGCAGCAGGCCGAACACGCCGACCGCGCCGAGCAGCGGGTCCAGCACGAACACCGCGGCGAGCAGGAACAGGAACTGCACGGAGTTGATGAGCAGTTCGGGGCCCGCGTCGCGGAGCGTGGTGCCGACGGTGGCCACGTCGGCGGTACCCCGGGCGGTGAGGTCACCGGTGCCGGCGCGTTCCACGACCGAGGCGGGCAGGGCGAGCGTGCGGTCCACGAACTCCTCGCGGACGCGGGCCAGGGTGCGCTCGCCGAAGCGGTGGCCGACATAGCGGGCCCAGCGGGCCAGGAGGAGCTGGCCGGTCGCGCACACCACGAGGACGGCGGCGAGCCGGTCCACCGCGGACACGCCCGCGCCGGCACGTACCTCGTCGATGATCCGGCCCAGCAGCCAGGGCCCGGCGAGGCCGGTGAGGGCGGCGGCGGAGTTCAGGGCGAGGACGGCGGTGAAGGCGCGGGCGTCCTTGCGGACCAGCCGGCCGGCGGCCCGCCGTACGGTGACCTGATCGGCGACGGGGAGGTGACCCCTGCTCACTTCACGACCTCCACGTCTCGCGCGACCAGGGCGCGGTATCCCGGTTCCGTGCCGAGGAGTTGCTGGTGGGTGCCGGTCGCGGCGAGCTTGCCGTCGACCAGGTAGAGGACCGTGTCGGCCTGGTCCAGGACGAGAGGGGAGGTGGTGGTGACGGCTGTGGTGCGGCCGTCACGGGCGCGCTTGAGGCGTTCGGCCACGAGGGCTTCCGTGTGGGCGTCCAGGGCGGAGGTGGGTTCCACGGCCAGGAGGACCTCCGGGTCGGCGAGGAGGGCCCTGACCAGCCGGACGCGCTGGCGCTGGCCGCCGGAGAGGTTGCGGGCCTGGGCGTCGACGGGTGAGTCGAGACCGTCGGGGAGGCCCTGCACGATGTCGTCCGCCACGGCCGCGTGCAGGGCGGCCGCGAGTGCGCTGTGACCGGCCGCGCAGTTCCCCTTGTGGGGCGCCACCACCTCGCGCAGGCTTCCCGCGAACAGGTCCGCCTCGTGGTCCGCCAGCAGGATGTGCTCCCTGACCTGGGGCAGCCTGATCTCGTCCACGGGGACCCCGGCCCAGGTCGCCCGCGACGGGGTGTAGCGGGCCAGACGGTCCAGGACCGCGGCCGTGTCCGTGGGGTGTGCCGCGGCCAGTGCCGTCAGCTGGCCCGGCAGGATGCTCACCCCCGACTCCGGGTCGTGCAGGACCGAGGGTTCCGCCGGGGCGTCCCGGGTGCCCCGGTCCTCCAGCGGCTCCAGGCGCAGGAACCGTACGACCCGCCGGGCCGCGACCACGCCCCGGCTCAGCTGGTACCCGCACTCCACCCAGAACGCCACCGGGCCGACCAGGACCGCGACATAGCCGTACACCGCCACCAGCTCGCCCACGGTGATGTCCCCCCGGGCGGCCAGCCGGGCCGCGAGCCAGGTGACCACGGCGAGGAACAGGGTGGGCAGGCCGACGCCGAGGGCCTGCACCCAGCTCGTGACCGCGCCGACCCGGTAGCCCTGGGACCGCAGGCGCTGGGAGTCCCGCTGGAAGGCGTCGGCGACCAGGGACTTGCCGCCGAGGCCGTTGAGGACGCGCAGGCCGCCCGCCAGGTCGGCGATACGGGCGGTGAGGACGCCCTGCCGGTCGCGGTACTCCGTCTCGGCGCCCTGGAGGCGGGACAGGAACGGGCCCACGAGGACGACGATGGCCGGGATGCCGAGCAGGACCACGGCCGCGAGGACCGGGGAGACCGAGACCAGCACGGCGGCGACCGTCAGATAGGCGACGCAGGCGCCCACCCCCGGGCCGACCACGGTCAGGGCGCCGGCGATCGTCTGCACGTCGCCCACGCCGATCGTGACGACCTCACCGGCCCCGGTCCGGCGCGAGAGCGCGGCGCCGAGCCGGACCGCCTGCCCGACGACCACCTTGACCGTGCGGAAGTTGGCGTCCATCCGCACCCGGGTCATCGTGCGGTGCCGCATGATGCTCAGCCAGGCGTTGAACGAACCGACCGCGAACAGCGCGCAGCTCCAGCCCGCCAGCGCCGGCCAGTCGCCCGGCTCCAGACCCTCGTCGATCGCCTTCGCCATCAGGTACGGCGTCGCCGCCAGCAGCACCATCCAGGTACTGCCCAGCAGCGCCCCGGCCGCGGACCGCCCCGGCTGGCAGCGCACCAGCCACCACAGATAACGCCAGCCGCCCCGGACGTCGGGCGTGCCGGGGTCCTCGTACGCGTCGATCACCTGTGCCCCCGATCACCGATGGGTCCGCTCACGCCAGACTGTCCCGCCAGGCCCGGTGCAGATCCGCGAACCGGCCCGTGCCCGCGGTCAGTTCGGCCGGTGTGCCGTCCTCGACGATCCTGCCGTGCTCCATGACCAGGACCCGGTCGGCGATCTCCACGGTCGACAGCCGGTGCGCGATCACCACCGCCGTACGGCCCTTGAGGACCGTGTCCATCGCCCGCTGCACGGCCCGCTCACCCGGGACGTCGAGCGAACTGGTCGCCTCGTCCAGGATCAGCACCGACGGATCGGCGAGCAACGCCCGTGCGAACGCCACGAGTTGACGCTGACCCGCCGAGATGCGGCCGCCCCGCTTGCGTACGTCCGTGTCGTAGCCGTCGGGCAGCGCGCTGATGAAGTCGTGCGCCCCGATCGCCTTCGCGGCCCGCTCGATCTCCTCGCGGCCGGCGTCCGGGCGGCCGATCGCGATGTTCTCGGCGACCGTGCCCGAGAACAGGAACGCCTCCTGCGTCACCATGACCACCCCGCGCCGCAGTTCGGGCATCGCGAGGTCGCGCAGGTCGACACCGTCGAGCAGGACCCGGCCGGCGGAGGGGTCGTAGAAACGGGCCAGCAGCTTGGCCAGGGTCGACTTGCCGGCGCCGGTCGAGCCGACCACCGCGACCGTCTGCCCGGCGGGCAGGACGAGGTCGAAACGGGGGAGCACCTCGCCGCCGGTGCGGTAGCCGAACGACACGCCCTCGAAGACGACCTCGCGGCCGGGACGGTCCGGGGACTCGAGCACCGGGAGCTGCCGGGGAGCCGACGGCTCCGGCACGGTCGGGGTCTGGGCGAGCAGGCCCGCGATCTTCTCCAGGGAGGCCGCCGCCGACTGGTAGGAGTTCAGGAACATCCCGAGCCGGTCGATCGGGTCGTACAGCCGCCGCAGGTACAGCACCGCGGCGGCCAGCACGCCCAGCTCCAGCGAGTCCTGCGCCACCCGGTAGGCGCCCCACAGCACGATCCCCGCGACGGCCGCGTTGGCGACCAGCCGGGACCCGACGACATAGCGGGCCATCTCCAGGAGCGCGTCGCCGTTGACCCGCTCGTGCCGCTTGTTCAGCACGGCGAAGTCGGCGTCGTTGGCGGCCTCGCGGCGGAACGCGCGCACCGGCCGGATGCCGTTCATCGTCTCCACGAACTTCACGATCACCGCGGCGATCGCGGTCGACCGCTTCCGGTACACCCGGCCCGCGCGCCGCCGGTAGACCCGCACGAGCAGGTACAGCGGCACGAAGGAGGCCACCGCGACGGCGCCGAGCCCGAGGTCCAGCCAGAGCAGCAGGGCGGAGATGTAGAGGAATGACAGGATGACGGTGACGAGCTCCTGGAGGCCCTCGTCGAGCAGTTCGCGCAGCGACTCCACGTCCGTCGTGGAACGGGAGATCAGCCGGCCCGAGGTGTAGCGCTCGTGGAAGTCGATGCTCAGCGCCTGCGCGTGGCGGAAGATCCGGCCGCGCAGGTCGAGCAGCACGTCCTGGTTGACGCGCGCGGAGGCCCGGATGAAGGCGTACTGGAGCCCGCCGGAGGCCAGCGCGCACAGCAGATAGCCGGCGCCGACCGCGATCAGCGGGCCGTTGTCGTGGTCGCGGAAGGCGGGCACGGCCCGGTCGATCGCGTACGCCACGAGCAGCGGGCCCGCCTGTACGGCCGCCTGCTGGAGCAGCAGCAGGAGGGTCGTGACGGCGACCCTGCCCTTCATCGGGGCGAGCAGGGAACGCAGCAGCAGGGCCGTGGAGTTCGGGGGAGCGGGGAGCCGGTCCTGGTCGAAGGCGACGTCGGAGTCCTTCGCCGCCGGCAGGCCGGGTTCCTCGTCCGCGGGGGGCGCGGACGTCGTGGGGGCCGTCATCGGGCGTCCTCCGTTTCCCGGGAATCCCCGGACCGTCCTCCGGACCTCTCTTCGGAATCCACGGACCCTTCTCCGGCATCCCCGGCCCCGGACATCAGGTGGGCGTACTCCGCGTTGGTGCGCAGGAGTTCGTGGTGGGTGCCGACCGCCGTGATGCGGCCGTTCGACAGCAGGGCGACCCGGTCGGCGAGCTGCACGGTGGAGGGGCGGTGCGCGACGATCAGGGCGGTGGTGTCGGCGAGCACGTCCCGCAGCGCGGCCTCCACCGCGGCCTCGGTGTGGACGTCCAGGGCGGACAGCGGGTCGTCCAGGACGAGGAACCGGGGCTTGCCGACGACGGCCCGGGCGAGGGCGAGGCGCTGGCGCTGGCCGCCGGAGAGGCTGAGGCCCTGCTCGCCGACCTGGGTCTCGGTGCCCTGGGGGAGGGCGTGCACGAAGTCCGCCTGGGCCACGGACAGGGCGCGGTCCAGTTCCCGTTCGTCCGCCCCCATCAGGACGTTGTCGCCGACGCTGGTGGAGAAGAGGGTGGGGTCCTCGAAGGCCATGGCCACCTTGGCGCGCAGTTCCTCCCGGGACATGGCGGTGATGTCCTCGCCGTCCAGGGTGATGCGGCCGGAGGTGAGCTCGTGGAGGCGGGGGACGAGGGCGGTGAGGGTGGTCTTGCCGCTGCCCGTCGCGCCGACCAGGGCCATGGACTCGCCCGGGCGGATGTGGAGGTTGATCAGGTCGAGGACGGGCGGGGAGTCCTCGGGGGCGTCGGGGTAGCGGAACCGGACGTCGTGGAACCGCAGGCCGTCCGCGGACCGCCGGGAGGCTGCCGCGCCGCTCGCACGGGTCTCCTGTTCCGGTACCTCGTCCATCGCCTCGAAATAGCGCTCCGTCGCCGTCGCCGCCTCCTGGCTCATCGCCAGCAGGAAGCCGATCGAGTCCACCGGCCACCTCAGCGCCAGGGCGGTGGAGAGGAACGCCACCAGCGTCCCCGCCGACAACTCCCCGTCGGCCACCTGCACACAGCCCAGCACCAGCGCAGCTCCGATGGCCACCTCCGGCAGCGTCACGATGACGGCCCAGATCGTGGCCAGGAGGCGGGCCTTGTGCAGTTCCGTGCCGCGCAGGGTGCCCGAGAGTTCACGGAACGCCCTGGCCTGCGAGCGGTGCCGGCCGAAGCCCTTGATGATGCGGATGCCGAGGACGCTCTCCTCGACGACCGTCGTGAGGTCGCCGACCTGGTCCTGGGCGAGCCGGGCCACGTGGGCGTACCGCTTCTCGAAGATCACGCAGGTGACGACGACGGGGATCGCGGGACCCAGGATGACCAGGCCGAGCGTCCAGTCCTGGAGCAGCATGATGATCACACCGACGAGAATCGTCACGCCGTTGACCAGCAGGAAGGTCAGCGGGAAGGCGAGGAACATGCGCAGCAGCATGAGGTCCGTGGTGGCCCGGGACAGCAGTTGGCCGGACGCCCAGCGGTCGTGGAAGGCCACCGGGAGCCGCTGGAGGTGCCGGTACAGGCCCGCCCGCATCTCCGCCTCCACATGGGAGAGCGGCCGCGCCACCAGCCACCGCCGCAGCCCGAACAGCAGGGCCTCGGTGAACCCGAGCAGCAGCAGGTACAGCGCCCCGAGCCACACGCCCGCCGTGTCCCCGTCGGCGACCGGTCCGTCCACCATCCACTTCAGCACGAGCGGGATCACCAGACCCGTGCAGGAGGCGAGGACCGCCACGAACGCGGCGGTGAACAGCCGCGCGCGGGCGGGTCGCACGTACGGCCACAGACGCAGCAGCGTCCGCACGGCCGATCGGTCCTTGGTGGTTGCACGTGTCGTGGGCATCAGCAGCGAGCCTACGGACCGGCACTGACAACGCCCACCTAGTTTTGGCCGGACCCGCGTCGGTCGCCGGACCTACGACCTGCGTGTTCGAGGGGCCGTACGGGAAGCGCCGAGGGGGTCGTACCCCCGCATCAACCGATCGGCCGATGCCGGGTCGAGCGCGACGGGCGATGCGGCGGCGGGGCCCGGCCCGGGACGCTGAAGCCATGTCCGTCATCGAAGTCAGCGAACTGCGCAAGTCCTACGGCGGCCGGACCGTCGTCGACGGGGTGTCCTTCGCCGTCGAGGAGGGCGAGATCTTCGGCATCCTCGGCCCGAACGGCGCCGGGAAGACCACCACCGTCGAGTGCGTCGAGGGCCTCAGGGCCCCCGACGCGGGCTGCGTCCGGGTCACCGGCCTCGACCCCGTCGCCGACCACGCGCGCGTGGCCCGGGTCCTCGGCGCCCAGCTCCAGGAGAGCGAACTCCAGGCCAAGCTCACCGTCCGCGAGGCGCTGGAGCTGTACTCGACGTTCTACGAGCGGCCCCTCGACTGGCGGCCGCTCGCCGAGCGCCTGGGGCTCACCCAGCAGCTCACCACCCGCTTCGGCAGGCTGTCCGGCGGCCAGAAGCAGCGCCTGTTCATCGCGCTCGCCCTCGTCGGCAACCCGCGGATCGTCGTCCTGGACGAGCTGACAACCGGCCTCGACCCGCGGGCCCGCCGCGACACCTGGGAGCTCATCGAGGACGTCCGCGCGGGCGGGGTGACCGTCCTGCTCGTCACCCACTTCATGGAGGAGGCGCAGCGGCTCTGCGACCGGATCGCCGTCATCGACGCGGGCCGGGTCGCCGCCCTGGACACCCCGGCCGGGCTCATCCGGCGCTCGGCGGGTGCCACCGTCATCAGCTTCACCCCGTCCGCCCCGCTCGACGCGCACGAGCTGAACGCCCTGCCCGCGCTCGCCGCCATCGAGGACCGGGAGGGCCGTCTCACCCTCTCCGGCACCGACGAGACGGTGAACGCCGTCATCACCCTGCTCGCCCGCCGGCACGTCACCGCCCACCAGCTCCGCGTCGTCGACGCCACCCTCGACGACGCGTTCCTGGACCTCACCCGGACCGACAGCCAGGAGGCCACGGCATGAACACCGCGATACTGCGGACCGAGGTCCGGCTCTTCCGCCGCGAACCCGGCGCCCTCTTCTGGATCCTGCTGTTCCCCACCCTGCTCCTGGTCATCCTCGGCTCGATCCCGTCCTTCCGGAACCACGACCCCGACCTCGGGGGCCTGCGGACCGTCGACGTCTACGTCCCGGTGGCCGTGCTGCTCGGCCTGACCGTCGGCGGCCTCCAGTCCATGCCGCAGACCCTCACCGGCTACCGCGAACGCGGCATCCTGCGCCGCATGGCCACCACCCCGGTCCGCCCGGCCGCCCTGCTCACCGCGCAGATGGCCGTGTACGGCGGTGCCGCCCTCGCGTCCGCGCTGCTCGCCCTCCTCGTCGGCCGCCTCGCCTTCGCCGTACGACTGCCCGAACAGCCCCTCGGATACCTGCTCGCCCTGCTCCTCGCCGTGTCGGCCGCCCTCGCGCTGGGTGCCGTGGTCTCGGCGCTGTCCCGGACCACGAAGATCGCCGGCGCGATCGGGTCCGCCGTGTTCTTCCCGGCGATGTTCTGCGCGGGCGTGTGGGCGCCGGTGCAGACCATGCCGCACGTGCTGGCCCGGATCGTCGGGTGCACGCCGTTCGGCGCCGCCGCCGAGGCACTCAACCGGGCCGCGGCCGGCGACTGGCCGGGCTGGACCCACCTGGGCGTCCTCGTCGTCTGGACGCTGCTGCTCACCGCCGCGGCGTCGCGCTGGTTCCGCTGGGAGTGAGGAAATCGCCGTGCAGACTGGGGAGATGAACGCGTCGGACGCCAGGATCGACAGGTACTGGGAGCGGCTGCACATCTGGGGGCCCTACGGACTGCTCGGCACCGGACTCGTCCTCGCGGTCGTCTCCGCGGGCATCATGGACGGACCCGTCGACTGGTATCTCGTCGCGGCCCTGGTCGGCGCCGCGGTCCTGCTCCAGTCGTGGTGGCACGGCACCCGGCACCGGCGCCCCCACCGCGGCCGCAGCCCCTCCCGGGCCGGGACCGCCTACTACTCCGTGCGCTGGGCGATCGCCTTCGTCCTGACCTGGCTCAACCCGTTCTTCGCGTTCTACGCCGCGAGCGGCTACATGGACGCCGACGAACTGATCCCGGGCCGGTGGCGGCGGCTCGGACTGTTCGCCAGCGCGGTCACCGTCGCGGGTGCGCAGGCCGGCGGACTGATGCCCCAGAGCACCGCCCAGTGGCTCGGCTTCGCCGCGCTCCTGGCCGCCAACTTCGGCCTCCAGTCGGTCGTCGCCCACATCACCGAGCAGGAGGAGCAGCGTTCACGCGACCGCGCCTCGACCATCGAGGCCCTCCAGCAGGCGCTCGACGAGAACGCCGCCCTGCACGCCCAACTCCTGGTCCAGGCAAGGGAAGCGGGCGTCGCGGACGAGCGCCGGCGGCTCGCCGCCGAGATCCACGACACCCTCGCCCAGGGCCTGACCGGGATCATCGCCCAGCTCCAGGTCGTCGCCAACACGCCCGACGAGAACCAGGCCCGCGAGCACGTCCACCGGGCCATGGACCTGGCCCGGCACAGCCTGGGCGAGGCACGCCGTTCGGTGCACAACCTGGCCCCGGTCGCGCTGGCCGACGCGGGCCTGCCCGAGGCCCTGAAGCAGACGGTCACCGACTGGGGCGAACGCACCGGTGTACGCGCCGAGTTCACCGCCACCGGCACCGCGCAGCAGCTCCACGAGGAGATCGCGGCCACCCTCCTGCGCATCGCCCAGGAGGCCCTCTCCAACGCCTCCCGGCACGCCCGGGCCGGCCGTCTCGGCGTCACCCTGACCTTCCTCGGCGACGAGGTCATCCTCGACATCCGCGACGACGGCGTCGGCTTCGACCCCCTCGCCGTCCCCGCCCGCACCCGTACCGGCGGCTTCGGCCTCGACGGCATGCGGGCCCGTGCCGAACGCGTCGCGGGCTCCCTCACCGTCGAGTCCGAACCGGGCCACGGCACCGCGCTGTCGGCTCGCGTACCGTTGGTCCGCCATGACCGCTGACATCACGCTGCTGATCGTCGACGACCATCCCGTCGTACGGGACGGTCTGCGCGGCATGTTCGAGTCCGCGCCCGGGTTCGCCGTCCTCGGCGAGGCGGCCGACGGCGTCGAGGCCGTCGAACGGGCCGCCGCGCTCGACCCCGACGTGATCCTGATGGACCTGCGGATGCCGGGCGGGGGCGGGGTGGACGCCATCCGCGCGCTGACCCGCGCCCGCACCCGCGCGAAGGTCCTCGTCCTGACGACGTACGACACCGACTCCGACACCCTGCCGGCCATCGAGGCCGGAGCGACCGGCTACCTCCTCAAGGACGCCCCGCGCGACGAGCTGTTCACGGCCGTGCGGGCCGCGGCGCAGGGCCGTACGGTCCTCTCCCCGGCCGTCGCCTCCCGCCTGGTCTCCGCGGTCCGCGCCCCCGGCGCCCCCGGCAACGAACCCCTCTCGGCCCGTGAGCGCGAGGTGCTCGCCCTGGTCGCCAGGGGCACCTCCAACCGCGAGATCGCCCGCGAGCTCTTCATCAGCGAGGCGACCGTGAAGACCCATCTCACCCACCTGTACGCCAAGCTGGGCGTCAAGGACCGCGCGGCGGCGGTCGCGACCGCGTACCGGCGCGGCATCCTCGGCTGAGCGCGGCAGGACTCAGCCGGCCACCCGCAGCAGCAGCACCGACCGCGCCGGCACCGTGATCGGGACCCCCGCCCGGTGGACCACCCCCGGCGCCCCGGCCTGTTCCTCCCCGGACGTGTCGACGACCACCTCGTAGCGCTCCGCCCACGGCGGTCCCGGCAGCAGGAAGTCCGCCGGGCGGTCACCGGCGTGCAGGACGGCGAGGAAGCTGTCGTCGACGATCGGCGCCCCGCGTTCGTCGCGGCCGGGGATGTCCCGCCCCGACAGATACATGCCGAGCGTGGCGGCCGGCGCGTACCAGTCCCGTTCCGTCATCTCCGTGCCGCGGGACGTGAACCAGGCCAGGTCGCGCAGGCCGTCCGCGGAGTGCGCGCGGCCGGAGAAGAAGGCGCGCCGGCGCAGCACCGGGTGGCGGTGGCGCAGCGCGATGAGCCGGGCGGTCAGGTCGAACAGCCCCTTCCAGCCGGGGTCCTCCAGCAGCCCCCAGTCCAGCCAGCTCATCTCGTTGTCCTGGCAGTATGCGTTGTTGTTGCCGCGCTGGGTGCGGCCCAGTTCGTCCCCCGCGACCAGCATCGGCACGCCCGTCGACAGCAGCAGCGTGGTCAGCAGGTTCCGCAGTTGCCGCCGCCTGAGCGCCCGTACGCGCTCGTCGTCCGTCTCGCCCTCCACCCCGCAGTTCCAGGCCCGGTTGTCGTCCGTGCCGTCCCGGTTGCCCTCGCCGTTCGCCTCGTTGTGCTTCCTCTCGTACGACACCAGGTCGCGCAGGGTGAAGCCGTCGTGCGCGGTGATGAAGTTGACCGAGGCGTACGGCCGCCGGCCGCCCCACGCGTACAGGTCGCTGGAGCCGGACAGGCGGTAGCCGAGGTCCCGTACGTCCGGCAGCGCGCCCCGCCAGAAGTCGCGCACGGCGTTGCGGTAGCGGTCGTTCCACTCCGTCCACAGGGGCGGGAAGGCGCCCACCTGGTAGCCCCCGGAGCCCACGTCCCACGGCTCGGCGATCAGCTTCACGCGCCGCAGCACCGGGTCCTGCGCGATGACCGCGAGGAACGGGGACAGCATGTCGACGTCGTGCATGGAACGGGCCAGCGCGGCCGCCAGGTCGAAGCGGAAGCCGTCCACGCCCATCTCCGTCACCCAGTAGCGCAGGGAGTCGGTGATGAGCCGCAGGACGTGCGGCTGCACCACGTGCAGGGTGTTGCCGCAGCCCGTGTAGTCCGCGTACCGCCGGGCGTCGGACTGCAAGCGGTAGTACCCGCGGTTGTCGATGCCCTTGAGGGACAGGGTGGGCCCCAGCTCTCCCGCCTCCGCGGTGTGGTTGTAGACCACGTCGAGGATCACCTCGATCCCCGCGGCGTGCAGCGCGCGCACCATCCGCTTGAACTCGCCGACCTGCTGACCCGTCGTCCCGGAGGCCGCGTAGGCCGCGTGCGGCGCGAAGTAGCCGATGGAGTTGTAGCCCCAGTAGTTCTTCAGGCCGCGGCGCAGCAGGTGGTCCTCGTGGGCGAACTGGTGGACGGGGAGCAGCTCGACGGCGGTGACGCCCAGCTTGACGAGGTGCTCGACCGCGGCGGGGTGGGCGAGACCGGCGTACGTCCCGCGCAGGTGCTCGGGGATGCCGGGGTGCAGCGCCGTGAACCCCCGTACGTGCACCTCGTAGATGACCGAGTCCGCCCACGGCGTCTTCGGGCGCCGGTCCTCCGCCCAGTCGTCGTCGTCATGGACGACCACGCCCTTGGGGACGTGGGGCGCCGAGTCGCGGTCGTCGCGCACGGTGTCCGCGACCTGCTGCTGGGGCCAGTCGCGGACATGGCCGTACACCTCGGGCGGCAGGCTGAAGTCGCCGTCCACCGCGCGGGCGTACGGGTCGAGGAGCAGCTTCGCCGGGTTCCAGCGGCCGCCGGTCCACGGGTCCCAGCGGCCGTGCACCCGGAAGCCGTAGCGCTGGCCGGGCATCACCCCGGGCACGAAGCCGTGCCAGATCTCGTGCGTGAGCTCGGTGAGCCGGGCCCGGGTCTCCCTGCCGTCCGCGTCGAACAGACACAGCTCGACGGCCTCGGCACCGCCCGCCCACAGCGCGAAGTTGGTCCCCGCGACCCCGTCCGGGCCGACCCGGAACCGAGCGCCCAGCGGCGTCGGCGCGCCGGGCCGCACCGGCACGGCCGGCATCCCCCGGGGCGCCCCGTTCACCAGCGCGGCGGGGCGCTCCTCGGCGGCTTCCGTCACCGCCTCCTGCTCGGCTGCGCTGGACACCGGTCGGCCTCCCACGGCTCGTGGAACGAGGTGGAAAAGGGCGCACGGCGTCCCGGCCGCGGCACCCCCTCACGTCGTTCTCCCCTCTGTTCTGCCCAGAGCTTGCCTCGCGCTCACGTCTCCGTGTGCGATGCGCGGTACGGGGAGGGCGGGCCTGCCGTCGGGCGGCCGCGGGTGCGTGGGGGCTTGCCGCGCGGTTCCCCGCGCCCCTTCAGGGGCCCGAAGGTCACGTTTCTCCTGGGTGGGCACCGTCGTTGGGTGGGCGTGAGGCATGGAC
>NZ_LJBR01000149.1 GCF_001282115.1 Streptomyces sp. NRRL B-24085 | reverse complement strand
TCCCCCGCCCCCAGCGGCTCGATCCCCGTCCGGCTCGGATCGCCGTCCACGAACAGGCTGTTGTCGTACGCCGGGGAGGGCTCGGTCGCCGTCGAGTAGGCGAGGCGGGTGTAGTAGGGGTCGTAGCGGACGTCCTCGCTGCCGTGGTTGTGGAGCCGGACCAGGCCGTCGGAACGGGTCGACTGGAGAAGCCAGTTGGGGGCGGTGACCGAGGTGAGCGCATCGGAGCGTTCGGCGGGGCCCGGTTCCTCCACCGCCGTCCACACCTCGTGGTCCGCCGGCAGGAGCAGGCCGAGGAAGCCCTTGCTCGCCCAGTACGGGGAGGCCGGGCCCGAGTAGCCCTGGAGGACCGCCGGGTCGGGGCCGTGCCAGCCGAGGGTGAGCAGACCGCGCGAGTCCACCGCGCCCCGGTCCAGGAAGTACTTGAGGGCTCCGGAGGCCAGTCTGCGGGTCTCGCCCGGGGAGAGAGGAGTGCGGCCCGTCAGGGCGCCCAGCCACAGGGGCGCGGTCGTCGCGAAGCGGTACGTCAGGGAGCGGCCCTGGTGCATCGGGGCGCCGTCGGCGCCGAACAGGCGGGCGTAGTCGGCGAGATGGCGGGAGAGGCGGCCGCCGTAGAGGTCCAGCAGCCGGTCGTCCTCGGCCAGCCAGGCGTGCAGCACCGGGTAGAGGTGCAGGGCCCAGCCGTTGTAGTAGTCGAACTTGCGGCCGTCGCCGTCGGTGTACCAGCCCTCGCCGACGTACCACTGCTCGATGCGTTCCAGGCCCCGGTCGACCGCCTTGCGGGAGGCCTCGGGCTCGTGCCCGACCGACGCCAGGAAGCCGGCGACCGTGACCGGGAAGAGCTCCCAGTTGCAGGGCCACGCCTCGGCGGTGAGCGCGTCGGTGAGCCAGGCCGCGGCGCGCTGCCGTACGGCGTCGTCCAGTCGGTCCCACAGCAGCGGCTTGGTGATCCGCAGTGCGAAGGCGATCGACGCCGCCTCCACCAACGGTTGGCTGCGGTCCTCGATACGCGGCCAGACCCCCGAGACTCCGGCGGCGAGTCCGTCGGCGTACCGCTCCAGCGCGGTCGCGTCCTGACGGAAGGCCGCCAGCAGGAGCGTACGGGCGTACCCCTCCAGGCCGTCGGAGAGGCGGCCGGACCAGCTCTGGCGGTCGCCGGGCAGGTGGTAGAGGGCGCGGTCCCGGGTGGCGTACGGCTCCACCGCGGCGAGCAGGGCGTCGGCGGCCGCCTCCCAGTGGGCGCGCGTGCAACCGGTGTACGGACTGAGGGTGCGGTCCTCGGGGGGCAACTGCATCGTTCTCTCTTCTTCGGATCGCGGACTCGACGGCTTGGCGGTTCGCCGGCTCACGGCACAGACCTGGGGCGCCCCGGTTCCGGTCGGGACGCCCCAGGCGTCTATCCCACCCGCACCAGCCCCGCGGGCACCAGCCCCTGTGCGACGAGTTCGTCGCGGACCAGGCCCGCGTACACGGTGGCCCCGTGCACGGAGGTGTGGGTGTTGTCCCTTTTCTCGTTGTAGAGGTAGATCGCCTTGGAGCCCTCCACGCCCAGGGACTCCACGAGCGACTTCGTCCTCGCCGTCAGGTCCACCACCGGGACGCCCTCGGCCGCGGCGACCGAGCGGATCACCGCGGGGTGGTCCACCCCGAGGCCGTTGACCAGCAGGGCCGTCCCGTTGTTCAGCGTGCCGTCCGAGTTGAACCAGCGTCGCACGACGGGCGTCACGAGGACAGGGTTCCCGCCTTTCTCCCTGACACCCGCGACCAGAGTCTCCAGGTTCGCCCGGTACGTCGCCCCGTCGGTCGTCTTGTCGTTGTGGGCGAGCTGCACCAGGACGAGGTCGCCGGGACGGATCAGCGGCTGGACCGTGGCCCACAGACGCGGCTCGGACAGGTAACTCACCGTGCTCTCGCCGGAGTCGGCGTAGTTGGCCACGGACAGGCCCTTGCGCAGGTACCGGGGCAGCTGCTGGCCCCAGCCGGAGTAGGGGTCGCCGGGCTGGTCGCAGACCGTGGAGTCGCCGACGAGGAGGATCTGGCGCGGGTGCCGGGCGCGGGTGACCTTGATGTCGGCGAGCGCGGGGGCCGAGCCGCCCAGCACCAGGTCCAGGCCCGGCGTGCCCTCGGGGCCGGTCGGTTCGCCCTCCGGGGTGCGGACGTTCACGGTGAAGCTGCGGGAGACCCGCTCGCCGGCCGCGGCGGCCGTCTCCGGGAGCAGCGAGCGGCGGGTCTCGCCGCTGATCGCCGTGCTCGACGCGCCGTCGCCGCCGAGGAGGACCTTCACGTCGTACGTCCCCGGCGGGACGTCGAAGTGGCAGGCGCCGGCGGTGCAGTGGTCGAGACCGGGCGGACGTGCCGGGTGCGCCTGCGCCGGTACGGCCGTCAGGCCCGAGGCCAGTGCCACCGCCGCCAGCACGGCGAGGTTGAAACGTCTCATTCGCGGTTCCTCCGTCAGGGGGACAACACCTGGCGCCGGACCGTACCGCCATCTGCAAGCGCTTTCTAGAGTCTGGACCGATTTCGCAAAGTCGCCGACCTCCGGAAGGTGAAAGCCCTTTCGCGAAATCGATTCAACTGTCACTCTCCAAGTGCCTGCCCCACCCCCACACCTCTCGGAGGAGGCACCCTTATGTCCGAATCCCCCGTGCACGCACCGGTCGGACGCCGCACCTTCGTCCTCGGCACCGCGGCCGCCGCGGGCACCGCCGCCCTCGCCGGGCCGCTCGCCCGGCGCGCGTCCGCCGCGGGCTTCGGCTGGTCCGACGACGGCTCGAACTACGTCGTGGACACCGGCGCGAACCTCGTCTTCAAGGTCAGCAAGACCAACGGCGACCTGACCTCGCTGGTCTACAAGGGCACCGAATACCAGGGCTACGGCGGCAAGAACTCGCACATCGAGTCCGGCCTCGGCACCTCCACCGTCACGGTCAGGCAGTCCGGGTCGACGATCCTGGTCTCGGTCGCGTACGGCACGCTCCGGCACTACTACGCGGCCCGCAGCGGCGAGAACAACGTCTACCTGTGGACCAACCGGGCCGACACCTCGGTCGCCTCCACCCGCTTCATCCTGCGCGTCAGGGCCGGCCTCTTCCTCAACGACCAGCCCGATTCCTACACTTACGCGCCGACCGCCATCGAGGCCTCGGACGTCTTCGCCAAGTCCGACGGCCAGACCCGCTCCAAGCACTACTCCAAGCTGCGGGTCATGGACTACGACTACGTCGGCTGGAGCGCGAACGGCGTCGGCCTGTGGATCGTCCGGAGCAATCACGAGAAGGCGTCCGGCGGCCCTTTCTACCGCTCCCTGCTTCGCCACCAGAGCGCCGACGGCGGCGGCCTCTACGAGATCCTGCACTACGCCCAGAACCAGACCGAGGACGAGCGCTTCGGCCTCCAGGGCCCCTACGTCATCGCCCTCACGGACGGCGGCGCGCCCTCCTCGTCCCTCTTCCCGGGCACCCTCACCACCTCCTGGGCGGACTCGCTCGGCATCTCCGGCTACGTCGCCTCGGGCGGCCGGGGCCGGGTCGCGGGCGTGGGCATCACGGGCCGCAACACGGCGTACCCGTACACCGTCGGCCTCGCCAACCCGGCGGCACAGTACTGGGGTTCGGCCCGCTCCTCGGACGGCTACTTCTCCATCGGCGGGGTCCTGCCGGGGACGTACACCCTGACCGTCTTCAAGAGCGAACTCGCCGTCCACACCACCTCGGTGACGGTGACCGCCGGCGCGACGACCACCCTGAACTCCATCGCGATCCCGTCCACCAACGACCCGGGCAACGCGGGCGCGATCTGGCGGATCAACGACTGGACGGGCACCCCGAGCGGCTTCAAGAACGCCGACCTGATGACGTACGCCCATCCCTCCGACGTCCGCGCCGCCTCCTGGACCGGCAACGTGGTGATCGGCAGCGGCACCGAGACCTCCGCCTTCCCCTGCTACCTCTGGAAGGACGTCAACAGCGGTCTGCTGGTGTACTTCAAGCTCACCGCCGCGCAGGCGGCCGCCGCGCACACCCTGCGGATCGGGGTGACGACGGCCTACGCCAACGGGCGGCCCCAGGTCGTCGTCAACGACACCTGGACGTCGGCGATCCCCTCCCCGCCCACCCAGCCGAGCACCCGGTCCCTGACCAACGGGTCCTACCGGGGCAACAACCACACGTTCAGCTACAGCGTTCCGGCCAGTGCCTGGCGCACGGACACCGGCCAGTACAACACGCTGAAGATCAACATCGTGAGCGGTTCGGGGTCGACGTCCTATCTCAGCGCGGGCACGTCGATCGACGCGATCGACCTGCTGACCTGACGTCAGGTCCCGCGCGTCCACTGCTGGTTGGTCGCCCCGCTGCACGTGTACGTAATGATCGCGGCGGAGTTGGCGGTGGACGCGCCGTTCACGTCCAGGCACTCACCGGTGGCGCGGGCCTTGATGTTCACGTACGAGCCCGTGGTGACCAGGGACCACTGCTGGGTGGTGGCGGTCGAGGAGCAGTTCTCCTGGGTCACCGTGGAGGCGTTCTCCTGGAGGCACAGCGAGCTGCCCCGGCCGACGAGCTGGTAGTAGCCGGTCCCGAGATTCTTGAACCACCACTTCTGGTTGCCGCCGCCGTTGCAGCTGTACTGGCTGATCGCGACGCCCTGCCACAGCGACTGGTCGGGCACGTCAGCGCACTTGCCGCTGTTGCGCGCGACCAGCGTGTTGTACGTGGCGGCGGTGCCGGTGACCGTCCCGGCCGCCGCGTCGACGGTGACCTCGGGGTACCAGGACATGGACATCGTGGTGGAGCTCGGGAAGGTCAACGGCAGCCACACGTACCGCGAGTCGTTGACGGTGCCGCCGAAGGAGTTGCCCCAGCGGTCGCCCATGTAGAGGTACGAGGTGCCCGAGGTGCCCTGCACCGGAAGGACGTACGCGGTCTGCGAGTTGTAGGTCGTGGAGTCGCCGACGTTCGCCATCGCGGTCCACGGGCCGGCGAGGGAGGTCGCGGTGGCGTACTGCTGCTGGTTGGCGCTCCAGCCGGTCGCGCCCGAGGTCAGCATGAAGTAGACACCGCCCCGCTTGAACAGGGCGGGAGCCTCGCGGTGGCCGCCCGGCCAGGGGTTGGCGACGAGGCTCGCGATGCCGGTGTAGTCGGCGGTGAGCCGGTAGATGTGCAGGTCGTAGTTCTCGTTGGCGGCCGAGGCCATGTAGCCGGTGCCGTCGGTGTCGACGAACGTGGTGATGTCGCGGGACATGTGCTGGCCGAGCGGGCGGAAGCTGCCCTGGTAGGCGTAGTTGCCGTCGACGGTGTCGGACACGGCGACGGCCGCGCGGGCCTCGCTGTAGTCGGTGCCGTTCTCCTTGTGCATCCACATCACGAACTTGCCGGTGCTCGCGTTGTAGACGACCTTGGGCCGCTCGATGTACGCCTTGGACAGCTCGGAGGCGGAGGACTGGGTCAGGACGTGGTTCCTGAACTCCCAGTTCTTCAGGTCGGTGGAGCGGTAGGCGTCCACGTACCGGAAGGTGTTGTCGGCGTTGCGGTCCTCGCCGAACCAGTAGTAGTAGGAGCCGACCTTGACGACTCCGCCGCCGTGGGCGTGCAGGGCGCTTCCCGAAGTGTCCGTGAACTGGACGCCGTTGGGGATCGTGAGCGGGGCGGCCTGGGCCGGTCCGGCGGTCACCAGGGCGCCGGCCAGGGCCAGGCAGAGGGCGATCAGTACCGCGTACGCACGTCTCATGACGCAACCTCCGAGTCGATGGCGGTGTCCGCCACCGGTATGCCGAAGTCCGGGGTGCCGTCCGTGTGCCAGCCGAGCTTCTGGACGCGGGTGTGGCGGTTGGGGTCGTTCAGCGGGTCGCCGACGATCTCCTTGTACGGGCGGGCGTGGTAGACGAGGACGTCGCTGCGGCCGTCCTCGGCGACCGTGAAGCAGTTGTGGCCGGGGCCGTACTGCCTGGTGGTGTCGTTGCTGGTGAACACGGGGGTGGGCGACTTGGACCAGCTCGCCGGGTTCATGAGGTCGGCGTCCGCGTCGGCGGTGAGCAGGCCCATGCAGTAGTGCCGGTCGGTGGCGCTGGCCGAGTAGGACATGAACAGGCGGCCGTTGCGGGCGATGACCGAGGGGCCTTCGTTGACCTTGTAGCCGACGCACTCCCAGTCGTACTCCGGGGTGGAGAGCCGGATCTGGGGCCCCGCCAGGGTCCAGGGGTTCGCCATCCGGGACAGGAAGAGACCGGTGTTGTTGTCCAGGCCGGGCTCGTGCTGGGCCCAGGCGAGGTAGCGGGTGCCGCGGTGGGTGAAGGTGGTGGCGTCCAGGGAGAAGGTCTCCCACGCGGTCCTGATCTGGCCCTTCTCCGCCCAAGTCCCCTTGAAGGGATTGGGGTTGGCGTTCTCCAGCACCCAGATGCGGATGTCCCACACGCTCTCGGCGGGCGCGGAGGCGAAGTAGACGTACCACTTGCCGCCGATGCGGTGGAGTTCCGGCGCCCAGATGTGGGCGCCCATGACACCGGTGGGGTGCTTGGTCCAGATGACGGACTCGTCGGCGGTCGCGAGGCCGCCCAGCGTGCGGGAGCGGCGCAGGATGATGCGGTCGTACTCGGGGGCGGTGGCGGTGAAGTAGTAGTGGCCGTCGGTGTGACGGTGGATGTACGGGTCCGCGCGGTTGCGGACGAGCGGGTTCACGACGGGTGCGGCCTTCTGGGGGCGCGGGGCGGCTTCGGCGGCTGTGGGGGTCGCTGCCAGGGCGCCCGCGGCCAGGGCGCCTTTCAGCAGCAGTCGTCGGTGGGGGACGTCGGGGGCGCGGCTCATACGGACTGCCTCTCGGGTGGGGGTGTCCTGAGAGCGATGTTCGATATTGAGAACATCTGTTGTTATTGCGAACAGCCGAAAGGTACGGCTGGGGAACCATGAGGTCAACGGGTTGGACGCGACCGGCAGAAGGCGCTTTCTGCATCGGTTCTGTGGGGACACCGCCGTCCGGTGTTCGCGGACCGGACAGCCGGGGCCGTCCGGCGGGCCTTCGGTTAGCGTCGAGGCATGACCAGCGACACCCCGGAAGAC
>NZ_LJBR01000148.1 GCF_001282115.1 Streptomyces sp. NRRL B-24085 | reverse complement strand
CACGGTGTGCGTGGTGCCTTCCGTGCCGCGGTCGGCGGCGTGGACGTGGTAGCCGGTCACCTTTCGGACACGGGGTGGGGTGTCGGTCGCGTGGTGGTCACGGTGGATGGAGGTGCCGGCCGCGCTTGTGGGCGTGTGCTGGCGGGCGGGGACCTGGTCCTGCGTTCCCTTGGGGTACGGCGGCTCCGGGGATGGCACCCACCGGCTCCGTGCTCACGGGCACGGCGTCTCACGGCCACGGGCCCGGCGCCTCACCAGCCCGGCGCCCGACCCCCGCGGACAGCGCGGGGGTCGGGCACCGTGCGGGTGTGCACGGGGGCTCAGGCCAGGCGGGCCATCGCCTCCGTGGTCCGGTGGGCCGGGTTCGGCTCGGGCAGGCCGTGCGGCCAGCCGGGGCGGTACACCGTGTCGAGGTAGCGTTCGCCGAGGTCGGGGGCGATCGCGACCGCGGTGAGACCGCGGCGGGCGTGGGCGGACAGCCACTGGTGGGCGCCGCCGACGACCGTGCCGGTGGAACCGCCGAACAGGAAGCCCCGGGCGGCCAGCCTGCGGCAGACCTGAAGGGTGTCCGGTTCCTCGACGAGGACCACGTCGTCGATGTACGACCTGTCGAGCAGCTGCGGCGGCACGCTCGTGCCGAGCCCCGGGATCAGACGGACTCCGGGCGGGCCGCCGAAGGTGACCGAGCCGACGCTGTCGACGGCGACGATCCGCACCGGCCGCCGCCACTGCCAGAACCAGCGGGCGCAGCCCATCAGCGTCCCGGTGGTGCCGGCCCCGACGAACAGCACGTCCAGGTCCGGGAAGCGGCGCGCGATCTCCGGCGCCGTGGTGCGGTAGTGCGCCCGCCAGTTGCCCTGGTTGCTGTACTGGTTGAGCCACACGTACCGCTCGTCCGAGGCGCACAGCGCCCGCACGTAGGCGAGCCGTGCCCCGAGGTAGCCGTCGTGCAGGTCCGGCTCCCTGACCACGTGCACCCGGGTGCCGAGCGACTCCATCAGCCGGATCGTCGCCAGGTTGCACCGTGAGTCGGTCACGCACAGGAACCGGTAGCCCCGGCTCGCGGCGATCACGCTCAGGGCCACCCCCAGGTTCCCCGACGACGACTCGACCAGGACCGACCCGGGCCGCAGGGTGCCGTCCCGCTCGGCGGCGTCCACCATCTCGCGGGCCGCCTTCAGCTTGACGGACCCGGCGAAGTTGAAGCCCTCGCACTTCAGGAACAGCGGAAGCTCCAGCGCCGCCCGCAGGTCGACGTAGAGGTCTGACTCGTTGAACTCCGAAGGATCGGATATGACGGGCATGACGCCCCCCTCCTCATGCGCACGGGTCGTTCAGCCGTACCGGCGCAGCTCGTTGAAGAACCCGTCGACGACGTGCAGTTCGCCGCGCCGGGCCAGTTCGTCGTGGACGTACCGGCCGACGGCGAGGTCGAGCACCCCGAGGCCGAAGGGGGAGAACACCACCGTCCGGTCCGTCGGGACGGTCACCCGTCCGGTCAGCACGTCGTCGAGCGTGCCGTCGATGAAGTCCCGGCTCCCCGTGAGCCGTTCGGCCAGGTGCGGGGAGGTCTCGGCCTTGAGGCAGTGCTCGACGTCGTCCACGAAGTTGGCGGACGCGAGCAGGATCTGCGGGGCGAGATCGCGCAGGGACACATGCAGGACCAGGGGGTGATGGCCGAACCATGAGGGATCGTGGACGTGCGGGGTGCCGGCGACCGTGGCGAAGACGACCAGGTCGCTGGAGCGGATCAGGGACTCGGCCGAGTCGTGCACGGCCACCTTCCCCGGCGCCCCCGACCGCTCCAGGTAGCCGCGGAACCCGGCGGCGCTCTCCGCGGACAGGTCGTGCACCCCCGTCTCCTCGAACTCCCAGCCCGTGGCGGTGAGATGGGTGTGGATGTAGCGCGCGATCAGACCGGTACCGATGAAGCCCACCCGGGTCGGGCGGGTCCGGCCCGCGCTGAGCCTCCCGGCCGCCAGGGCCGCCGACGACGCGGTGCGCGTGGCGCTGATGACGGAACTCTCCAGACACGCGAACGGATAGCCGGTGTCCGGGTCGTTGAGGATCAGCACCGCCGACGCGCGCGGCAGCCCGGACCTGGTGTTCTCCGGGAAGCTGGAGATCCACTTCAGGCCGTCCACCCGCAGCGGTCCGCCCAGCGAGGCGGGCAGCGCGATGATCCGGGCCGACGGGCGGTCCGGGAACGTCAGGAAGTACGACGGCGGGTTCACCGAGTCACCCACTCCGTGCAGCCGGTACACGGCCTCGACGAGGTCCGCGATCTCCGGTTCCCTTCCGTGCAGGGCCCGTTGCACCTGGGCGCCGGTGACGAGCGCGAAGGACGGGGCGTCGACGGTGCTCATACGCCGCTCACCTCGCCGTCGGCGCGCAGCACCGGGTCGCCGAGCGCGGCCAGCACCTCGCGCGGCCCCTCGAAGGGCTCACGGCCGTGCGCGGTACGGATGTTGTCGACGAGCAGGAGGTCGCCGTCCTGCCACGGCTCGCGCACGGTGTGGGCGTCGTACACCTCGTTGATCGTGCGCACGACGTCCGCGTCGATCGGACTCCCGTCGCCGAAGCGGGTGTTGAAGGGGAGCCCGTCGGCGCCGTACATGTCCACCAGGTACTCGTGCACTTCCGGCTCCATCGTCCACTCGTTGAGGAACGCGATCTGGTTGAACCAGCAGGGCAGTCCGGAGGAGGGGTGCCGCAGGACCGCGCCGCGCCGCTGCCGGGTGTGCAGGGAGCCGTCGTCCTGCCAGGCGAACTCGATCGCCTGCCGGCGGCAGTAGCGTTCGACGGCCGTGCGGTCGTCGGTGCCGAAGGCCTCCTCGACGGACGCGCCGATCTCGTCGTGGTACGCCCGGGTCAGCAGCCAGCCCTCCCGTTCGAAGCGGGCGGCCAGGTCGCGGGGCAGGGCCCGGAGCACCGCCGAGGCGTCGGCGAGCGCGGTCGCGCCCCCGGAACCGGGCGCCTCCAGACAGGCGAACAGCAGCAGGCCCGGGAACTCCAACCCGTAGCTGACCTCGTGATGCATGCACATCTGCTGGTTGGGCGGCCACTTGGTGGAGGAGTACACGCCGTCGGCGTAGCGGCGCCGGGGCGCGAAGGGCTCACGGTCGGGCATCAGGCCGTCGGTCAGCCGGCGGAAGACCGCCTCGCTCGTCGAGGGGTCGGCGAGGCCCAGCCCGCGCACCAGGACACACCCGTGGTCGCGGACGAGGGCGCGCAGCGGCTCGCGGTGCCCGGCGACCCAACTCAGCGGCCCCTCCGTCGACTTGGCGTGCAGGACCGGTGGGGCGCCCGGGGCCGGGTCCAGGTACGGAAGCAGACTCGTGGAGGACATCTCTGGGTTCCTTTCAGCCGCGCCGGTCGAGCAGGTCCGCCAGGTCCGCGAGGACCGGGTGACGGACGACGTCCTGGAGGGTGACCGCCCGGTCCAGGGCGATCGCGAGACGCACGGCGGACAGCGAACTGCCGCCGCGGTCGAAGAAGTGGTCGAGGCGGCCGATCCGGTCGGCGGGCACGCCGAGCACCTCGGCCCATGCCTCCGCCAGCCGCCGCTCACCGGCCGTCACCGGCCCGCCGGCCGTCCCGGCGTCCAGGTCCTCGGCGAGCGCGGTGAGCGTCCTGCGGTCGGTCTTGCCGTTGGCGGTCAGCGGCAGCCGCCGACGCCAGTGCACGACGGCGGGGACCATGTACGACGGCAGCGAGGTCGCCAACCGCTCCCGTACCGTGTCCGCGGCCACCGGCTCGGGCCCGGCGCAGAACGCGGCGAGCTGGGTGCCCCGGACGACCACCACGGCCCCGTCGCGCACCCCGTCCACCCGCAGCAGCGCGTTCTCGATCTCGCCGATCTCCACGCGGAACCCGCGGATCTTGACCTGGGTGTCCCGGCGGCCGAGGAACTCCAGCTTGCCGTCGGCCCGCCAGCGCCCCACGTCACCGCTGCGGTACAGCCGTTCGCCGGGCCGGTACGGGTCCTCGGTGAAGGCGGCCGCGGTGCGCTCGGGGTCGTTGACGTACCCGCGCCCCACGCACACCCCGGAGAACACGATCTCGCCCGGCGCGCCCAGCGGCACGGGGACCAGGTCCTCGTCGACGACGTACACCCGCACATTGCGCACCGGCCGCCCGAGCGGGACCCGGTCGCCGTCCGGCACCCGGTCCATGACCTCGTGGTTGGTGTCGTCCGACGTCTCGGTCAGACCGTAGGCGTTGGCCAGGGTGATGCCGGGCTGTGCGGTGAACCAGCGCTGCACCAGCTCCCGCTTCACCGCCTCCCCGGTCACCGACACACAGCGCAGGTCCGCCAGTTCGCGCGGCCGCTGCCCCAGCTCGGCGAGCACGGCCTCCAGGTACGAGGGCACGACCTGGAGCACGTTCACCCGCCCCCGCACCAGCGTGTCCACGAACCGCGGCACGTCCAGGACCGTGTCCTGGCCCACGATCAGCGTCCGCCCGCCGGCGACCGGCCCGGCGAGCAGCTGCCACAGGGAGATGTCGAAGCACTGCGGCGCGGTCTGCGCGACCACGTCGTCCTCGCCGATCCCCAGGTCCTCCACCTTGGCGAGCACATGGTTGAGGAAACCGGCGTGCTCGCACATCGCGCCCTTGGGCTCACCGGTGGACCCGGACGTGAAGTAGATGTAGGCCAGTTGATCCGCCGCGACCGGGATCCCGAGGTCGTCGCCGGCGTGGTCCTCGGCGTACACGGCGTCGACGAACAGCGTCTCGGCGGCCGTACCGGAGAGCGAGCCGGTGCTGCCCTGCTCGGTGACGACGAAGGCGCAGCCCGCCCGGAACAGCGTCCGGGTGACCCGCTCGGCCGGGAAGTGCGGCTCGACCGGCAGGTACACCCCGCCCGCCTTGAGCACGCCGAGCACGGCCGCCATCCAGTCCAGGTTCCGCTCCATGACCACGGCGACGACGTCCTCGGCCGTGAGACCGCGGGCCAGCAGCGCCCGGCCGACCTGGTTGGCGCGGGAGTTGAGCTCGGCGTACGTCCACCGCCGCCCGTCCTGCACGGCGGCCACGGCGTCCGGGTGTTTCGCGACCCGCTCCTCGAACAGCTCGTGCACCCGCCGGTCCGGGAGCGCACGGACCGGGCCCGCCAACTCCTCCAACTGGAAGCGGAGTTCCTCCTCGGACAGCAGGCTCGTGCGGTCGGGGTGGAGGAGGGCGGTGAGGTGGTAGCCGGCGACGCGGGCGGCCGCGGCGGCGTCGAGCGCGCCGGTGCGGTACCGCAGCCGCAGTGCACCGTCGGAGACGGCGACGCCCAGGTCGTCGTAGGGAGTGCCCTCCGCCGTGCCCGAGAGGGCGGCGAGGACCTTGGTGCGGGCCGCGAGGAGCGCGGCGGGACCGGTCGGTGTGCCCTCGGGCAGCGGGACCGTGTACTCGGTGACGTCCGGTATCGGACCGGGCGTGCGGTGCGGAGCTGTTTCCATGACGTGCTTCCCCCTGTTTTCCTCGTGCGGGCGGTTCAGGCGCGGCGCAGCGCCACCGCCGGATTCCCGCCCCAGTGCGCCCCCGCCGGCATCTCCTCGCCCTTCATCAGGAAGGCGTCGACACCGAGCACGGCGCCGTCGCCCATCGAGACGCCGTAGTGGACCAGCGCGCCCGCCCCCACGGTGCAGCCGGCGCCGATGACGATGTGGTCGGACTTGAAGGTGCCGTCCTCCTGGGAGTGCGCCTGCACCTTGGAGTGGGCGCCGAGCGTGCACTCGTCGCCGATCGCGGTGAGCGTCCGCTCGGTGATGGCGACACCGTCGTCGAAGACCCGGCGGCCGATCCGGACGCCCATGAGCCGCCAGACGACGTTCTTGAACGGCGTGCCGTTGAACAGCTTGAGCTGGCCGTCGGGCACCTTCCACAGGCGCTCGTGCCACCAGAAGTACGGTTCGTAGATGGAGCACAACCGCGGCCGGAGCGGCCGGAACCGGGTGATCAGCCGCTCCACCAGCACGTAGTAGCCGACGGTGAGCGCGAGTGAGGCCATCAGGTAGCCGCCGATCAGCAGCCCGCCGAGGGCGCCCTGGCCGCCGTAGAGATCGACGACGGCGAAACCGAGGAGCGTCAGCCCGAACCAGTGCAGCCACCGGACGAACAGGAACAGGGCCATCGAGCGGGCGTTGAAGCGGTTCTTGGCGCTCAGGCGGCGGCGCAGTTCGTCGCCCTCGCGCAGGTGGTCGAAGCGGGTGTCGCGCTCCACCGTGCGCGGGATCTCGAAGGGCGGTGATCCCAGCAGGCCCACGCCCTCGCGGAGTTCGCCGTCGAGCGGGACCAGCACCTTGGTGGCGAGCAGGCAGTTGTCGCCGGTACGGCCGCCGACCGGGTAGGCGATGTGGTTGCCGAGGAAGTTGTGCCCGCCGATCCTGACCCGCGAGACGCGGAACGACGTGCTGGAGTACTCGGCGTTGAGGATCGACAGTCCGTCGGCGACCATCGTGCCGCTGCCGACGGTGGCCAGGTACGGCGTCTCGTGCGACACCTCGGTGCCGAAGTTCGAGCCGGTCTGTTCGACGCGTGAGAGGTCGTAGCCGATGGACCGCAGGTAGGGGACGATGTACGAGCTGTCCCCGCACAGCCACTTGAAGAACTTGATGTTGGTCATCCGGGCGATCGCGCGCTGCACCGAGTAGTGGAAGCCGTACAGCGGATAGACCCGGTCGGGGCGCAGGGCCAGGTTGAGCAGCCGGGGCAGCAGGGTGACGCCGACGAGGCCCGCGACGATCGAACCGGCGAACAGGACGAGGGACAGGAACAGGGCCTGGGCGTAGAAGGCGGCCGTCGCCAGTTCCCCCGCGTCCGGTTCCAGCAGCGGGTCCAGGGCCGGGACCAGGTCCATCACCAGGAAGGTGCCGCCGATCCCGAGCGGGACGTGGACGAGCAGCGTCTGCGTCAGAGCCGCCAGGGCGTACCCGGCCCGGCGTGCGGTGGTGCAGCGGGCCGCCGGGACCCGGATGTGGTCGACGTCGGTGGGGCGGGCCGGGGAGCCGTGCCGTCGCTCGCCGGCGGGGATCGCGGCGCCGTCGTACAGGGCGGAGGAGTGGCCGAGCTGTCCGCCGTCGCCGACGGACGTGCCGATGTCGAGGACGGTCTTCTCGCCGACGAAGACGTCCCGGCCGAGGGTGACCGGGCCGGTGCGGATCCGGCCCGCCTGCGCCCGGTAGCCGGAGAACAGGGCGTCCTTGCGGATCACCGTGCCCGCGCCCACGGTCAGCAGGTCCGTGCAGACCGGTACCGAGTGGGACAGGATCGTGACGCCCGGGCCGATGCGGGCACCGAGGGCCCGCAGGTAGAGGACGTAGAGCGGATTGCCCGCGAACAAAACCATCGGGTTGGCGTGCAGCAGCGCCTTGACCAGCCAGAAGCGCAGGTAGGCGAGACCCCACACCGGGAACTCCGTCTCCTTCCACCGGCCGACCAGCACCCACTTCGCCACCACGGGCAGGGTGCACAGGGCGACGAACAGGGCGCCGCCGAAGACCAGTGAGCGCAAGTAGACGGAGAGCAGTCCCTCGGCGCCGGACAGCCAGGCGTACCCCTCGGCGGTGGCGACACCGGCAGCGCAGCAGTACACGGCGAAAGCGAGGAACTGAACCAGCCCGCACAGCGCGTACCGGGCGG
>NZ_LJBR01000147.1 GCF_001282115.1 Streptomyces sp. NRRL B-24085 | reverse complement strand
GATGGGGGAGCGGGGGCGGGAATGGGTCGAGGAGAAGTGGCGCTGGGACTTGTTGGCGGAAAAGTTGAAGACGCTGCTATAGCCGGAGGCGGATAATCCGCCCATGCTGCGGCCATGACAGCAAAACTGATGCAGCGTCAGCTGACTAGACGTCAGATCCTTGGTATGGCCGCCCTTCAGACGGCGGCCACTCTCGGCTTCACCCGCGTCGGGCTCGGGTCGGCCCGTGCGGAGGAGCCCGCCGCGGTCGAGTCCGCGCCCGCCATCGTCGTCGGCTCCGGCTACGGCGCCTCCGTGGCCGCCCTGCGTCTCGGGCAGGCCGGCATCCGCACCCTCGTCCTGGAGATGGGACGGCTGTGGAACACCGCCGGTGCCGACGGCAAGGTCTTCTGCAACACCGCCGACCCCGACCAGCGGTCCATGTGGTTCCGCACCCGCACCGAGGCCCCGCTGGCGACCTTCCTGTGGCTGGACGTCGTCAACCGGGACATCACCCCGTATCCGGGCGTCCTGGACCGCGTCCGCTTCTCCGACATGTCCGTCTTCGTGGGGCGCGGGGTCGGCGGCGGCTCCCTGGTCAACGGCTCGATGGCGGTCACCCCGCTCCGGTCCTGGTTCGCCGAGCAGTTCCCGACCGTGGACAGCGCGGAGATGTACGGGACGTACTTCCCGCGCGCCCGCGCCATGCTCGGCGTCAACACCGTCGATCCGGCCTGGTTCGAGTCGACCGAGTGGTACAGGTTCAGCCGGGTCTCCCGGAAGCACGCCGCCAACGCCGGTCTGAGGACCACCTTCGTGCCCAGCGTCTACGACTTCGGCCACATGCAGCGCGAGGCCGCCGGCACCGCCCCCAGGTCCGCCCTCGGCCAGGAGGTCATCTACGGCAACAACCACGGCAAGAAGAGCCTCGACAAGACCTACCTCGCCTCCGCCCTCGGCACCGGCAACGTCACCATCCACACCCTGGAGAAGGTCACCGGCATCAGCCGGGCGAGCGACGGCGGTTGGGTGCTGAGCGCCGACCGCATCGACATGACCGGCGCGGTCGTCGAGACCAAGCAGTACGGCTGCACCTATCTGTTCCTCGGCGGCGGCAGCCTCGGCACCAGCGAACTCCTGCTCCGCTCACGGCAGTCGGGCACTCTCCCGGCGCTGGACGCCAGTGTCGGGGCCGGCTGGGGGCCCAACGGCAACGTGATGCTCGGCCGGGCCAACCACCTGTGGGACACCGTCGGCGCCAACCAGTCGACCATGCCGGTCATGGGCATCGACGACTGGGCCAACGCCGACAACCCCGTCTTCGCCGAGATCGCGCCTCTACCCACGGGACTGGAGCACTGGGTCAGCCTGTACCTGGCGATCACCAAGAACCCGCAGCGCGCGGCCTTCTCGTACTCCGGCGGCGCTCTGCACCTGAACTGGAGCGCCGCACAGAGCGCCGTCTCCTCCGGCATGGCCAAGAAGCTCTTCGACCGGATCAACTCCGCCAACGCGACCATCTACCGGTACGACCTCTTCGGCTCCCCCAGCAGGGTCTTCGCCGACGACTTCACCTACCACCCGCTGGGCGGCTGCGTGCTGGGCAGGGCCACCGACAACTACGGCCGGGTGAAGGGCTATTCCCGGCTGTACGTCACCGACGGCTCGCTGATCCCCGGCAACATCGGGGTGAACCCGTTCGTCACCATCACCGCGCTCGCCGAACGGACGATGGCGCGGGTCCTCGTGGAGGACACCGCGCCATGACGTTCCGTCAGAAGGCCTGCTACTTGGCGTAGATGGCCTCGATCTCGGCCGCGTAGTCCTTGGCCACCACGTTCCGCTTGAGCTTCAGCGACGGCGTGAGGTGGCCCGTCTCCTCCGTGAACTGGGAGGACAGAATGCGGAACTTCCGCACCGATTCCGCCTTCGACACCGCGGCGTTGCCGTCGTCGACTGCGGCCTGGATCGCCGCGTTCAGGTCCGGGTCCCCGGCCAGCGACGCCGCGGTGGAACCCGCCGGCTTGCCGTGCTCCTCGGCCCAACGGCCCAGGAACTCCTCGTCGATGGTGACCAGCGCGCCCACGAACGGCCGCCCGTCGCCCACCACCATGCACTCCGCGACCAGCGCGTGGGCCCGGATGCGGTCCTCGATCACGGCCGGGGCGACGTTCTTGCCGCCCGCGGTGACGATGATCTCCTTCTTGCGGCCGGTGATCCTGAGGTAGCCGTCTTCGTCGAGGGTGCCGATGTCACCGGTGTGGAACCAGCCGTCGGTGAGCGCCTCGGCGGTCGCGGTCTCGTTGTTCCAGTACCCCTTGAACAGGTGCTCGCCGTGCAGCAGCACCTCGCCGTCGTCCGCGATCCGGATCACCGAGCCCGGCAGAGGCTGGCCGACGGTGCCGATCTTCGTGCGGTCCCAGGGGTTGAAGGCGGTCGCGGCGCACGACTCGGTCAGGCCGTAGCCCTCCAGGACCGTGAAGCCGATGCCGCGGAAGAAGTGCCCGAGCCGCTCGCCGAGCGGGGCGCCGCCGGAGATGGCGTACTCGCCCCGGCCGCCGAGGACCGCGCGCAGCTTGCTGTAGACCAGCTTGTCGAAGGTCTTGTACTTGATCTTCAGACCGAGCGACGGGCCCGACGGGGTGTCCAGCGCCTTGCTGTAGGCGATCGCCGTGTCGGCGGCCTTGTCGAAGATCTTGCCCTTGCCGTCCGCCTGCGCCTTGGCGCGCGCCGAGTTGTAGACCTTCTCGAAGACGCGCGGGACGCCGAGGATCAGCGTCGGCCTGAAGGACGCCAGCTCGTCGGTGAGCTGTTTGATGTCCGGGACCATGCCCAGCTTGATCGGCGCCATCATCGGCGCGATCTGCACCAGCCGGCCGAAGACGTGCGCGAGCGGCAGGAAGAGCAGGACCGAGCACTCACCGGTGCGGAACAGCGGGCGCAGCCGCTCCACGATGTTGCCGCACTCCGCGAAGAAGCTGCGGTGGGTGAGCACACAGCCCTTGGGGCGGCCGGTGGTGCCGGAGGTGTAGACGATGGTCGCCGGGTCGTCGGCCTTCGCCAGCGAGCTGCGCTCCTCGACGGCCGCGTCGCTGATGTCCTTGCCCGCGCGGCCCAGCTCCTCGACCCCGCCGCCCTCGATCTGCCAGACGTGCTTGAGGGCGGGCAGCTGCTCGCGCACCGACTCCACGGCAGCGGCGTGCGTGTCCAGCTCGACGACACAGGCCGTCGCACCCGAGTCGCCGAGGATCCACTGGATCTGCTCCGGCGAGCTGGTCTCGTACACCGGCACGGTGACGGCGCCCGCGCTCCAGATCGCGAAGTCGAGCAGCGTCCACTCGTAACGGGTGCGGGACATCAGACCGACCCGGTCGCCCGGCTGGACCCCGGAGGCGATGAGCCCCTTGGCGGCGGCGTGCACCTCGGCCAGGAAGGCCGTGGCCGTCACGTCCTGCCACTGACCGCCCACCTTGCGGGCGATGACGGCGACGTCGGGATGCTGCGCGGCGTTTCTACGGACGATGTCGGTGAGATTGCCGTCCGCAGGGACCTCGTACAAAGCCGGAAGGCTGAACTCGCGCAAGACTGCTGCTCCTCATAGGGCGCCGGCGCCACGACGTTGTGTGATGCGACGGTCGGTCCAAGGCTCGGGCAGGTGCTCAGGGATTCATCAGTTGAAGGCTGAGCACGACTGGACTGCCCGGACGTTACCCGTCGGTATGGCTTCTTCGACAGGGGGGTCCGACGAGATGTTCGCTGCGTCACACGGATTGGGGTTCTTCGCGCACAGTAGTCCACCTGTTTAATGACTGGCCAGTAACCGCAGGCCCGGTCGGCACTGTTCACGTATGCCGCACAGGCCTACTCTTGATCGTCATGGCACCCACACCGGCCGGAAACCGGAAGACACGCGTCCATGTGGTCAGCGACGTGCACGGCAACGCCCGTGACCTGGCCAGAGCCGGCGAGGGTGCCGACGCCCTGATCTGCCTCGGCGACCTGGTGCTGTTCCTGGACTACGCCGACCACTCGCGCGGCATCTTCCCCGACCTGTTCGGGGTGGAGAACGCCGACCGGATCGTGGAACTGCGCACCGCCCGCCGCTTCGAGGAGGCGCGGGAGCTCGGGAAGCGGCTGTGGGCCGGGATCGGCGCCGACCGCGCCTCCGTGATCGAGAAGGCGGTACGCAAGCAGTACGCCGAGATGTTCGCCGCGTTCCCGACACCGACGTACGCGACCTACGGCAATGTCGACATGCCGCCCTTGTGGCCCGAGTACGCCGGACCCGGTACGACCGTGCTCGACGGCCAGCGGGCCGAGATCGGCGGCTGGACGTTCGGCTTCGTCGGCGGCGGTCTCAGGACGCCCATGCGGACGCCGTACGAGATCAGCGACGAGGAGTACGCGGCCAAGATCGAGGCGGTCGGCGAGGTGGACGTGCTCTGCACGCACATCCCGCCGGAGGTGCCGGAACTGGTCTACGACACGGTGGCACGGCGGTTCGAGCGGGGCAGCCGGGCGCTGCTGGCCGCGATCCGCCGCACCCGGCCCCGCTACTCGCTGTTCGGCCACGTCCACCAGCCGCTGGTCCGGCGGATGCGGATCGGGGCGACCGAGTGCGTGAACGTGGGGCACTTCGCCGGGAGCGGCAAGCCGTGGGCGCTGGAATGGTGAGTCCGTCCGCGCGGTAGCCTTCACGCTGCACAGACGTGCGTACCACCCTTCCTCACCGGACCGTATCTGGAGGAGCCACGGCGATGGCGGAACACACCAGTTCGAGCATCACGATCGAAGCTGCGCCGGCCGACGTCATGGCCGTGATCGCCGACTTCGCCCGCTACCCGGACTGGACGGGTGAGGTGAAGCAGGCGGAGGTGCTCTCCACGGACGCGTCCGGCCGCGCCGAGCAGGTCCGGCTGGTCATGGACGCGGGCGCCATCAAGGACGACCAGGTCCTCGGCTACACCTGGACCGGCGAGAACGAGGTCTCCTGGACGCTGGTCAAGTCCCAGATGCTGCGTCAGCTCGACGGCTCGTACGTGCTGAAGCCGGCGGGGGCGGGGTCCACGGAGGTCACCTACCTGCTGACCGTCGACGTCAAGATCCCGATGCTGGGGATGATCAAGCGCAAGGCGGAGAAGGTCATCATCGACCGGGCGCTGGCGGGGCTGAAGAAGCGGGTCGAGTCGGGGCAGTAGGGGTACGCCGGTTCGCTGTCGGCTGCGGGCCGGTGGGGGCTGATCGCGCAGTTCCCCGCGCCCCTGGGTGGGTACAGCTGGGCGTGCTCTGACAGCACTGGCCGTCCGTTACGGTTCACCCCTATGCGCACCATCCTGATCACCGGCCCCGGCGGCAGCGGCCGTACCACCGTCGCCGCCGCCACCGCGCTCGCCGCCGCCCGCGAGGGCACCCGCACCCTGGTGCTGAGCGCCGACCGCACCGACACCCTCGGCGCGATCCTCGGCACACCGACCGGCGCGACCCCCGCCCAGGTCTCGGAGCACCTCACCGCCTGGCGCCCCGACGCCACCGCCGGTTTCCGGGACGACCTGGCCGCGTTCCAGGACCGCGCCTCCCACGTGCTCGACCTCCTCGGCGCCTCCCGGCTCGACCCCGAGGAGGTCACCCCCCTCCCCGGCGCCGAGGAACTCACCCTGCTGCGCGCCCTGCGCGACGCGGCCCTCTCCGAGCGGCACGAACTGCTCGTCGTCGACCTGCCGCCCGTCCCGCAGGCCCTCGCCCTCCTCTCCCTCCCCGAGGAACTGCGCCGCTACCTGCGCCGGCTCCTGCCCGCCGAGCGCCAGGCGGCCGCCGGCCTGCGTCCCGTCCTCGGGCGGCTCGCGGGCGTCCCCATGCCCTCGGAGTGGCTGTACGAGACCGCCGCCCGTTGGGACACCGAGCTCGGCGCGGTCGAGGCCGTCCTCGCCGACCGGCAGGCCGTCGTGCGCCTGGTCGCCGAACCAGGCCCCGCCGGCTCCGACGCCGTACGCGCCGCCGGCCTCGCCCTCGCCCTGCGCGGCCTGCGCCCCGACACCCTGGTCGCCAACCGCGTCGTACCGGAGGACTGGCCCCCGGGACTCGTCGCCCAGCAGCGCAAGGCACTGGACGAGTGGCGGGAGGCCCACGACGTCCGGACCGTCCCGCACCTCGGCCACGACCCGCGCGGCGGCGACGACCTCGACGCCCTCGGCGTCCCGGGAGTCAACGCGACGACCTCCACCGTCGAGTGGCCCGTCGTCGACCAGCTCGCCGAGGACGGCGTCCTGGTGTGGCACATCCCGCTGCCCGGCGCCGTGCGCGACGAGCTCGACCTGGTCAGGCGCGGCGACGAACTCGTCGTCAGCGCGGGACAGTTCCGCCGGATCGTCCCGCTGCCCTCGGCCCTGCGCCGCTGCACCGTCGCCGGCGCCGCCCTGCGCGAGGGCGAGCTGCGGATCAGGTTCGCGCCGGACCCGGATCTGTGGCCCCGCACCCCGTGAACCCGGTACGCCCATTCGGGTAACGTCGGAGGGACGAACCGTAGTCAGGAGTCCGTCATGAGCGAAGAGCTCCCCCCGTCCGACGCCGCGGACCGCGAGCCCGTGGACGCCGTGGACGAGGTACGGGCGACCGACGCCGACGCGTGGGCGACGGCGGTCGCGGAGGACCTGGAGGCGGAGAAGGCCCGCCGCCGCACCCAGTACGGCCCGCCCCCGGGCTCGGCCGCCGAGGAGCTGCGCAAGCTCGTCGACAACGTCGCCGAGAAGCTGTCCGGCCTCCAGTCCCCGCTGCTCGGAGGCCTCGCCGGGCCCGCCGCCCAGCAGATGGTCAGGCAGGTCGTGCAGCAGGCCAAGGCCGCGGTCGAGCCGGTCATAGAGCGCAACCCGGACGTCTTCGACCACCTCGCCGCTGCCGGTGGCGAACTCCTCGCCGCGTACCGCTCCGCGGTCCAGGCGCAGGAACAGCGCTGGAGCCGGCGGGACGACACCCTGCGCGACAAGGGCGAGGACCCCGGTCCCGAGCGCATCGATCTGGACTGAAACCCCCTGACGGCAGGGCCTCGGGTACGGTTGGCCGTAGCGGGGCTCGACCGAAACTGAGGGATTCATGGGACTCACCATCGGCGTCGACATCGGCGGCACGAAGATCGCGGCCGGCGTGGTCGATGAGGAAGGCAACATCCTCTCGACCCACAAGGTGCCGACCCCGGGCACGGCCGAGGGCATCGTGGACGCGATCGCCTCGGCGGTGGAGGGCGCGCGTGCCGGGCACGACATCGTGGGCGTGGGCATCGGTGCGGCCGGATACGTCAACCGCCAGCGCTCGGAGGTCTACTTCGCCCCCAACATCCACTGGCGCAACGAGCCGCTGAAGGAGAAGGTCGAGACCCGGGTCGGCCTTCCGGTCGTCGTGGAGAACGACGCCAACGCGGCCGCGTGGGGCGAGTACAAGTTCGGCGCGGGCAAGGGCCACCGCAACGTCATCTGCATCACGCTCGGCACCGGCCTCGGCGGCGGCATCATCATCGGCAACAAGCTGCGCCGCGGCCACTTCGGGGTGGCGGCCGAGTTCGGCCACATCCGCATGGTCCCGGACGGCCTCCTGTGCGGCTGCGGCTCACAGGGCTGCTGGGAGCAGTACGCATCCGGGCGGGCGCTGGTGAGGTACGCCAAGCAGCGCGCCAACGCCACCCCGGAGAACGCCGAGATCCTCCTCGGTCTCGGTGACGGCAGCCCCGACGGCATCGAGGGCAAGCACATCTCCATGGCCGCCCGGCAGGGCGACCCGGTCGCCGTCGACTCCTACCGCGAGCTCGCCCGCTGGGCCGGCGCGGGCCTCGCCGACCTGGCCTCCCTCTTCGACCCGTCCGCCTTCATCGTCGGCGGCGGCCTCTCCGACGAGGGCGAACTGGTCCTGGACCCGATCCGCAAGTCCTACAAGCGCTGGCTGGTCGGCGGCAACTGGCGCCCGGTGGCGGACGTCATCGCGGCCCAACTGGGCAACAAGGCGGGGCTGGTGGGCGCGGCCGACCTGGCGAGAGAGCCGGACCCGATCATGTAACGGTGACTGTGCTTTTTCAGGGGCGCGGGGAACTGCGCGACCAGCCACAGCGAACCGGCAGTCGCACACCGACCTCGCGCCCCTCTTCATGGGGCGTAGATTGATCCACATGGTTCCGGTCAAGGTCCTGAGCTACAACATCCGCTCCATGCGCGACGACACAGCTGCCCTCGCCCGTGTCATCAGTGCCTGCGCACCAGATCTCGTGCTGATCCAAGAAGCCCCGATCTTCTTCCGCTGGCGCAAGAAGCTCGCGCGGCTGGCGTCGGCCTCGGGGCTGGTCATCCTCACCGGCGGCGGCACCGCCGCGGGCCCCGCGATCCTCTGCAACCTCCGCGCCACCGTGGAGCGCACCGAGGACGTCCTGCTCCCCCTCACCCCCGGCCGGCACCGCAGGGGCTTCGCCACAGCCGTCGTCCGCTTCGGCGCCGCCCGCCTCGGCGTCCTGAGCTGTCACCTGTCCCTGCACAACGACGAGCGCTACGACCAGGCGGGCATGCTCCTCGACCGCCTCGCGGGCCTGGGCGTGGACCACGCCGTCGCGGGCGGCGACCTGAACGAACGCCCCACCGGCCCCGCCTTCGCCCGGATCGCGGACGGCCTCCAGGACTGCTGGGCGACCAGCCCCACCGGCGGCGAACACACCTGGACCCGCACCGAACCCCACCAGCGCATCGACGCGATCTTCGCCACCAAGGGCATCGAGGTGCTCGGCTGCGGAGTCCCGCTCGGTCTGCCCGGCATCACCGAGACAGACCTGAGGGCGGCCACCGACCACCTTCCGGTCCTGGCCACCCTCCGCGTACCCGCGAGCTGATCCCGACTAGACGACGGCCCCCCGGCCGGGATCCTCGTCGTCCTCGTCGTCGGCCCGCATCCGCGTCACCAGGGTGACGAAGCCGCCCAGGAACCCGCCGATCCCGACCGTGGCCAGCCACCACGTCATCTCCCAGCCGAGCAGCACCGCGACCAGCAGCAGGACCGGCCCGCCCAGCACCCCGAGCCAGGCGAACTTCGCCGTGGTGTCGGCGGCGGGCAGCGGCGGCGGCTCCGGCGGCACGAAGTGCCCCTCGTCGTCCTCCTCGAAGTCGTCCTCGGACGGCTCCGGCGCACTGTAGTCACGCGGCCCGACACCGGGCGCGAAGGAGACGGAACCGCCCAGCGGCTTCGCCGGCTTCTCGTCCTTCTTCGCCTTCGGCTCCGTCTTCTCCGCCGCCGTCGGCTCGTCGTTGGTCTCGGTCTCCAGCAGCGCGAGGTCCTCGACCGACTTGAACGGCTTCGTGCCCGGCGGGTCCTGCGGCTCCTCGCCGTACCCGGCGACGATGGCCGCCCACGCGGCCTCCTCGTCGAACGGGACGCGCTGCTCCTCGGGCTCGTGGCCCTCGCGGTCTTCGCGGTCGGAGTCGTGCTCAGCCACGGGCGGCCGTCCCTTCACTGCCGATGCCGGTGGTGTGCCGGCCGATGAACGCGAGGCTCTCGTCGAAAATCCGCTCCGCGTCATGGTCCAACGTCGCCACGTGGTAGCTCTGTTCCAGCACGATCTCGGTCACGTCCGTCGACGACACCCGGCTCAGCACGCGCGCGGAGTCGGCCGCCGGCACCACGTGGTCCTGGGTGCTGCGCAGCACCAGCAGCGGCTGGGTGACCTGCGGCAGCTCGCCGTCGACCTGCCGGAAGAAGGTCCGCAGGGAGTGCGCCGCGTGCAGCGGCACCTTGTCGTACCCCAGCTCGACGCTGCCCTCCTTCTTGATGTCGCTGGCGATCCCGGGCGCCGTACGCACGAAGTGCCGGGCCACCGGAAGGGCGTAGGGCGCGAGGCCGTGCATGCGGTTCGCCGGGTTGACGACCACGACACCGCGCACCGCGTCCCCGTGCTTGGCGGCCAGCCTGAGGGCCAGGGTGCCGCCCATGGACAGACCGGCCACGAACACGGAGGTGCAGCGCTCGGTGAGGGCGCGCAGCTCGCGGTCCACCTCGGCGTACCAGTCCTGCCAGCCGGTGAGGGCCATGTCCTGCCAGCGGGTGCCGTGCCCCGGCAGCAGCGGCAGGGAGACCGTCAGGCCGTGCGCGGCGAGGTGCTGGGCCCAGGGCCGCAGTGACTGGGGGGAACCGGTGAAGCCGTGGCAGAGAAGGACACCGGCCTCCCCGCCCTCATGGCGGAACGGCTCGGCTCCGGGGAGGACCGGCACCTAGGTCTCCTGTTCATGAAAGAAGCGTGAGCAAGTCCAGGTGAGGTTCACCGTACGCGACCGCACTGACACCGACCAGGGCCGTCGGTCTGTTCGCCGGGGCTCCGGGTTAAGGTCTGAACGACAGACACAGGAGGCACTCGGTTGTTGTACGGCACGATGAAGGTCGCCATCGGAGGGCCACTGAAGGTCGCCTTCAGGCCCTGGGTGGAAGGCCTGGAGAACATTCCCGCCGAGGGCCCCGCCATCCTGGCGAGCAACCACCTGTCGTTCTCCGACTCGTTCTTCCTGCCCGCGGTCCTCGACCGCAAGGTGACCTTCATCGCGAAGGCCGAGTACTTCACCACGCCCGGCGTGAAGGGCCGCCTCACGGCCGCCTTCTTCAAGGGCGTCGGCCAGCTCCCGGTGGACCGCTCCGGAGCGCGCGGCGCCGGCGAGGCGGCGATCAGGAGCGGCCTCGACGTCCTGGAGCGCGGCGAGCTGTTCGGGATCTACCCCGAGGGCACGCGCTCGCCCGACGGGCGTCTGTACCGCGGCAAGCCCGGCGGCCTCGCGCGCGTGGCGCTCGCCAGCGGCGCCCCGGTGATCCCGGTCGCCATGATCGACACCGAGAAGATCCAGCCGCCCGGCAAGGTCATGCCCAAGCTGATGCGCCCGGGCATCCGTATCGGCGAGCCCCTGGACTTCAGCCGCTACCAGGGCATGGAGCACGACCGTTTCGTGCTGCGCGCGGTGACCGACGAGGTCATGTACGAGATCATGAAGCTCTCCGGCCAGGAGTACGTCGACATCTACGCGACCGCGGCCAAGCGGCAGCTCTCGGAAGCCGCCAAGGCGGAGAAGGCGGCCAAGGCCGAGAAGGCGGCCAGGGCGGCCGCGGCGAAGACCGAGCCGACTGCCGCGACGGCCGGGAAGGACAAGCCCGGCACCTCCGCGTCCTAGGATCCTGGGACACGGCGGCCCGGGCCGGGGGTGGGGGAGATGGCCAAACAAGTACGCGTCATGCGCATGTCGGTCGAGCAGCCGCTGTGGCGTGCCCTGACCGGCTACCGGGTGCTCACCATGCTGTACGCGGTCGGCCTCTTCGCCACCGAGTACGACGAGTTCGACCGGCCCGGCATCGCCATCGCCTACTACGTCGTCCTGTGCGTCTGGACGCTCGCCACACTGCCCCGCGTCCAGAACGCGGCCGCGTGCACCAGGCGCTTCCTCGCCGTCGACCTCGCGATCGCGCTCACCGGCATCGTCCTGACCCCGCTGGTCGTCAACCAGCACCACATCGACAGCGGCGGCCCCACCCTGCCGTCGATATGGACCGCCGGTTCCGTCCTCGCCTTCGCCATCAAGGGCGGCTGGCGCTGGGCCGCGCTCGCCTCCACGCCGGTCGCCGCCGCCAACCTGATCGAGCGCGGCCACCCGGCCCGCGACACCGTCCACAACGTGATCCTCGTCTGGGTCGCCTCCATCGCCATCGGGTACGTCGTCGAGGTCGCCCGCGCCTCCGAGCGCACCCTCGCCCGCGCCCTGGAGATCGAGGCGGCGACCCGGGAGCGCGAGCGGCTGGCCCGGGACATCCACGACAGCGTCCTCCAGGTGCTCGCCATGGTGCAGCGCCGGGGCGCCGTGATCGGCGGCGAGGCGGCCGAGCTGGGCCGCATGGCCGGCGAGCAGGAGGTGGCCCTGCGCACCCTGGTCTCCGGCGGCCTGACCTCCGTGTCCCGGGTGTCGTCGGACGCGTCCCAGGGAGCGGTCGTGCACGTCGTCGACGACGAGCCGGACGGCGGGTCGGTCGACGGGCCGCTCGACCTGCGCGCCCTGCTCGCCCCCTACGCCTCGGCGAAGGTCTCCCTCGTCGAACCCGGCGCCCCCGTTCCGCTGCCCCCGCCCGCCGCGCGCGAGCTGGCCGCGGCCGTGGGGGCCGCCCTGGACAACGTGCACCGGCACGCCGGTGACCACGCGCGCGCGTGGATCCTCGTCGAGGACGAACCCGACGAGGTGATCGTGACCGTGCGGGACGACGGCCCCGGCATCCCCGAGGGCCGGCTCGCGCAGGCCGAGGGGGAGGGACGGCTCGGGGTGGCCCAGTCGATCCGGGGCCGGCTGCGCGACCTCGGCGGCAGCGCCGAGCTGATCTCGCCTCCGGGGCAGGGCACGGAGGTCGAGCTGAAGGTACCGAAGGTCTCCCGGGGGAAGGCAGGACAGCGATGAGCGACAAGGACCCGATCAAGGTGATGGTGGTCGACGACCACCCCATGTGGCGCGACGCGGTCGCCCGGGACCTGGCGGAGTCCGGCTTCGACGTGGTCGCCACCGCCGGCGACGGCGACCAGGCCGTACGCCGCGCCAAGGCGGCCGGCCCCGACGTGCTGGTGCTCGACCTGAACCTGCCGGTGAAGCCCGGCGTCCAGGTCTGCAAGGAGCTCGTCGGCCACAACCCGGCCCTGCGCGTCCTCGTGCTGTCGGCGAGCGGCGAGCACGCCGACGTCCTGGAGGCCGTGAAGTCGGGCGCGACCGGCTATCTGCTGAAGTCGGCGTCGACGGAGGAACTCCTGGACGCGGTCCGCCGTACGGCCGTCGGCGACCCGGTCTTCACGCCGGGCCTCGCCGGCCTGGTCCTCGGCGAGTACCGCCGCCTCGCCTCCGACCCCGCGCCCGCCTCCGACCCCGACCAGCCGAAGGCCCCGCAGCTCACCGAGCGCGAGACCGAGGTGCTGCGCCTGGTCGCCAAGGGCCTGAGCTACAAGCAGATCGCCGAGCGTCTGGTGATCTCCCACCGCACGGTCCAGAACCACGTCCAGAACACCCTCGGCAAGCTGCAACTCCACAACAGGGTCGAACTCGTCCGCTACGCCATCGAACGGGGCCTCGACGACGAGTGAGACGGGCGTCACACTGACCCTTCGTCAGGCACCTGCGGCGAAGGGACCTTTCCATGCGCGTCGGAGTACTGACCGGAGGCGGCGACTGCCCCGGCCTCAACGCCGTCATCCGGGCCATAGTGCGCAAGGGCGTACAGGAGTACGGCTATGACTTCACCGGCTTCCGGGACGGCTGGCGGGGTCCACTGGAGGACGCCGTCGTGCGTCTCGACATCCCGGCCGTCCGCGGCATCCTGCCCCGCGGCGGAACCATCCTGGGCTCCTCCCGCACCAATCCGCTGAAGCAGGAGGACGGCATCCGCCGCATTCAGGAGAACCTGGCCGCGCGGGAGGTCGAGGCGCTCATAGCGATCGGCGGCGAGGACACCCTCGGTGTGGCGGCCGAGCTGTCCGACCGGCACGGCGTGCCCTGCGTCGGCGTACCGAAGACCATCGACAACGACCTCTCCGCCACCGACTACACCTTCGGCTTCGACACCGCGGTCGGCATCGCCACCGAGGCCATCGACCGGCTGCACACCACCGCCGAGTCCCACATGCGGGTCCTGGTCTGCGAGGTGATGGGCCGTCACGCCGGCTGGATCGCCCTGCACTCCGGCCTCGCGGGCGGCGCCAACGTCATCCTCATCCCCGAGCAGCGCTTCGACGTGGACCAGGTGTGCGCCTGGATCACCTCCCGGTTCAGGGCGTCGTACGCCCCGATCGTGGTCGTCGCCGAGGGTGCCGTGCCGAAGGACGGCGACATGGTGCTCAAGGACCAGTCGCTCGACTCCTTCGGCCATGTGCGGCTGTCCGGCGTCGGCGAGTGGCTGGCCAAGCAGATCGAGAAACGCACCGGCAAGGAGGCCCGCACGACCGTCCTCGGGCACATCCAGCGGGGCGGCACCCCCAGCGCCTTCGACCGCTGGCTCGCCACCCGGTTCGGACTGCACGCCATCGACGCCGTCCGCGACGGCGACTTCGGCAAGATGGTCGCCCTGCGCGGCACCGACATCGTGCGGGTGCCGATCGCGGAGGCGACGGCGCAACTGAAGACGGTGGATCCGAAGCTGTACGAGGAGGTCGGGGTCTTCTTCGGCTGAGACCGACCCGGCACGGTGGGGTTGTGGGCCGTATATTCGGCCCATAACCCACCAGAAGGGATGGCGTGTCCGTGGAGATCCTGGCGTTCGGTGTGCAGGCCGACGAGCAGCCCCTGATCGAGAGCGCGTTCGCCGGGCATCACGAGGTCCGCTGCCTGGACGTCTTCCTCAACGAGGACACCGCCCCCATCGCGGCCGGCTACGAGGCCGTCTCCACCAGCGTCAACGCCGAACTCGGCGCCCGCGTCCTGGAGGCCCTCGCGGCCGGCGGCACCCGGATGATCGCCCAGCGCTCCACCGGCTACAACAACATCGACCTCAAGGCCGCCGAGCGCCTCGGCATGACCATCGCCCGCGTCTCGTACTACTCGCCGTACTCGGTCGCCGAGTTCGCCTGGGCCCTCGCCATGGCGGTCAACCGCCGTGTCGTGCGCGCCTCCACGCGTACGCGTGACTTCGACTTCCGCCTCGACGGACTGATGGGCCGGGACATGCACGGCCGTACCGTCGGCGTCCTCGGCACCGGCAAGATCGGCGAGGCCTTCACCCGGATCGCCCACGGCTTCGGCATGCGGCTGCTCGGCTGGGACGTCGCCGAGAACCCCGCATGCCGGGAGCTCGGCATGCGGTACGTCCCGAAGGAGCAGCTCCTCGCCGAGTCCGACCTGATCACCCTGCACGTCCCGCTGATGCCGGAGACCACCCATCTCCTCGACGCCGACGCCCTGAAGTCGATGAAGGACGACGCGATCCTGGTCAACTCCAGCCGCGGCGGCCTCATCGACACCGCGGCCCTCGTCACCGAACTGCGCGCCGGCCGCTTCGCGGGCGTCGGCCTCGACGTGTACGAGGCGGAGGCGGGCCTGTTCTACGTCGACCGCTCCCTGGAGGCCATCGAGGACGACACCCTGGCCCGCCTGGTCACCTTCCCGAACGTCCTGGTCACCTCCCACCAGGCCTACTACACCGAGGACGCCGTCGGCCAGATCATCGACGCCACGGTGAGGAACGTCCTCGACTACGAGGCGGGCCGCCGCTCCGAGAACGTCCTGGTGCCCCGTAGCTGAGCCACCAGCTCCCGTACGACCGAGGCGCCGTTCAGCGTCAGCACCGACTCCGGGTGGAACTGCACGCCGGCGAAGCCCGGCCCGCGCAGGGCGTGGACCTCGTGGGTGCCGCTCCGGCTCACCTCGATGCCGTGCGCGGCCAGCTCCCGGGCGGCCTCGTCGTCGCAGTGCGCCACGAAGCTGTTGTAGAAGCCGACGGTCTCCGGCCGCCCGAACAGGTCGACGGTCGTCTGCGCCCCCTGGTACGGCACCTCCTTGCGGACGATCCCGAGCCCCAGCTCGGCCGCGATCAGCTCGTGCCCGAGGCAGACGCCGAGCACGCCGTGCCGGTGGCCGCGCAGGACGTCGGCGGTCAGGGCGCGCAGGAACCGCATCTTGGGATCGTCGAGGTCGGCGGGGTCACCGGGACCGGGGCCGAGCACGACCGGGCCCTCGTGGGCGAGCACGGCGTCCTTGAGGCCCGGTTCGTCGTAGCGCCGGACCGTCACCTCCAGCCCGCCGGAACGCAGCACGTGCGCGAGCATCGACGTGAAGGTGTCCTCTCCGTCGACCACCAGAGCGTGCCCTTCGAGGTCGTCCGACCGCTCCTGCATCCGCAGCCAGAAGGGGGCGAGGCCGGCCCGCCGCCCGTCGAGCGCTGCACGCACGCGTGGGTCGTCGGCGAGGCTCACGCGCGCGTGCTCCGCACGGGGCCGGGACGGCCGTACGCCGAGAGCGGTCAGCACGCCCGCCGCCTTCGCGTGGGTCTCCGCGACCTCGCTCGCCGGGTCAGAACCGCGCACGAGCGTCGCGCCGACCGGCACCCTGAGATGTCCCTCGGCGGAGATGTCCGCCGTGCGGATGAGGATGGGGGAGTCCAGGGTCTGCGCCCCGGCAGACCCTTCGGGCCCGCCAGCCGCGTACCGGCCGAGCAGCGCCAGCGCGCCCGCGTAGTAGCCGCGCCCGTCGATCTCATGCCGCTCGATGACCCGGCAGGCGTTCTGCACGGGCGAACCGGTGACGGTCGCCGCGAACATGGTCTCCTTGAGCACCTCCCGCACGTCCAGCGATGACCTGCCGCGCAGTTCGTACTCGGTGTGCGCGAGGTGCGCCATCTCCTTCAGCCGCGGCCCGATCACGACCCCGCCCATGTCGCCGACGGTGCACATCATCTTGAGCTCCTCGTCGACGACCATCGACAGCTCCTCGATCTCCTTGCCGTCGGCGAGGAAGCCGAGCAGGTGCTCCGGGGTGGGGCCCTCGGCCGGATAGCGGTACGTCCCGCTGATCGGGTTCATGACGACGGTCCCGCCGGTCATCCGGACGTGCACCTCGGGGCTCGCGCCGACCAGGGTGCGCTCGCCGGTGTGGACGAGGAAGGTCCAGTAGGCGCCCCGCTCGCCCACCAGGAGCCGCCGGAACAGCGCGAGGGCGTCCGCGCGGCAGAATCCCGGGATCTCGCCCTGGTATGTGCGCCGGATCACGAAGTTGGCGCCCTCGCCGCGCCCGATCTCCTCGCGCAGCACGCGCCCGACGATCCGGGCGTACTCCTCGTCGGGGACGTCGAAGCCGCCGTTGACGACGCGGACGTCGTGCGCGGGGAGCTGGTCGAGGGCCTCCCGCAGGGACAGCGAGCAGGTCTCCTCGGGCGTCAGCACCGTGAGCGGGGTCCCGTCGTCCCGTACGTCGAAGCCGCGCTCGCGGATCTGGCGGAAGGGGACGAGCGCGAGCCCCTCGTCGGGCAGGTCGGCGAGACGGTCGTAGTCCCTGACCGGGCCGACGAGCAGTTCGACGGTGTTCTCGTCGTGGCCGGGGGTGCGGCGGCGGATCAGTGCGAACGGGCGGTCGTCACTCGTCAGACGTGTCAGGTCCATGGTTCCTCAGCTCTCGATGAGTCAGTGACTCGATGTCGGTGAGGAACGACCCCGGAAACGCCGAAGGCCGCCCCCCGGGCGGCCTTCGCGAAGTCTTGCGTACGCGCAGTCAGTGGGCCGCCGGATGAGCGGTCCACCACCAGTTCTGGGTCGAGTGCGCGAACATGGGCCGCACCCTACCCCATGTCCGCGGAGTGTTTCCGGTGTCTCATTTGCTGGGCACGGCCCTGGAGCCCCGACCCGACCCCTTAGGGTTGACGTCGTGACCGTGAACGCTAAGACCAGCGCCAGCGCTGGCAACACCTGGCGAGACCTGCCCGCGGCGCAGCAGCCCGAGTACCCCGACACCGAGGCTCTGCGCGCAGTGATCGCGGACCTCGAGTCGTATCCGCCGCTCGTCTTCGCGGGCGAGTGCGACCAGCTGCGCGCCCGGATGGCGGCCGTCGCCAAGGGAGAGGCGTTCCTCCTCCAGGGCGGCGACTGCGCCGAGGCCTTCGACGCCGTGTCCGCGGACCACATCCGCAACAAGCTCAAGACCCTGCTCCAGATGGGCGCCGTGCTGACGTACGCCGCCTCGGTGCCGGTCGTGAAGGTCGGCCGGATCGCCGGCCAGTACTCCAAGCCGCGCTCCAAGGGCACCGAGACCCGCGACGGCGTGACGCTGCCGACCTACCGGGGCGACTCGGTCAACGGCTTCGAGTTCAACGAGAAGGCCCGCGTCCCGGACCCCGAGCGCCTGAAGCGGATGTACAACGCCTCCGCGTCCACGCTCAACCTGGTGCGCGCCTTCACCACCGGCGGCTACGCCGACCTGCGCCAGGTGCACGCCTGGAACCAGGACTTCGTGAAGTCGTCCCCCTCCGGCCAGCGCTACGAGCAGCTCGCCCGGGAGATCGACCAGGCGCTGAACTTCATGCGGGCCTGCGGGACCGACCCGGAGGAGTTCAAGACCGTCGAGTTCTACTCCTCGCACGAGGCGCTGCTGCTCGACTACGAGTCGGCGCTCACCCGCGTGGACTCGCGCACCGGGCGGCTGTACGACGTCTCCGCGCACATGGTGTGGATCGGTGAGCGCACCCGGCAGCTCGACCACGCGCACATCGAGTTCGCCTCGCAGATCCGCAACCCGATCGGCATCAAGCTCGGCCCCACGACCACGGCCGAGGAGGCGCTGCAGTACATCGAGCGCCTGGACCCCGACCGGGAGCCCGGCCGGCTGACCTTCATCGTGCGCATGGGCGCCGACAAGGTCCGCGACAAGCTGCCCGAGCTGGTCGAGAAGGTCACCGCCTCCGGTGCCACCGTGGCCTGGGTGACCGACCCGATGCACGGCAACACCTTCGAGGCGGCCTCCGGCCACAAGACCCGCCGCTTCGACGACGTGCTCGACGAGGTCAAGGGCTTCTTCGAGGTCCACAAGGGCCTCGGCACCCACCCGGGCGGCATCCACGTCGAGCTCACCGGTGACGACGTCACCGAGTGCGTGGGCGGCGGCGACGAGATCTTCGTCGACGATCTGCACCAGCGCTACGAGACGGCCTGCGACCCGCGGCTCAACCGCAGCCAGTCGCTCGACCTGGCGTTCCTCGTCGCCGAGATGTACAGGGACCAGTGACAGGGGCACCTGTTACCAGCACGTGAATGGGGCGCGGATCACATACGATCCGCGCCCCGCTCCACTTTTGCGGCTCCTGAGCGCCGGGTAAGGTTAGGTTAGCCTCACCGATCAACGGGACGGCAACACTGATCAGCCCCTCGGGAGGTGAGCCGCGTGTACATCTGCAGTTGCTTCGGCGTCACCGAGCAGCAGGTCAAGCAGCACGCGGCGGACGGCGCCTGCACCCCCCGCCAGATAGCCTCCGCCTGCAAGGCGGGCACCGACTGCGGTTCCTGCGTACGGCGCATCCAGGCCCTCCTGGGCCGCGGGGCGTGCCCGCGGGGCGAACTCGCCGAGCAGGCCAAGCCCGCCCTCGCCGCGCTGGACGAGGCCGCCTAGCTCTCCGGCTGCTCGATCAGCTGCGCGATGTAGAGCGCCTCACCGAGCTTCTCCAGCAGTTCCAGCTGGGTGTCGAGATAGTCGATGTGGTGCTCCTCGTCCTCGAGGATCGACTCGAAGATGTTCGCCGAGGTGATGTCCCCCTTGGCGCGCATCACCTCGATCCCGCGCTTGAGGCGGTCGATGGCCTCGACCTCGATCTGCCGGTCGGCCTCGAACATCTCCCGGACGGTCTGCCCCACCCGCACGTGGAACAGCCGCTGGTAGTTCGGCAGCCCCTCCAGGAAGAGGATCCGGTCGGTGAGCACCTCGGCGTGCTTCATCTCGTCGAACGACTCGTGCCGCGTGTACTTCGCGAGCTTTGTCCAGCCGAAGTTCTCCTGCATCTTCGCGTGCAGGAAGTACTGGTTGATCGCGGTGAGCTCGCCCGTGAGCTGCTCGTTGAGGAATTCGATGACCTCGGGGTCGCCCTGCATCGCAGAGGCTCCTTCCAACCGTGGGGAACTGGCAGGCTGCGCCGCATCCTTGCACCGGCGAAGAAGATCGTCCAGTAAGTCTTCACTTAGTAAGTAAGGGCATGCTTAGTCCCATTTGGTACGTGTTGGGCGGCCCTTGGTCAGGTGCATCGCCTCGGGTCTGTCAGGATGGAAGGCATGGGTCAGCCGGTGGAGCGGGAGAGTGGAGGGGCGGCGCACACCGAGCTTCCGCCGGGGCAGCGACTACAGCGCGGCTGGCCCGTCACGCACTACGGCCCGGTCCCCAAGTTCCGGCCCGAGCGCTGGGAGTTCCGGGTCTTCGGCGCCACCGCGGACGACGAGAAGCACTGCTGGAGCCACGAGGAGTTCACGGCCCTGCCGTACACCACCGTCGTGGGCGACCTGCACTGTGTGACGAAGTTCAGCATGCTCGGCGCCGAGTGGGGCGGCATCCCCGCCCGCACCATCCTGGAGATCGCCCCGCCCGCGCCGACGGTCACCCATGTGATGGTGTGGGCCGAGTACGGCTTCAGCTCCAACCTGCGGCTCGCGGACTTCGCGTCCGAGGGCACCATCTTCGCCACACACAAGGACGGGGAGCTGCTGACCGCCGAGCACGGGTTCCCCCTCCGGCTGGTCGTCCCCCATCTGTACGCCTGGAAGGGGCCCAAATGGGTCCGTGGCGTGGAGTACATGACCGCCGACCGGCGCGGTTTCTGGGAGGAGCGCGGCTACCACAACGTCGGCGACCCCTGGAAGGAACAGCGCTACTCGTACCAGGAGGAGCCGGGGGACGGCCCCGAGCTGTGAAGCTCAGTGGGCGTGGTGCTGGTGGACCACGGCATGTCCCTTGCCGCGGCCGATCATCCACTTGTTGACCGGCACGGTGACGACGAAGGCGACGGCCAGCGAGATCGCCAGTGACACCCAGAACAGCAGGTCGGCGAGTTCCGCGTCCATGGCGTTCGGCCACAGGGCGATCACGCCGTTGTCGATCAGCTCCATCACGGCGATGGACAGGGTGTCGGCGGCCAGGGCCACCCGCAGCGCGGCCCGGAAGTCCAGGCCGGCCTTCAGGGCTCCGCGCAGGGTGAGGGAGTAGCCGAAGAAGAAGGCCAGGACGACGGCCAGTACGGTCGTCGCCAGGTTGCTCCAGCCCAGCGCGGTGCCGATGACCATGCCGAGCACCTCGCCGATGGCACAGCCGGTGAGGCAGTGGAGGGTGGCCTGGACGGCGACGGACCATCCGTGCGACTGGTGCTGCATGAGTACCCCCAATGTCAGGTGACGGTTCCTGTGCTCAGTAGCAACCGTATACCCCCCAGGGGTATTCCCGTACCGTCTGGCGCGTTACCCGTCCCGGAGTTTCTTCAGGCGCTCCACGTCCGCCGCGTGGCCCTCCTTGCCGCCGGGCGTCTCGATGATCAGGGGGACGTCCTCGGTGGCGGGATGGGTCATCAGGGCCCGGAACGGGTCCTCGCCGATGTGGCCGGAGCCGATGTTCTCGTGACGGTCCTTGTGGGCGCCGACCACGTCCTTGGAGTCGTTGGCGTGGATCAGCTTCAGCCGGCCCTCGCCGACCGTGTCCACCAGCAGGTCCAGCGTCTGGTGCATACCGCTCGGCCCGGTCAGGTCGTGGCCGGCGGCGAAGATGTGGCAGGTGTCCAGGCAGACGCCCAGCTTCGGGTGGGCGTCCAGGGCCTCGAAGTAGGGGCCGAAGTCCCAGGTCCGTGAGCAGAGCGAGAAGCCCTGGCCGGCCGTGGACTCCAGGAGCAGGTACGGGTCGTCGTCGTGGGTGAGCTCGTCGAGGAGGGGAAGCAGGTGCTCGCGCACCTGCTTCAGGGCCACGGAACGGTCCCGGCCGCCCGTCGCGCTGCCGGTGTGCACGACGACACCGAGCGCGCCGATCTCGCGCCCGCGGCGGAGGGAGTGCCGGAGCGAGTCGACCGACCTCTCCACGGTCGCCTCGGTGTGCGAGCCGAAGTTGATCAGGTACGGGGCGTGGACGTACGCCGGGATTCCCTCGTCGGCACACGCCTCGCGGAACGCCTCGTCCTGCTTCGGGTTTCCCGCGGGGGTGGCCCAGCCGCGCGGGTTGGCGACGAAGACCTGCACGGTCTCGGCGTTCAGGTCACGGGCGTAGGAGAGTCCCACGGAGTTCAGACCGCCGGCCACGGGCACGTGGCCGCCGACGGGGTTGCGCTGTGATGTCACCGGTCAAGGGTGCCATTGCCTGCGGCGCTGGGGTGGTGGGGGGTGCGGGTCGGGTAG
>NZ_LJBR01000146.1 GCF_001282115.1 Streptomyces sp. NRRL B-24085 | reverse complement strand
CACCCCACCAGCGGCCGCTTCCGCTTCGCCGTCGACGTCCACAGCGGGCCCCCCGTCACCCTCCAGGTCACCGGCGCCGCCTTCACCGGCCTCACCGCCCACGCCCTGCCCGAGGCCTTCACGGTGCACCCCGGCACCACCCGCCGGGTCACAGTCGAGATATCGGTTTCCGACTGTTCTGGACTACCCCAGAATGCCGACCTACCATTTCTTGACGTAACGCTCCGTAACGCGCGCGCAATACAGCATCACAGCTTCATCTTCGGCCGGGCGTACTCCCGGGACCTTTTCCGGCTCCTCCGAGGCGCCTGCGCCATGACACCACCGCCACAGCCTGGACGGCCAACCGGAAGTGCAGGTTCTCAAAATGCGGACTGAGGGGATATTCCACCAAACCGGCTGAGAGCCCCCGCCGTGGAAGCCCGTCATCCACCCCGTCATAACAAGAAAGTCACAAGCCCGCGCACAGCGATGCCGCTGCCCGCAAACCGGGCTTAGAGTCACCGCCAGTCACCGCTCCATCGGGAGTTCGGTAAAGCGCGGGCACCAGCCGCACCCACGAGGGCGCGCGTGCCTGCGGAAAGGACTGATTGTGCGACGTTCCATGGTGATCCTGACCTCCGTCATGGCGACGGGGGCTCTCACACTCACCGCCTGCGGCTCCCGAGACGACAAGGGCGGCGACAGTGACAGCGGGGGTGGCACCACCCTCACCATCGGCGTGGACGCCCCGCTCTCCGGCGAGAACTCCACCACCGGTCTCGGCATCCAGTACGGCGCCCAGATCGCCGTCGACGACGCCAACAAGAACAAGCTCGTGCCCGGCGTGACCTTCAAACTGAAGGCCTTCGACGACAAGGCACAGCCGGCCACCGGCCAGTCCAACGCCACCACCATCACCGGCGACAAGACCGCCGTCGGCGCCGTCGGCCCCCTGAACTCCGGCGTCGCCCAGTCGATGCAGCAGGTGTTCGCCTCGGCCAACATGGTCCAGATCTCCCCCTCGAACACCAACCCCGAGCTGACCCAGGGCAAGAACTGGCAGACGTCGAAGAAGCGGCCGTACAAGACGTACTTCCGCACCGCCACCACCGACGAGCTCCAGGGCAGCTTCGCCGCCGACTACGCGTACAACGGCCTCAAGAAGAAGAAGGTCTTCGTCGTCGACGACAAGCAGACCTACGGCGCCGGCCTCGCGAAGATCTTCACCGAGCAGTTCAAGAAGCTCGGCGGCACCGTGGTCGGCTCGGACCACATCAACACCGGCGACAAGGACTTCGGCTCCCTCGTCACCAAGATCAAGAACGCCAAGGCGGACCTGCTCTACTACGGTGGCCAGTACGACGAGTCCTCCCTGATCACCAAGCAGATGAAGGACGGCGGAGTCAAGATCCCGCTGTTCGGCGGCGACGGCATGTTCGCCTCCACCTACATCGAGACCGCGGGCGCGGCCTCCGAGGGCGACCTCGCCACCGCCGTCGGCGTCCCCGCCGACACCCTGCCCGCCGCCAAGACCTTCATCGAGACCTACAAGGCCAAGGGCTACAAGGGCGACTACGGCGCCTACGGCGCGTACTCCTACGACGCCACCACCGCCATCATCAAGGCCGTCAAGGCCGCCGTCGACGCCAACGACGGCAAGGTCCCCAGCGACATCAACGCCCTGCGCTCCTCCGTCGTCGACGGCGTCCAGAAGTCCGACTTCGAAGGCATCTCCGGCAAGGTCGCCTTCGACCAGTACGGCGACACCACCAACAAGCAGCTCACCGTCTACCAGGTCACCAAGGGTGCGTGGAAGGCTGTGAAGACCGGCACCGCCGACCTCGGCTAGTCCAGGCCCCAACAGCAGACAGCAACACCACAACGGGCCGCGCGGGAGGGGACCCCGACCGCGCGGCCCTTGCCACACCCCACCCCGGCACGCGAAACGTGCACACGACCACCAGCGACAATGGAGGCCACGCGGTGAACACCCTGCCGCAGCAGCTGGCCAACGGGCTGCTCCTAGGCTCGATGTACGGGCTGATCGCCATCGGCTACACGATGGTGTACGGCATCGTCCAGCTCATCAACTTCGCGCACGGCGAGATCTTCATGACCGGGGCCTTCGGCGCCTTCACGGTCTACTTCTACATCCTGCCCGACGGCACCTCGATGGCCCTCGCCGTCCCCCTGATGCTGATCGGCGGCGGCATCGTCGCCATCCTCATCGCCGTCGGAGCGGAACGGTTCGCCTACCGGCCCCTGCGCGGAGCCCCACGGCTCGCACCGCTCATCACCGCGATCGGTCTCTCCCTGGCCCTCCAGGAAGTCGTCCGCAACTTCTACCCCCGCGCCGACCGCGCCGTCGCCTTCCCCGGCCTCGACGCCACCCACGACATCGGCTCCGTCACCATCAAGGACGCCGACATCTTCCTCGTCGTCGCCGCGATCGTCTGCATGTCCGCCCTCGCCTTCTTCGTCCGCAAGTCCCGCACCGGCCGCGCCATGCAGGCCACCGCACAGGACCCGGACACCGCACAGCTCATGGGCATCGACACCAACCGCATCATCGTCATCGCCTTCGCCATCGGCGGCTTCTTCGCCGCCGTCGCCGCCGTCGCCTACGGCATGAAATACGGCAGCATCGACTACCGCATGGGCTTCCTGATGGGCCTCAAGGCCTTCACCGCAGCCGTCCTCGGCGGCATCGGCAACATCTACGGCGCCATGCTCGGCGGGCTCGTCCTCGGCGTCGCCGAGACCCTCGCCTCCGCCTACATCGACGACATCCCCGGCATGCACCTCTTCGGCGGCGGCTCCTGGAAGGACGTCTGGGCCTTCTGCCTGCTCATCATCGTCCTCCTCGTCAGGCCACAAGGCCTGCTCGGCGAACGCGTAGCGGACAGGGCGTGATCACCATGACCGACACCACCACTCGCGGCCTGATCCCCCTGCCGCTCGCCGCGGCCCGCGCACTCCTCCTCGCCGGAGGCATCGCCACCGCCGCCTCCGCCTTCCTCGCCTGGACCTGGACCAGCGAGTTCCCCGGCGACCTCACCATCACCGGCTACCCCGGCGGCCTCCAGTGGCTGACCTTCATCGCCGGCCTCCTCATCACGGTCTTCGCCCTCGCGACCTACGACATCCGCGGCCTGCGCTGGCTCATCCCCGCCCGCAACAACGCCCCCCTCGCCCTCACCGCACTCGGCGGCTTCGGCGTCACCTGGTACACCATCGTCTCCATCGCCGTAGAACTCGGCGGACTCGCCAACCTCGAACCGGGCGGCTGGATCGCGGCCATCGCCTCCCTCCTCCCCGTCATCGGCGCCTTCGCCCTCCCCGAACCACGCACCGAGAGCACCAAGCAAAACCTCAAGGCCTACCTCGCCAAGCCCGACGGCATCCCCAACCCGGCGCCCCTCAGCCCCTGGCTGGAGCGCGCGGTCATCACCGTCGTCACCATCATCGGCCTGGCCGTCTTCACCTACGGCATCGACACCGAGTACGGCGAACTCTTCGTCGGCTTCCTCATCGTCGTCGTCTTCGCCGTCTGGGCCCTGCACACCGCCGGCCTCAACGACCGCTTCTCCCGCATGGTCGCCCGCAACCGCAGCTTCACCCTCGCCATGGGATTCGCCGCGGCCATCGCATTCCCCTTCACCCAGACCAACGACCACTACGCCAACATCGGCGTCAACATCCTGATCTTCGGCACGGTCGCCCTGGGCCTCAACATCGTCGTCGGCCTCGCGGGCCTCCTCGACCTCGGATACGTCGCCTTCCTCGGCGTCGGCGCCTACACCGCCGCCCTCGTCTCCGGCTCCGAGTTCTCCCGCTTCTCCGGCGTCCACTTCCCCTTCTGGGCCGCCGCCCTCACCGGCGCCGCCGCCTCGCTCGTCTTCGGCGTCCTCATCGGCGCCCCCACCCTGCGACTGCGCGGCGACTACCTCGCCATCGTCACCCTCGGCTTCGGAGAGATCTTCCGCATCGCCGTCAACAACCTCGACGGCGACTCCGGCCCCGACCTCACCAACGGCCCCAACGGCATCCCGGCCATCCCCGACCTCAAACTCTTCGGGTTCAACCTCGGCGAAGCCCACGACATCGGCGGCTTCACCCTCGGCCGCTTCGCCAACTACTACCTGCTCATGGTGCTGATCATGGCCATCGTGGTCCTGGTCTACACCCGCGCCGCCGACTCCCGCATCGGCCGCTCCTGGATCGCCATCCGCGAGGACGAGACCGCCGCCACCGCCATGGGCATCAACGGCTTCCGCGTCAAGCTCATCGCCTTCGCCCTCGGCGCCACCCTCGCCGGCCTCGCCGGCACCGTCAGCGCCCACGTCACCTACAGCGTCGTCCCCACGCCGTACCAGTTCGCGGGCTCCACACCCCCCAACTCGGCGTTCCTCCTCGCCGCCGTCGTCCTCGGCGGCATGGGCACCGTCGCAGGACCCATCCTCGGCGCCGCGCTCCTCTACCTGCTCCCGGAGAAGCTCGTCTTCCTCCAGGACAAGTCGCTGCTCGCCTTCGGCATCGCCCTCATCCTGCTGATGCGCTTCCGCCCCGAAGGCATCATCGCCAACCGCCGCCGCCAGCTCGAATTCCACGAGACCGGCCAACTCGACGTACCAGAAACAACCACACTCTCCGGCGAACCGGCCGCCGTCACCAAGGCGGGGGCGTGAGCACCATGACCACACCTGTACTCGAAGCCAGCAACGTCACCATGCGCTTCGGCGGCCTCACCGCCGTCCGCTCGGTCGACTTCACCGTCAACGCAGGCGAAATCGTCGGCCTCATCGGCCCCAACGGCGCCGGCAAGACCACCTTCTTCAACTGCCTCACCGGCCTCTACGTCCCCACCGAGGGCACCGTCTCCTACAAGGGCACCGTCCTCCCCCCCAAGCCCCACCTGGTGACCAAGGCCGGCATCGCCCGCACCTTCCAGAACATCCGCCTCTTCGCCAACATGACGGTCCTCGAGAACGTCCTCGTCGGCCGCCACACCCGCACGAAGGAAGGCCTCTGGTCGGCACTGCTCCGCGGCCCCGGCTTCAAGAAGGCGGAACGGGCCAGCGAAGAACGAGCCATGGAACTCCTCGAGTTCATCGGCCTCGCCGGAAAGCGCGACCACCTCGCCCGCAACCTCCCCTACGGCGAACAGCGCAAGCTCGAGATCGCCCGCGCCCTGGCCTCCGAGCCCGGCCTGCTCCTCCTCGACGAGCCCACCGCCGGCATGAACCCCCAGGAAACGCGCGCCACCGAGGAACTGGTCTTCGCCATCCGCGACAAGGGCATCGCCGTCCTCCTCATCGAGCACGACATGCGCTTCGTCTTCAACCTCTCCGACCGCGTCGCCGTCCTCGTCCAGGGCGAAAAACTCGTCGAAGGCACCTCCGAGGTCGTCCAGGCCGACGAACGCGTCATCGCCGCCTACCTCGGCGAACCCTTCGAAGGCGACCCCGGCGCGGCCGAAGCGCAGAGCACCACCAGCACCAAGGGAGAAGGCCAGTGACCGCACTCCTCGAAGTCGAGGACCTCCGGGTCTCCTACGGCAAGATCGAAGCCGTCAAGGGCATCTCCTTCAGCGTCGAAGCAGGCCAGGTCGTCACCCTCATCGGCACCAACGGCGCCGGCAAGACGACGACCCTCAGGACCCTGTCCGGACTCCTGAAGCCGACCTCCGGAAAGATCCTGTTCGACGGCAAGCCCCTCAGCGGCGTCCCCGCCCACAAGATCGTCTCCTTCGGACTCGCCCACTCCCCCGAAGGCCGGCACATCTTCCCCCGCCTCACCATCTTCGAGAACCTCCAGCTCGGAGCCTTCCTCAGGAAGGACAAGGAAGGGATCGAAAAGGACATACAGCGCGCCTACGAGCTCTTCCCGATCCTCGGCGAGCGCCGCAACCAAGCGGCAGGCACCCTCTCCGGCGGCGAACAGCAGATGCTCGCCATGGGCCGCGCCCTCATGTCCCAGCCGAAGCTCCTCATGCTCGACGAGCCCTCCATGGGCCTCTCCCCGATCATGATGCAGAAGATCATGTCGACCATCGTCGAACTGAAGTCCCAGGGCACAACGATCCTCCTGGTCGAACAGAACGCCCAGGCAGCCCTCTCCCTGGCCGACCAAGGCCACGTCATGGAGGTCGGCAACATCGTCCTGTCCGGCACCGGACAGGACCTCCTCCACGACGAGTCCGTCCGCAAGGCCTACCTCGGCGAGGACTGACACCCCCGGCAGCACGACGAGGCCCGCGCCCCCTCCTGGGGACGCGGGCCTCGGTCTTTTCCCGGCCTTGGGGTCAGCCCTTGTTGGCCTTCTTCTCATCGGCGTCCTGGATGACCGCCTCCGCGACCTGCTGCATCGACATACGACGGTCCATCGACGTCTTCTGGATCCACCGGAACGCGGCCGGCTCGGTCAGACCGTACGAGGTCTGAAGAATCGACTTCGCCCGATCGACCAGCTTGCGCGTCTCCAGACGCAGCGTGAGGTCCGCGACCTCGTTCTCCAGCTCCCGCAGCTCCGTGAACCGCGACACCGCCATCTCGATCGCCGGCACGACATCGCTCTTGCTGAAGGGCTTGACCAGGTACGCCATCGCACCGGCGTCACGGGCCCGCTCCACCAGGTCACGCTGCGAGAAGGCGGTGAGCATCAGCACCGGGGCGATCCTCTCCTCGGCGATCTTCTCGGCGGCGGAGATACCGTCCAGCTTGGGCATCTTCACATCGAGGATCACGAGGTCCGGCTTGTGCTCACGGGCGAGCTCGACGGCCTGCTCGCCGTCACCGGCCTCGCCTACGACGCTGTAGCCCTCTTCCTCCAGCATCTCTTTGAGGTCGAGCCGGATCAGGGCCTCGTCCTCGGCGATGACGACACGGGTCGTCAGCGGAGGCACGTGCGACTTGTCGTCGTCGGGCGCGTCTACGGGCTGGGGCGACTCGGGGGCGGTCACGGGGGCTCCTCGTTACGGGCCGGGCAGGTGCTGCTGCTTGTGCAGCCTACCTAGAGGCGGGGAGCTGCGGTGACCCGGTACACTTCCCGACAGCTCACCAACTTGCCCGGTTGGAGGAACTGGTCAGACTCGCGGTGCTCAAACCACCGTGCCCTAGGGCATGTGGGTTCGAATCCCACACCGGGCACATTCCAGGAAAAGCGGATGCTCACGTTCTCGTGAACATCCGCTTTTTAGTGTGTGGGGTCTCGATCTGTTACCCAGAGTGGCCCCATGATCCAACACAGCACTGACGTGCGACACCAGGCCATCACCCTGCTCCGCTCAGGCATGCGCAACGCGGATGTCGCCCGACAGCTCAGCGTGCCAACGGGAACGATCGGCAAGTGGCTTCACCTGGACCGGGCGCGGCGCGGCGAATGCCCGGGGAGAAAGACTCCCAAGTGCCCCCGGTGCGATGGCCGCCTTCTCGACACGGTTGCGTACGCCTACCTACTCGGCCTTTACCTCGGCGACGGCTACATCGTGCACTGGTCCGGCCACCGGAGCCCGTTCCTTGTGATCACCTGCGATGACTCTTGGCCAGGTTTGATGGATGAGTGCGAGCAAGCAATGCGCTCCGTCTTCCCGGGTAACGCCGTCTGCCGCTCCGGCAAACCGGGATGCCACGACCTGAAGCTCTCCTCCAATCACCTCCCCTGCATGTTCCCCCAGCACGGGCCTGGCAAGAAGCATGAGCGTCCGATCGTCCTGGCCACCTGGCAGCAGGAGATCGTCGACGCCTATCCCTGGGAGTTCATCCGCGGTCTCATCCACTCAGATGGATGTCGCATGACCAACTGGGCCACCCGTGTGGTAGCCGGTGAGCGGAAGCGCTACGAATACCCCCGGTACTTCTTCACCAACCTGTCGGGCGACATCATCCGGCTCTTCACCGACACCCTCGACAAGGTGGGCGTCGACTGGAAGCAGGCGAACAGCCGCAACGTCTCCATCGCCCGGAAGGCCTCCGTAGCCCTCATGGACACTCACGTGGGCCCCAAGTACGACCGACCCCCTACTTAGGGCTGTCGTCCTCCCCGATGTGGTGGACCCGGACCAGGTTCGTCGAACCCGACACCCCGGGCGGTGAGCCGGCCGTGATGACGACCACGTCGCCCTTCTCGCAGCGGCCGTACCGCAGCAGTGCCTCGTCCACCTGGTCCACCATCGCGTCCGTGGAGTCGACCTGCGGGCCGAGGAAGGTCTCCACTCCCCAGGTCAGGCTGAGCTGGGAGCGGGTCGCGGGTTCCGGGGTGAAGGCGAGGAGGGGGATCGGGGACCGGTACCGGGACAGCCGCTTCACCGTGTCGCCGGACTGGGTGAAGGCCACCAGGAACTTCGCGCCGAGGAAGTCGCCCATCTCCGCCGCCGCCCGGGCGACAGCGCCTCCCTGGGTGCGGGGCTTGTTCCGTTCCGTCAGCGGCGGCAGGCCCTTCGCGAGGATGTCCTCCTCCGCCGCCTCCACGATCTTCGCCATCGTCCGGACCGTCTCGATCGCGTACTTGCCCACACTCGTCTCACCGGACAGCATCACCGCGTCCGTGCCGTCGATGACCGCGTTGGCCACATCGGACGCCTCCGCCCTCGTGGGACGCGAGTTCTCGATCATCGAGTCGAGCATCTGGGTCGCGACGATCACCGGCTTGGCGTTCCGCTTGGCCAGTTTGATCGCGCGCTTCTGGACGAGCGGTACCTGTTCGAGGGGCATCTCGACGCCGAGGTCGCCGCGGGCCACCATGATGCCGTCGAAGGCCGCCACGATGGAGTCGATGGCATCCACCGCCTGCGGCTTCTCCACCTTGGCGATGACCGGGACCCGGCGCCCCACCGAGTCCATGATCCGGTGGACGTCCTCGATGTCGCGTCCGCTGCGGACGAAGGACAGGGCGATGACGTCGAAGCCCATGCGCAGCGCCCAGCGCAGGTCTTCCTCGTCCTTCTCCGACAGTGCGGGGACGGAGACCGCGACGCCCGGCAGGTTCAGGCCCTTGTGGTCCGAGATCATGCCGCCCTCGATCACGCGGGTGTGGACCCGGGGGCCGTCGACCGAGGTGACTTCCAGGCAGACCTTGCCGTCGTCGACGAGGATGCGCTCCCCGGCGGTGACATCGGCGGCGAGGCCGTCGTACGTCGTCCCGCACTGCCGCTGGTCGCCTTCCGCGCCCTCTTCCACGGTGATGGTGAAGGTGTCGCCGCGTTCAAGGAGTACGGGTCCTTCGGTGAAGTGGCCGAGGCGGATCTTCGGGCCCTGAAGGTCGGCGAGGAGTCCGACGCTGCGGCCGGTCTCGTCGGAGGCCTTGCGGACGCGGTGGTACCGCTCCTCGTGCTCGGCGTGGCTGCCGTGGCTGAGGTTGAAGCGGGCTACGTCCATTCCGGCGTCGACCAGGTCTTTGATCCGGTCGTAGGAGTCGGTGGCGGGGCCCAGGGTGCAGACGATCTTTGCTCGGCGCATGTTTCGACCCTAGACCTTACCGATGGGTAGCGAATTGGACGAGTCTGACGACTCAACAACCTTTGGGTGAAGGGCTGTTGACAAGGGTTGAAGTGTGCGCCGTCCCGCTCGGATGAGCATTTCGGATGCAAATTCGAGCGGTCGCTCACAGCCTGGGGGGTGCCATGGTGAAGCGTGCGTCGACCTGGGCGTGGACGTGTTGGCGCTGGGGTTCGAGGTCGAGGGGGGTGGCTGCGGTGTCGGCCTCGTAGGCCATGGAGCGGGCGCGGGCGGCTTTGCCGACGAAGCGGGGTTCGGGGTTCTCGGCGCCGATGTCGGCGAGTTCGAGGAGGGCCGTGAGTGTGGTGCCGAGGGCTTCCGCGTACTCCTTCGCCCGTTGGACGGCTTCGCGTACGGCCTGCTGCCGTGCCTCCCGGTGGGCGGGTGAGTCGCGGCGCAGGGCCCACCACGGGCCGTCGACCGTTGTCAGTTCCTGGTCGGCCAGTCGGGTGGTCAGTTCGCCCAGTGCGGTGAAGTCGGTGAGTTCGGCGGTGATGTGGACGCGGCCGTGGTGGGCGTGGACGCGTTCGCCGCGGCCGTGTTCCTTGAGTTCGGGGGTGATGGAGAAGGAGCCGGTCTCCAGGCGTTCGACGGCGTCTCCGTAGGACTTGAGCAGGTCGAGGGCGTGGGCGTTGCGGCGGGTGAGGTCGTCGAGGGCGGTGCGGCGGTCCTTGCCGCGGGAGGCGATGGTGATGCCGAGGCGGGCGATCTCGGGGTCGACTTCGAGGTGGGCTTCGCCGCGGACGGCGATGCGGGGGGCGTCGGGGGTGCCGTAGGGAACGGTCATAACGACTCACTGTGTCAGTTTTCGCGGGGCGAGTCACCAGATCGCAACCTGTGGGGACTGTTGCCGTTCGACATGTGCGGGTCAGAATCTACGCGCGTTGTTGACTGTTCCCCGAGGAGATCGAGACATGGCCCTGAACCGCCGGAAGTTCCTGGAGAAGTCCGCTGTGACCGGAGCGGGTGTCGCGCTGGCGGGTGCCGTGGGGGCTCCCGCCGCGCAGGCCGCGGAGAGCGGGAGGAAGCCGGTGAAGCGGTATGCGCTCACGGTCATGGGCACCACGGACCTGCACGGTCATGTCTTCAACTGGGACTACTTCAAGGACGCCGAGTACAAGGACAGCGCGGGCAACGCGCAGGGTCTGGCGCGGATCTCGACGCTGGTGGACCAGGTGCGTGCGGAGAAGGGCCGCTGCAACACGCTGCTGCTGGACGCGGGTGACACGATCCAGGGGACGCCGCTGACGTACTACTACGCGAAGGTGGACCCGATCACCGCGAAGGGCGGTCCGGTCCATCCGATGGCCGCGGCGATGAACGCCATCGGGTACGACGCGGTGGCGTTGGGCAACCACGAGTTCAACTACGGCATCGAGACGCTGCGGAAGTTCGAGGAGCAGTGCGACTTCCCGCTTCTCGGCGCGAACGCGCTGGACGCGAAGACGCTGAAGCCCGCTTTCCCGCCGTACTTCATCAAGACGTTCCGGGTGAAGGGTGCGCCGCCGGTGAAGGTGGCGGTGCTGGGTCTGACGAACCCGGGTATCGCGATCTGGGACAAGGCGTATGTGCAGGGGAAGTTGACGTTCCCGGGTCTGGAGGAGCAGGCGGCGAAGTGGGTGCCGAAGCTGCGGTCGATGGGTGCGGACGTGGTGGTCGTGTCGGCGCACTCGGGTTCGTCGGGGACGTCGTCGTACGGTGACCAGCTGCCGTACGTGGAGAACTCGGCGGCGCTGGTGGCGCAGCAGGTGCCGGGGATCGACGCGATCCTGGTGGGGCACGCGCATGTGGAGATCCCGGAGCTGAAGGTCGTCAACGCGAAGACGGGGAAGACGGTCGTGCTGTCGGAGCCGCTGGCGTACGCGGAGCGGCTGTCGCTGTTCGACATCGAGCTGGTCTTCGAGAGGGGGCGCTGGTCGGTCGAGTCGGTGTCGTCGAAGGTCCTGAACTCGAACTCGGTCGCTGACGACCCGAAGATCACCAAGTTGCTGAAGGACGACCATGACGTCGTCGTGAAGTACGTGAACCAGGTGGTCGGTACGGCGACCCAGACGCTGACGACGGTCGAGGCGCGGTACAAGGACGCGCCGATCATCGACCTGATCACGAAGGTCCAGGAGGACGTGGTCAGGGCGGCGCTGGCGGGTACGGAGTACGCCTCGCTGCCGGTGATCGCGCAGGCGTCGCCGTTCTCGCGGACCTCGGAGATCCCGGCCGGCGATGTGACGATCCGGGATCTGTCGAGCCTGTACGTGTACGACAACACGCTGGTGGCGAAGTTGCTGACGGGTGCGCAGGTCAGGGCGTACCTGGAGTACTCGGCGGAGTATTTCGTGCAGACGGCGGCGGGTGCGGTCGTGGACGTGGAGAAGCTGACGAACGCGGGCAACCGTCCGGACTACAACTACGACTACGTGTCGGGGCTGTCGTACGACATCGACATCGCGCAGGCGGCGGGGTCGCGGATCAGGAACCTGACCTGGAACGGCGCCGCGCTGGACGACGCGCAGAAGTTCGTGTTCGCGGTGAACAACTACCGGGCGAACGGCGGCGGGGCGTTCCCGCACGTGGCTTCGGCTCCCGAGTTGTGGTCGGAGTCGACGGAGATCCGTACGCGGATCGCGGAGTGGGTGACCGCGAAGGGTGTGCTGGACCCGAAGGACTTCGCGTCGGTGGACTGGAGGCTCACGCGGGACGGTACTCCGGTCTTCTAGAGGTCCAGCGGGGTGGTGTGCACGGCGTCGGCGATGACTTTCACGCCGACGCCGTTGCCGTGTGGGCCGTCGCGGGTTTCCTACCGTCCCTCGACGAGGGGGGTGAGGACGGGGGCCGTGCGGTCG
>NZ_LJBR01000145.1 GCF_001282115.1 Streptomyces sp. NRRL B-24085 | reverse complement strand
GGGCGGGGTTGGCCGGTGGGTCAGCGATCACCGGTGGGAGCGTGCAGGACGCCTGCGCTGTCCGGGCCGGTGGGAGCCGCCGGTGGCGCCTCTACGGCGGCAAGGCTTGCCCGGGCCGCGGCGACGACCGCGTCGGCCGTGAGCCCGAACTGCTCGTACAGCACGGTGTACGCAGCGCTGGCGCCGTAGTGGTCCAGGCCGACGATCCGGCCGGCGTCACCGACGAACTCCCGCCAGCCCATGGGCACGCCTGCCTCGACGCTCACCCGCGCGCGCACCGTGGGCGGCAGTACCTGCTCGCGGTATGCGCGGTCCTGGGCGGCGAACCACTCCCAGCACGGCAGTGACACGACCCTCGTCGGGATGCCCTCGGCCTCCAGCGTTTCCCGCGCGGCGATGGCGATCTGTACCTCGGAGCCGGTTCCCAGCAGGATGACTTCGGGGGTGCCGCCGGAGGCTTCGGCCAGCACGTAGCCGCCCCTGACGACGCCCTCGGCCGACGCGAACGACGTGCGGTCGAAGACGGGCAGGTTCTGCCGGGACAGCGCCAGCCCGGCCGGGCGGTCGTTGTGCTCAAGGATGGTGCGCCACGCCACCGCCGTCTCGTTGGCGTCGGCCGGGCGGACGAAGTCCAGGCCGGGAATGGCTCTGAGCGCCGCGAAGTGCTCGATGGGCTGGTGGGTGGGGCCATCCTCGCCCAGCCCAATGGAGTCGTGCGTCCACACATAGGTGACCGGGAGCTGCATGAGCGCGGCCAACCGCACCGCGCCGCGCATGTAGTCGGAGAAGGTGAGGAATGTGCCGCCGTAGACGCGCGTGCCGCCGTGCAGCGCGATGCCGTTCATGATCGCGCCCATGGCGTGCTCGCGGACCCCGAAGTGCAGCGTCCGCCCGTAGGGGCCGCCTGACCACATCTTGGTCTGCCGGTGCTCGGGCAGGAACGAGGCCTCTCCCTTGACGGCGGTGTTGTTGCTCTCCGCCAGGTCGGCCGAACCGCCCCACAGCTCCGGCAGCACCGGGTACAACGCGGCGAGGACCTCGCCGGAGGCTTTCCGGGTAGCCACGCCCTTCGGATCGGCGTCCCACGTCGGCAGATTGTCCGCCCAGCCTTCCGGGAGTCGGCGGGTGGACATCCGCTCCAGCAGTGCGGCGCCCTCGGGGTTGGCGGCTTGCCAGGCGTCGAAGCGCCGCTGCCATGCCGCGTGCGCCTGTGCGCCTCGCCCGGTGACCTGACGGGCGTGTTCGAGTACCTCCGGATCGACGTCGAAGGTCTGGTCGGGGTCGAAGCCGAGGATGTCCTTGGTCGCCCGGACCTCGTCCTCGCCCAGTGCCGATCCGTGGGCAGCGCCAGTGTTCTGCTTGTTCGGCGCTGGCCAGCCGATGATCGTGTGCAGCACGATCAGTGACGGGCGGCCGGTCTCGGCCCGGGCGGCGGCCAGCGCGCGGTCGACCCCGGCCAGGTCCTCGCCGTCGTCGACGTGCTGCACGTGCCAGCCGTAGGCCTCGTACCGCTTGCCGACGTCTTCGGTGAACGCGACGTCGGTGTCGTCCTCGATCGATATCCGGTTGGCGTCGTAGATCAGGACCAGGTTCCCCAGCTCCTGGGTGCCGGCCAGCGATGACGCCTCGCCGCTGACGCCCTCCTCCAGGTCACCGTCGGAGGCGAACGCCCAGATGGTGTGGTCGAACACGCTCTCGCCCTCAGCAGCGGTGGGGTCCAGCAGGCCCCGCTCGCGGCGGGCGGCCATCGCCATGCCGACGGCGTTGCCGACGCCCTGGCCCAACGGACCGGTCGTCGTCTCCACACCCGGTGTGTGGTTGACCTCGGGATGGCCCGGGGTCAGGGAGCCCCAGGTGCGCAGCGCCTTGAGATCGGAGAGCTCAAGGCCGTAACCCGAGAGGAAGAGCTGGATGTACAGGGTGAGGCTCGAGTGCCCCATCGACAAGACGAAGCGGTCGCGGCCGATCCAGTTCGGATCGCCCGGGTCGTGGCGCAGCCACTTCTGGAACAGCAGATAGGCCGTGGGCGCCATGCTCATCGCGGTGCCGGGGTGGCCATTGCCAGTCTTCTGCACGGCGTCCATCGCCAGCACTCGCACGGTATCGATCGCACGGCGGTCGAGATCGTCCATTCCCTCGGGGAGGGTGGGGTGCGTCTGGGAAGGAGTGCCGGTGGGCGCGTCGCTCGCAGCCTCGGCGGGCGCCTCGGGGCGAGTGCTCTTCGTTCCCGTGGCGGAGTCTGTCTCATGGGCGGTCATCGGTTTCGGTGCTCCTTGGGGTGGGCGGTGAACACTCGAGCCACTTGGCCGAACCGGCATGCGCCGCACCCGGCCGTCGACAGCGGGGGCGTCAGGCGAGTGGGGTGTCGTCCAGCGCCTTAGCGAGGTCGCCGGGGGTGTCGTAGAGGTCGATGGCCCCGGCTTTGCGCAGCTCGTCGTCCCCGAAGCCGCCGGAGCGGACGACGATCGCCGGCATTCCCGCTCTCTTCGCCGCCTCAACGTCCCACACCGAGTCGCCGACCATCACACTCGACGAGTCGGACGGCGCGCCCAGCCTCTTCAGCGCCACCTGCAGCAGGTCCGGCGCGGGCTTGGACTCTTCGACATCGGCGCTGGTAGTCCAGTCATCGACGATGCCGCGGGCGTCCAGCATGTCCAAAAAGACGTCCACGTGGCGCTGCTGAGCGGAACTGGCCAGCACCAGCCGATGACCGCGTTCCTTTACGGTCAGAAGCAGATCGCGCGCACCGGGCAACGGCGCCATCTCCTCCAGCAGCGCATCGACCTCCCTGCCCTGCTGCTCCCGCACCCGGTCTCCGACCCGGCGCTCCAGTTCCTCGCCACCGACAGCGGTGACCACCTGGTCTCCGCCCATCCCGATCAGCCGGTGCAGCCGCCACACTGGATGGATCTCGCCCACCGAGCGCAGTGCCCGGTACCAGGCGAGCGCATGATGGTAGTTGGAATCGATGAGCGTCCCGTCGATATCGAGGACGGCGATGACGGATTCGGTCACCTCCACCGGCTACCCACCACCCCTGTACCCACACGAAGTCCGCAAGACCAACAAGGCGATCGTCGACACGGTCACCGGCTCCCGGCCACTCCCCGGGCACTGCTGCTCAGGTGCGACGCTGGCCGTTGTCCGCCGGGTGGGGCAGCAAAGCACGAGCGGGACGTCACACCGACGCCAGTCGACGCAGGAGCCAAGTCTTGGCCGATGCCTGCGGGCTCGACGCTTCTTCGCGGTCTTCTTCTTCGGCATCTCGTCGACGTCGGCGTGGGCGTCCTCGCCGCGGGAGGCCTTGGCCTGCTGGACGGACTCGGTCAGAGCGGCCACGAGATCGAAGACCTTGCCCGGCTGCTCTGCCTCCGGAGTGTCGGGAAGCGGCTTGTCCTCCCGCTTCGACTCGATGATCTTCGCGAGGGCATCGGTGTAGGTGCCGGTCAACCCAGGTTCCTCGAGGTCGTCCTGCACTTATGCAGTCGATGAGGCCGAGCGCCCCGTCGAGCTCCTCCTCCGAGACTGTCTCGTGCGGTGGGTCGACGGCGGCCGGATCGCGGACCTCGTCCGGCCAGCGCATCGCGGGCAGCACGATCGCATCCGCGCAGCCGCCAGAAAAGAACATATGTGGCAAATATTCCGAATGGGAGTTTCTCGCAGGGGCACACCGTCCAATGAACGCCCCTCCCCGAACGGAGCAGCCAATGATCATCAAGAAAATGCACGACATGGGCATCCGCAGCGAACACGCCTACACCGCAGCCATGGTCTCCATCGGCCTGTCCGTCCTCACCTGGGCAACCAGCCTCAAGGGCGAACCCGGCAGCCACGCCGACCTCGCCCGCGCAGACCGCTGGGGCATCTTCGTCGGCGAATGGGCGCCCACCTTCTTCGGCCTCGGCGTCGCCCTGTCCCACTATGAGCAGCAGGACGGCACGCTGACCGCCACCGTGCATGAGCTGCGCGAACAGAAGGCCGGCTGACCTGCGCCAGCGCCTGCCCCACCACGGGGCGGAGACAAGCATCGGCCCCCGCCGCCCGCTCCGAAGAGCAGACGACAGGGGCCCACACATCGTGTTGACCAGAGAAGCACGAGACCCAAGCAGCACCACCGGCATCAGGCACCTGAGCATCAACCCCCACCACCGCCAACGTCAGTTCACCAGCACGCTGACCTGCCGTGGTCGGCCCCTGGCCGGTGGGTGTCCTCCACTGTGGTCGGGGGCGACCACGTCGGCGAGGTGCCAGACGGCAGTGACGCCCAAGGGCGGCCGTCTGGTCCCCATTCACAACAACCCGTCGGCCGCGCCTACAGCCTTTGGGACATGACCGTCTTCCTCCACCGCGCCGGACTGAACATCGGGGAGGAAGACGAGATCCCTACCTCGGACCTGATCCCGCGGATCGGCCGCGGCCCTCACGTATGTGGGCGCTAACGGGGACACGTGGCCTGTGGGCAGGGCCGGCCAAGGACTGGTATGCCCCCAGGTCCGTGTTCTTCCCTAGCCGACACCCCGCGCCTACCTCGTATCGGGGGTTGCAGCTCTGCCTGCGGCCTGCGCACCACTGCGAAGGCCTGAGATCTTGCGCAGCTTCTTCGGCAATGGGTCATGGCGGGAGCGGACGGGACGGTCATCCCGGATCGCAGGCGGGGAAGATGGTGCGTGCGGCAGCGGACAGCCAGGCGATGGAGGCGGTGATCACCCATGCCTGGCGGGCCGACGGCAGCGCGTCGGCGGTGAGCGCGACCGTCGTGCACAGCGCAGCAGCGGGAAGTACCCCGGCCAGGAGCCAGGTCGTCCTGCCGGAGGTGTTCCGCATGCCTGCCCCGGCGGCGATGAGGATGTAGGCGCCGGCTCCCGCCGCCATGATCAGGCTCTGGTCGGGGCGGGTGTCGCCGAGGTCGGCCACGACGCCTCCAAGGCCGGCGCCCAGTGCGGCGACGGCCGCGGCCGTGCAGCAGTGAAAGGCCAGGACGGCGCCCAGGGCGGGTGGGGTACGCAGGAGCGGAATGCCGCCCAGGCCTCGACGCAGGCACAGGGACCACATCACGACGAGAGTCAGGAAGGCCGCTGGGGCACTCAGCCTACGAGCGGTGTCCCAGGGGCCCTCGGAGACCCCGTCGACCAACTGGTAGACGCCCTCGCCCAGGACGATCAGGACGAACAGTCCCAGCCGCTCGGTGAGATGTTCGACATCGACCCGCGCCAGGGTCTCTTTGCCGGCCCCCTCCGAGAACTTCCCGTCAGCCGGGGAAGCAGGATCCACCGATGCCGCACGCTGCTCGACCCGTCGGCCTGGGTGACCGTCGCCGCGGCGTGCCGGGACCGTGACGGCGAGGAGCAGGTCGACCGCCAGGCCCGCGGCCCACAGCCACGGCCGTGCCGGCTCCTGCACCCAGAGGGACATCACCCACGGTGTGACGCCGGCCGTGAAGCGGGCAGCCGGCCAGCCCCGCACCCGCTGGTGCCGGTGCTCCCAGACGCGGCCCGCGATGAGCCGGGCTACCACATAGGCGACGGCGAACGTCCTGCCCCGGTCCCCTTCCTGCACTCCGTGGACGGCCGCTGCCATGACGGTCAGGCACGCCATGCCCAGGAGCAGGGTGCGGGTTCTCGTCGTCTCCGCGGCCACGTTGCCGTAGAGCGTGAAGGAGATCCATACGGTCCAGAACGCAGCGAACAGCACCACGTACAGGCCTACGTCCCGGGCGTCGGGGTCACCGTGGAGCAGGTGGGCGAGCTGCGCGACACCCGCGACCGCCACCAGGTCGAAGAACAGCTCCAGCCACGAGGCATGCCGAGCACCTGCCGGGGCCGGGAGGGAGGGTTCAGAAGTCTGTGGGTGCACATGCGGACCGTACTGCCGCCCAAGCATGAACCCCCGCAAAGCGGCGCGATCGGTGTCGACGCGTCCGCCCGTGCCGCAGACCCGTCACCAGCCGGCTCCGGAGCCTTGAGAAGTTTGACCCTGCACGGTTCACTGCGCGCGCGGTCGCTGCCCGCACTACCGTGAGGACAGATGCATCGTCTTTCCCCTCCACGACGGGCAGGCGTCCGATCGCCGGTGTCGGATCACGGCGGTGTGGTGTGCGCGGTCCGGGAAATGCCGGGCGCCGATGGCACAGAAGAGACGATTGACCGCTCCGGGCGGGCTGTTCGAAGACAGCGACTTCGACTACGAGGCGCGCATCATGCTCGGTGCCGCGGCGTGCGGAGTGGGGGACATCGGACCGGTGTTGGCGACCATCGACCGCATCGCCGACGGTGACGCACAGAGCTGGTTCGAGGCCTGGACCAGCCTGGCGGCCGACTTCGCCGCCCGCGGCGAGCGGGCACTCGCCGCAGGCCATGCGGACACCGCCTGGTGGGCGCTGGTGGCCGCTTCGCAGTACTACGGCAAGGCCACTGTGTTCATCGACGGCATGACCGACCAGTCCGTGTTCCTTCCCACCTTCCGCACCCACCGCGCGTGCTGGGACCGTGCCGTCGACGTCTCCAACGGCCGTCACGTCCGCGTCCCGGTCCCCTACGAGGGCCGTGAACTGCCCGGCTACCTGCTGCGCCCGGACGCCTCAGGGGCCGCGCGTCCGACCCTGGTGGTGACCAACGGCAGTGACGGCACGCTGCCGAGCCTGCTGAGCTACGGCGCGAGCGAGGCGCTGGCGCGCGGATGGAACGCTTTCCTCTTCGACGGCCCCGGCCAGCAGTCGATGCTCTTCGAGCACCAGGTGCCGTTCAGGCCGGACTGGGAAGCGGTCCTCACCCCGGTCATCGACACGCTCGCGGACCGCGCCGACGTGAACGGGCAGGCGCTGGTCGGGTACGGCATCAGCCAGGGCGGCTACTGGATCACCCGCGCGCTGGCCTTCGAGCACCGTCTACGGGCCGCCGTAACCGATCCGGGTGTCGTGGACGTCAGCGCTTCCTGGACGGCGGCCCTGCCCCAGCCGTTGCTGGAGCTGCTGGACGCGGGCCGGCGCGAGGAGTTCGACGCGCTGGTGCGCGCGCACGCCGACCCGGCCCGTGCCCGCACGCTGGCCTTCCGCAGCAAGCCGTACGCGTCGGACAACCTGTTCGACCTGCTCAACGAGGTACGCCAGTACCAGGTCCGCGACGTCGTCGAATACATCACCACTCCCCTGCTGGTTCTCGATCCGGCCGACGAGCAGTTCTTCCCCGGCCAGCCGCGGGAGTTGTTCGACCTGCTGCCCGGCGCGAAGCAACTCATGGAGTTCACGCAGGGCCTGGGTGCTAATGGGCACTGCCAGCCGACCGGACGCCGGTTGACCCACACCGCCATGCTCGACTACCTCGCCGACCACCTGCCGACCCGCGCCGACTGACCGAGTCCGTAAGGAGCGGCCGTGAAGGTCTCCGCGCTCGTGCTCGCCACTCGGCAAGGACGACCACTCCTGGCTCGCCACCTGGTGCGGCGCGGGAGTGGGCATCGTGCTCGGACTTGTCGTCCTCGCGCTCGTCCCGGTCATGCCGTTCACCGAACAGTTCGCCCGCCAGACCGTGCCCGGGAGCAGTGGGACGCCCCTGTGTTCCAACGGATCAATCACGTCCCCAGCGTCAGATGGGGCCTTGCCATCACCGGACTGGGAGTCTCACGGACCCTCGCGGCCGCCGTCGACAGCCATGCCGGTGACATCCTTCTCGGCATGGCCGTCCCGGTCCTTCTCATCATCGGGATGCTCCGCTTCTCCCGCAGCTATCCCGACCGTGTCACGCACCGCGGCCAGGACACTTCCGGCCTCATTCACCACTGACGGAACCAGCATGCTGCTGCACCTTCGCGACGACGCAGCTGCATGACACGCGCGCCGAGATGCGCGGTCATGACCAACGGAGGCAACGAGCCCGCGTTGGGACTCAGCCCTCTCCGGCGCCGGGTCCGATTACCCCGAGGCGCCGGCTGCCCCACCGGGATTGTCACGGTGACTGGGCAGGCCGGGGTCTATCCATCGCTTGCCGGTCACGGGGCGGGGACGGGGTCGGGGTGCTCGGCGGCTTCGAAGCGCAGCAGGTCGCCGGGCTGACACTCCAGCACCTCGCACAGGGCGGCCAGGGTGGCGAAACGAACGGCCTTGGCCCGCCCGTTCTTCAGCACCGCCAGATTGGCCGGGGTGATCCCGATCCGTTCGGCCAGTTGCCCGACCGACATCTTGCGCCGGGCCAGCATCACATCGATGTCGACGACGATCGGCATCAGATCACCCCCGCCAGCTCGGCCTGCATCCGGCACGCCTCGGCATCCCGCGCGACCGCCTGAGCCAGCAGGATGCGCAGGACCAACACCACCAGAGCGACACCGGCAACGCCCAGGCCCACCACACCGATCAGCAGCACGACACCCGGAGCGACAGCCTCACCCGGCGCCAGCACCACCCCCAGCGCCCACAACAACAGCGCAGCCACCGCGAAAGCACCGCCCGCCACATCGACGTACCGGAAGGCGGACGGGGTGAAGACCGTGCCACGCCGAACCAACGTCGACAGCCGCCATACACACCACAGGACCGTCTGGGCACACACGATTCCCAGCACCACGATCAGCATCACCGCTGCCGCCCGGGGAAGCACTCCGCCGCCACCGGCACCGGACAGGTCACGGACCATGAGCGTCACCAGCACCCCCTGCACGACGACGCAGCCGCCGAACAGCGCCACGATCACCGCACGCAGCGCAAGAACAGCCTGCTTCCCCATCACCACTCCTCCCATCGAGATACGACACTAATCTATCGTTTCTCGATAAGTGACGCCAGGGGTGGCATCCCGCCGGGCGACTCCGTTTCCTGACCGAGCACATGAGTCTGGACGAGCGGACGGTCGACCTGACCGACACCGTCGAGAACCTCACCTCACGGCTGCCGCTGTCCTTTGTGCACAGCTTCATCGGGTTCTCCCTGATCAGCCCGGAAACCGCGTTCTCGGAGCTGGGAGGCGGCGACGGCGCCCGCTGAACCAACGACGGCCAGCACCAGGTGAGCAGCAGCTGACCATCTCGGACCTGGCCTCGACAAAGCGGGCGGCAGATGGTGTGCGCATTTGAGGGTGCTGGTCGGGGGTGCCTGGCGGTGCGACACCCTGCACGGCGTACAGCACGTCGCATGTCGTATTGCGCCTGCACCTGGGAGTTGTGGCATGCCAGCGACTATGATCCTCAGCCCGGTCGATTCCGCAGGTCCCGTACAACGCGCTCTCCTGCTGATCTTCCTCCTGCCGCGCTACCCGCGCGTCAATCAGGCCGCGACCAAGGACGAGAGCCCTGCACCGGCCCCGGCGGCAGGAGCGCACCGACGGCGGATTCGCCCGGAGCCGCCCGCCGCCGGCGCCTGACAACCCTCGGCGCAGCCATGACGCGTCGTGGCCGACGGTCTGTCGGAACGTCGGACGCCCGTACCGGCGCGAGCACCGCGCATCACCTCTGGCACCGACTCATCAACGGCCCTGCCCGAAGTCTGCTGCGGGGAGGACCAGGCGGAAGGTGCAGCCCTCGCCCGGGACGGTGTCGAGTTCGAGACGACCGCCATGGCCCTGGGCGATGGCCGCTGCGATGGCGAGGCCGAGGCCGCTCCCGCCGTGGTTGCGGGAACGGGCGGGGTCGGCCCGGTAGAAGCGCTCGAAGACGTGCTCGGCGTCGACGGGGGCGAGACCCGGTCCTTCGTCCGCCACCTCGATCACGCTGACCGGGAGGCGCTCCGGGAGCGGCGGCGAGGCGGAGGTCCGTCCCGGTCTGTCGGTGCCGCCGGTTCCGGGTCCGGTCTCTGTCGTGCCCACCCTCACGTGGACACGGGTGCCCGGCGGCGTGTGGGTGCGGGCGTTGGACAGCAGGTTCTCCAGGATCTGGCCCAGGCGGTGCGGGTCGCCGACGGTCTCGGCCACCTCGAGTTCCTCGGTGCCGCCCGGATCTGCCGGAGTGGGCAGCGGGCCGAGGTCGACGGGGTGGGAGTGGCTGTGGACGGCGGCCGCGCTCACCGCGTCCGCCGCGAGCGAGAGCAGGTCGACCCGTTCTCTGCGGTAGGAGGGTTCGCGGTCCAGGGTGGCGAGCAGTTGGAGGTCGTCGACGAGCAGGCTCATGCGCTCCGCGTTCTGCGCGATGAACCGGTTGGCCTCCCGCAACTCACGCTCCGGGCGCCGCTCCGGACGCAGCGCGAGCTGGGCGTACCCCTGGATGGCGGTGAGCGGAGTGCGCAGTTCGTGCCCGGCGTCCGCGACGAACCGGCGCAGCCGCGCCTCGGAGGCCTCGCGGGCCAGCAGGGCGGTCTGCAGTCTGTCGAGCATGGAGTTCAACACCCGGCCCAGTCGTCCGATCTCGGTGCGCGGGTCGGTGTCCGGCAGTCGCAGGTCGAGCCGGCCCGCGGTGATGTCCTGGGCAGTTCGCTCCGTCCTGGTCAGGGGCAGCAGCCCCAGCCTCACCACCCACCGGCCCAGGGCCAGCAGGCCGGCGATCGTGACGGCGAGCAGCACGGCGTTCAGCCACAACAGCTTCGAGGTGGCGCCGTCGACGGTGTCGAGCGGCAGGGTCACCACCGCGCTCATGCCGTCCGGGCCAGGGCTGAGCAGTACCCGCCAGCGGCCGTCACCGCTGATGGCGGACACGGTCTCCGGATGACCGTCCCTCAGGCCGAGGTCCTGCGCCTGATCGGCCAGCCGAGGCCCCGGCTTTTCCTCCGTGCCGAGGGAGTTGTTCAGGCGATGCCCGGAGGAGTCGTAGAAGTAGACGTGGAAATCCGACGGCAGTACGTCCGGGCGCTCGGCCGGCGCGGGGAGGGCGCCACGGAGGGCGTCGTTGAAGGCCGGGGTCGGGGGGTGGAACTCCACCAGCTGCTGGTCGACGCGATCGAGCAGCCAGGAGCGGAGCACCACGTAGCCGATGGCCTGGGAGGTCAGTACCGCCGCCGTGGCGAGGACGGTGACGCCGAGGATCAGTCGTTGTCGCAGTGAGCCGGGTGGCCGGGGCAGGCGCGGGATCACTGCTCCGGCGTCCCCTCGTGGTCGCGGGGCAGCCGCAGGCAGTAGCCGACGCCGCGCACGGTCTGGATGAGCGGCGGCTCGAAGCAGTCGATCTTCTTGCGCAGGTAGCGGACGTACGTCTCGATGATCCTGGCGTCGCCGGCGAAGTCGTAGCTCCAGACGTGGTCGAGGATCTGGATCTTGCTCACCACCTGGCCGGCGTTGGACAGGAGGTAGGCCAGGAGCTTGAACTCGGTCGGGGACAGGGCGATGTACTGTCCCGCGCGGTGCACCTCGTGAGCGCCCTCGTCGAGTTCGAGGTCGGCGTAGCGCAGGACGCTCGGTGGTGGGAGTGCCACGTCCACCGGTGCCGTGCGGCGCAGGATGGCCTCGATACGCAGCAGCACCTCCTCGATGCTGAACGGTTTGGAGACGTAGTCGTCGCCGCCGACGCTCAGGCCCTGGATGCGGTCGTCGGTGCCGGTGCGGGCGGTCAGGAACAGGATCGGACATTCGTCCCCCGCCGCCCGCAGCCTGCGGGTCACCTCGAAGCCGTCCAGGTCGGGCAGCATCACGTCGAGCAGCACCAGGTGTGGTCGCAGGCGTTCGACCTCGACGAGGGCGGACTGTCCGGTGTCGGTGCTGCTCACCTCGTATCCGGTCAGGCGGAGCGTCGCCTCCAGCAGGGTGCGGATGCTGGGCTCGTCCTCGACGACGAGCAGCCGATGTCGCGGACGAGCCGTTGAGGACTGCTCGGTCATGACGTGATGCTAGTCCGTTCTCCCCGGTGGTCCCCGTTGCTGCGGCGTCGCCTAGTCGGCGGCGCAGTCATAGAGCACGTCGGCTCCTGCTCCGAAGCCCATCGCACTGCCGCTGCTCGTCTTCGACGACGTGCCGCTGTACGCCGATGCCTGAACCTTGGTGCAGTTGTCGGCGATCCAGTCGGAACGCTGCTTGCTGTAGTTGCCGGACCCGGTCATGCCCGGCCTGCCGCCGCTGTTCGTGTCGGAGCCCAGGACGTAGCGCAGTTCCCCGCTCTTCGTCCACTCCGCCAACTGGTCCACCGACGGCGCGTTGTCGCTGCTGGTGAAACCGCCCATGCCGATGACGGTCTCGTCGGAGCCCAGGATGAAGGAGCTGGCGGCCATGGCACCGCCTTCGACGGCGAGCTTGATGCGGGCGTTAGGTGCGTGCTCCACGGCGTAGTCGAGGATCTTGCGCTGCTCGCTGGTCAGTTCCCCGCCGCCGCCGAAGCCGCCGCGTCCGCTCGGGGCCTTCCCGGAACCGCCGCCGGGCAACGACGGCATGCCGCTGCCTCCCGAGGTCGAGCCTCCCGACATGCCGGGCATGCCGTTCGCTCCCCCTGTGGGCATACCGGACGGCATTCCTGACGGCATTCCCGAAGGAACATCGCCGGAGGAGGGCTGACCGGACTGTCCCGAAGGCGCGTCACCACCCGGGAAGCCCGAGGGCATCCCCGACGGCATCCCCGACGGAAGGTCACCGTCGTTCCCGCTCTGCCGGGGCATGCGGCCGCCCCCGCCGAAGCCCAACGTCGTCGGACCGGCCGTCGGGTTGGAGCCGCCCATCGCGGATGTCGAGCCCGGTACGCTGACCGCCCATGCTCCCGGGGCCACCAGGACCGACGCGACGGCGGCACCCACGGCGACCGTCAGCAGCCGGCCGCGCCGCCTCGCGAGGAGCAGCAGGACGACCGCGGCGCAGCCGAGCAGCAGGACCGGCCACACCAGCCAGCCGTTCCAGTCGGAGTCACGGCGGATCAGTGCCACGGCCCAGACCGCGCTGATCACGACCGCGGCCACGCCCACCAGGGGCGCCCAGCGCACGCCGGCACGGTGGGCACGGACCAGGGCTGCGGTCAGTCCACCGCACAGGGCGGCGATCGCCGGAGCGAGCTGAGTGGTGTAGTAGGGGTGGAAGATGCCCTTCTGTGTCGAGTACACGGCCGCGCAGACCACCAGCCAGGTCCCCCACAGCAGCCAGCCGGAGGCCGGCAGGAGGGCGTCGGCGGACAGCATGCCGCGTCGGCGCATCACCACGCCGGCCAGGGCGACGGCCAAAGCGACCGCGCTGACCGGCAGCAGCCAGCTGATCTGGCCGCCCACCTGCGCGTTGAACAACCGGCCCAGGCCAGACGCGCCACCGAACCCGCCGCCGAACCCGCCCATGCTCTGGGACATCCCGTCGCTCGAGTCGAAGACCCGGCCCAGCCCGTTGTAGCCGACCACGAGATCCCAGGCCGAACCGTCCTTGCTGCCGCCGATGTACGGGCGGTCGCCCGGCCACAGGGCGACCATGGCGACCCACCACAAGGAGGACGCCGCCAGGATGGCCCCCGCGCCCAGCAGACGCCGCACTCGCGGTATCCAGGGGCCGCTTTCTCCCACGAGCCAGGCGAGAGTGAACGCGGGAATGACCATCCAGGCGGCGAGCATTTTGGTGAGGAATCCGCACCCGATCAGGAAGCCGCTCGCACACAGCCACCAGGTCGCGGTCCTGCCCTCGGCCTGCAACGCGCGGGTGAGCGCGTACGCCGCGGACACCAGCAGCAGGACGAGCAGTGTGTCGGGGTTGTTGTCCCGGTTGATGGCCACGGTGATGGGGGTGAGAGTGAGCACCAGTGCGGCGACCAGCGCCGCCCCCTCCCCCGCCCAGCGCCGCACTGTGCGGTGCAGGACGAGGACCGCCGCCACGCCCTCGATCGTCTGCGGCAGCACCAGCGCCCAGCCGTGCAGCCCGAAGATCTTGCTGCTGATCACCTGCGGCCACAGCGCGGCCGGCGGTTTGTCGACCGTGACCACCCCGGCCGGGTCGAAGGAGCCGAAGAGGAAGTTGGTCCAGCTCTCCCCCATCGATTTCACGGCCGCGGAGTAGTAGCTGTTGGCCCATCCCAGGGAGCCCAGTGCCCAGCCGTACAGGACGGCCGCGAGCACGAGGATCGCTCCGAGCGCGACCGGTGCTGCCCAGGCGGGCAGCGCGCGGATGAACGCAGGCGAATCATCGGGGGGCGAGGCGGCCGGTACGGGCTTGAGGTGCGTGGGGTTGCTCATGTCGGAAGTCGCTCTCGTCAACGGGTACGGCGGGGGGCGCTGGTGAAGACGGCCAGCCGCAGCACGGCGAAGCGCACGCAGGTGACCGCGACGGATGCCGTGGCGAGGATCGCTGTCTCCGCGGCTGTCGAGGCCCCGGGGTCGATCGACTTGAACCACAGCACCGCACCGGAAGTGACCAGGTATCCCAGGACGAACAGGCCCCCCGCGCCCAGGTGCGCCCGCACGGGCGGAGCAGTGGAGTACCGGAAGGTGAGGCGTCGGTTCGCCTCCGTGTTGAGGACGGTGAGGACGAACAGCGAGACCAGGTTGGCGACGGCCGGGCTCCACCAACCGCGCAACAGCCAGTACAGCAGCGCCTGCCCGGCCGTGGAGGCGACACCGATCGCCAGGAAGCAGCCGACCTCCCAGGACAACGCGCCCCGTCGGGCAGCGGGTGCGAGGACCGCGTCGGGGTGCTCGGCGGCCGGTGCGGGGCGAGACGGAACGTCGACCCGGGCGCCGCCGGATGCCTTGAACCGCGCCATCCGCCACAGCCCTCGCAGGTCGTCCGTGGCGGTGCCCACGATGTCCACCCGGGTATCGACGTCCTCGACCCAGTCGACGGGGACCTCGTGGACACGCAGTCCGTTGTGCTCGGCGAGCAGCAGCAACTCGGTGTCGAAGAACCACGCGTCGTCGCGGGTCACCTGCAGCAGCGGCCGCAGCACCTCGGTGCGGGCCGCCTTGAATCCGCACTGGGCGTCGGTGAACCGGACGCCGTGCGTGAGCCGGATGATGCCGTTGTAGCAGCGGGAGATGAACTCGCGGCGCGGGCCGCGCACCGTCCGCGACCCGGGTGCCAGCCGGGAACCGATGGCGAGGTCCGAGTGACCGCTGGCCAGCGGCGCGACCAGCGGCAGCAGCCCGTCGAGGCCGGTGGACAGGTCCACGTCCATGTACACGACGATGTCCGCGTCGCTCGCGCCCCAGACGGTGCGCAGGGCGAGCCCGCGGCCCTTGCGGTCGAGGTGAACGACGCCGACGCCCGGCAGTTCGTCGGCGAGGCGACGGGCGGTGGCGAGGGTCTCGTCGGTGCTGGCGTTGTCGGCGACAGTGATCCGCCACGGAAACGGGAAGTCCGCCGACAGCCGGGCGTGGAGTGTGCGAAGGCAGCCGGGCAGGGCGCGTTCCTCGTTGTAGACCGGCACGACGATGTCGACCGTCGCGGTACCGGCCTGTGCGTGAAGGGACCGCTCGACCTGCTGGAACGGGGCCAAGCGCTCCGGGCGGGCGGTGGTCTCGGTGAGGTGGGGGGTGGGAGTCATGGCTTCCTCAGGCGTGAGGGGACGGCAGACTGCGGCTCTGAGGCCCTGGTCCGGGCCGCGACCTCACTGTTGCCGCCCTGCCTGTGGAGGCGGGGAAAGAACGCTGGGAACTGACGGGGAGTCAGATCTATGGCCGAAAGCGCTCCCACGGTTCACTGCGGACACGACCGCACCACGGAGTTCCTGAGTTCCCCGACACCCTTGATCTCGGTGACCATGTCCACACCGGGATACAGAAGGACCTCGGGTTCGCGAACGGTGCCGCATCCGGCCGGTCTGCCCATCGTGATCAGGTCTCCGGGCAGCAGCGTGATCACGGTGCTGACATGGGCGATGACGGTGGCGACGTCGAAGATCAGCTGCGAGGTGTTCGCCTTCTGGCGGACCCGCCCGTCGATGACACAGCTCATCGTCAGACCGCGGCCGCCCATCGGCACGTCGTCGGTGGTGACCATGGCGGGGCCCACCAGGGTCACGTCCGTGAACAGTCCCGCCGCGGGGGCGCTCCCCGAGTCGCTCCGCGCGACGACGCCGTTGACGACGGTGTAGCCCGCGACATGGCGCAGCGCCGTCCGGGCCGAGACCCCACGGGTCCGGCACCCGATCACCAGGCCCAACTCCACGCCCCAGTCCACGTTCCGTCCCTCGGCCGGCAGGCAGATGGCGTCGCGGGCACCGGCAACGCCTTGGCCGCCTTGCCGCACGGAGAACACCGGAACGGTGGGGAAGGAGGTACCTGTCTCTCGTACCCGTGCGGCGTAGTTGGGTCCCACACGAACGATCTTGCTCGGCCGGGTGATGAGGGGCGCGTACGAGATGTCGTCCAGCCGGTGGCGTTCACCGGCTTCCTCAGCGGCCCGTCCCCGCCAGTCCTCGCCGGAGGCGATCAGCGCCCCGACGTCCGGGTAGGGCAGCACCACGCAGTGCTTCTTCTGCAGACGTGCGGCGGCTGTACGGCCATGTCCCAGTCGTACGGTGCTGAGCTTCACCGGTGGCACTCCTCTTGTAGCGATGCGGCCCTATACGCAGGTGTGGGAAGCCGGGGCAGCCGCCGCTGCAACGGCGGGCTGATACGGCAGGAGCAGACGGAACGTGCAGCCTTCGCCCGGCCTGGCCTCGAGTTCCAGACGTCCGCCGTTGGCCTCCGCGGCGCCGGCGGCGATCGCAAGCCCCAGGCCGGACCCCGCTGCCGCGGCCCGCTCGGCCGCATCGGCACGGTAGAACCGCTCGAACACCCGCCGCGCGTGCGACTCGGCAAGGCCGGCCCCGTCATCGGCGACCTCGACGGCACAGACCCGAGTGCCGGGCATGAGCGGAGCGTTGGCGCTGGTACGGCCCGCTCCCGTCGTGCCCGGCCCGTGTGGACGGACTCGGAAGGTGCCGACGCGCACCTGGATGTGAGTCCCGGTCGGAGTGTGGACGCACGCGTTGGTGAGCAGATTCGACAGGATCTGCGCCAACTGATGCGGGTCGCCGACGGCCTCGACGACGTCCAGCTCGTTCACGCGGGCGTCGTCCTCGGGATCGGCGAGAGCACCAAGTCCTATGCTGCGCCCGGGGTGTCGCACGGCGACGGCAGCGATGCCGTCGGCCACGAGAGAGAGGAGGTCGACTGGTTGCCACCGCGTCACGGGTACCTCACCGAGCCTGGCCAGTTGGGACAGGCTCTCGACGAGACGGCTCATCCGGTCGGCGTTCCGCACGATCAGCTGCTGTGCCTCCTGGCGTCGTTCCAGGCTCATCTCCGGCTCCTGCACCAGGAGTTCAGCGAAGCCCTGCAGAGACGTGAGGGGAGTTCGCAGTTCATGGCCGGCGTCCGCCAGGAAGCGGCGCAGCCGTTGCTCCGACGCCTCCGCGCGGTGCAGCGCGGTGCGCAACCGGTCGAGCATGGTGTTCAGGGCACGGCTGAGGTGGCCGACCTCGGTGACCCCGTGCCGGTCCGGTACACACAGCTCCAGCTCACCGTCGGCGATGCGCCGGGCGGTGCGCTCGACCCCGGCCAGCGGCCGTAGCCCCATGCGCACGACGAGGCTGCCGAAGAGAATGACGCCGACGGCAACGGCCACCCCCACGGCGAGGCTGAACCACAGCATCCTGACCGTGGCCTCGTCCACCTCTTCGAGAGGCAGCGCCACCACCACCCTCGTGCCGTCGGACCCGGACCGGGCGATCACCCGCCAGTCGCTGCCGCCGTCGACCGCGGCGAACGTGACGGGCCGGCCGTCGCGCAGACCGAGTGCCGACTCCGACGAGGGCAGCCGCGGCCCGGCACCGCCCTCGTCACCGCCCAGCGATTCGGCCATCCGGTGCCCGGCGCTGTCGTAGAAGTACACCCGGTAGTCCGAGGGCAGGCCGTTGCTGTCCGTGTCGGACGTCCCCTGCGCCGTCCGGCCGTCGACGACGTCCCGGTCCCACTCGGCCACCGGTTGGAAACGGCTGAGCCGTCCGTCGACCTGGTCCGTGAGCCAGGTGTGCAGCACGACGAGCCCCGCCGCCTGGCAGAGCAGCACCGCCGAGGTGGCCAGCAGGGTCGCACCGAGGACCAACCGGGCCCGCAGGGAGCGCGGTTGCAGTCTCCTGAGCCGAAGCATCACCGCGCCGTCGCCCCCGGTCCGGGACGGGCGACGCGCAGACAGTAGCCGACACCGCGGATCGTCTGAATGAGCTGCGGTTCGAACCTGTCGATCTTGCGCCGCAGATTGCGTACGTAGGTGTCGACGATGCGGGCGTCACCGGCGAAGTCGTAGTGCCAGACCTCGGACAAGATCTCTTTCTTGCCCACCACCCGTTCCGGCTGCGCCAGCAAACAGACCAGCAGCCGGAACTCGGTGGGCGACAACTGGATCGGCAGGCCCGCCCGCGACACCTCGTGGGTCTGCTCGTCCAGGACCAGGTCGGCGTACCGCAGGGGCGGGCGTCTGGCCCCGCCCCCGGGTGGCATGTCGCTGCGCCGCAGGATGGCTCGGATGCGCAGCAGTACCTCCTGCACGTGGAAGGGCTTGGTGACGTAGTCGTCCCCGCCGGAGCTGAGGCCGATGATGCGGTCCTCGACATCCGTACGGGCCGTCAGGAACAGCACGGGGGTGTAGACACCCTCCGCGCGCAGGTGCCGGGTCACCGCGAAACCGTCGATGTCCGGGAGACCCACGTCCAGCAGGATGAGGTCCGGACGACTGCGGCCCGCCTCGAACATGGCCGTCTGTCCTGTGTCGGCGGTGTGCACCGCGTATCCGGCGGCGTGCAGGGCGGAGGTGAGCAGGGTCCGGATGCTGGGGTCGTCCTCGACCACGAGCACGTGGTGTCTGGGCGGCGCGAAAGCCGACGGCGCGACGGGCATGGAACTTCCTTCGCTGGTGCGGGGGTCGAAGGGCACCGAACGCCCCGGACGGCGTCCCACGGGGGAAGGAACTGCCGTCCGGGGCGCCGGAGATCAGCCGGTAACCTCCTTGTTCTTGCTCAGCGCCTCGATGCGCTGGGTTACCGTCGTACGCAGCTTCTTGACAGCGGAGTCCAGCTCCTTCCCGTCGGCTCCGGCCTTCTCCGCCTGTTGGGCGAGGTCGTTCAGCGCCTTCACAGCGGTCCCGGAGCCGTAGAACTTCTCGTACAGCTCCTTGTAGGCCTTCTTGTAGACGGGATCGAAGGCGTCCGAGTCCAGGAAGCGTTCCTTCAAGGGGTGGCCCATCATGGCGCCGAACCCGCCGCCGTCACCTTGGCCGCCCTGACCGCCCTGACCGCCTTGGCCACCTTGGCCGTTCTGGCCACCTTGGCCGTTCTGGCCGCCGGGCATCCCTGACGGCATGCCCGAAGGCATTCCCTCCGGCAGGTTCTCGGGCATCCCCGACGGCATCGCCTCTGGCATCCCGGTGGGCATTCCCGACGGCAGCCCCTCCGGTATCCCGGACGGCGCACCAGAGGGCGCGTTCTGCGTCCCCTGGCCGGCTGTGCCCTGGCCGCCTTGGTCGCCCTGACCGGCTGCGCCGCCGCCTCCGAAGGCTCCGCCCATGCTCATGTCGTCGTCCGGCCCCGACGTCGCGTCACCGCTGAAGGTGAGGTTGTAGTCCCACCCGAGGACCGAGAACTTCTTGGTGTCCAGGTCGTACCAGAGCAGGTAGTTCTTGCCCGGTCCGGCCATGTCGTCGAAGTTCATCAACAGATTCTGCGCCGCGAGGTACGTGGCCAGTGACTCGACGTCCACGTGCTGGTCGAGTTCCTTCTCGAACTCCTCGTCCGATGCCTTGTTCGCCCACTTGATGAGCTTCATGACGGGTTCCAGGTCCTGGCTGCCGACCTTGTTGAGCTGCTCGAACGAGTCCTCGTAGTCGGTCGGATCGTCACCCTTGTACTCGAAGCTGCCACCGGCCCGCGCCTTGTAAAGGACTCCGTTGCCCTCACCGATGGACTCGGCGTACTCCGTGTCCGGGCTCTCGACCATCAACCGGGTGGCTACCGGACGGTTGTTGACCTTCACCGACGTGAAGGCGTACCGCTCGCTCTTCTGGCCGCTGGTCTCCGTCAGGTTCAACGAGAGTGCCTCGTTCACCGGTACCTGGCCGTTGCTGCCGGGGCGCAGCGAGATCTCGCGCTCGCCCTGGTAGGCACGGCCCTCGACGATTTCGTCGATCTTGATGAGCCAGGGCAGCTCCTCCGGTTTCTTCTCCGAGAGGTTGTACTGCGTGATCCCGCCCCGACCACCGGCCATACCACCGCCGGCACCACCGGCTCCGGCAGCTTCGCCGGGACCGCCGCCGTTGTCCTGGCCGCGGTCCCGGCCCCCGGTCCCGTCGTCCTGCGACGGGACCGGGGCGCCCTGTGCGGCTCCGTCCGGCATGGTCCGGCCGCCACCGGGCATGCCCTGGCTGTTTCCGCGCAGGGACATCAGAGTGGAGTTCCCCTTCAGGCGGATCCCGACGTCCTCGAGATACACGCCGTCGATGGTGAGGTCGGCCTCGATGTACTCCTTGGTGCCGTCCTCCCGGAACTCCTTCATCATCTTGGTGAACTCGGTCTGGTCGTACTCGAGTTGGACGGTATGGGCCACCGACGTGTCATAGAGATCGACCGTGCCCCGCACGTCGTCCGTGATCACGTCGGCCTCCACCACGGAGGACGAGGTGACATACGGCGATATGCGGGCGTCGCCGAAGACATAGACCATCACCGCCAGACCGGCGCACAAGGCCGCGGCCGGCTTCCAATGGTGCCGCAACCGTACGGGGAGACGGTCCCGCAGCCGCCGTGGCCTGCGTACCGGCGCGCTGTCGCTCATCACAGGTCGGTCGTGTCATAACCGGTCAGGACCGTCACCCGCTGGCCGGATGTGCGTTCCTGGAGCGCGGTCACCAGGTCGCTGGGCTCGGTGCCCTTCTTCATGCGCACCGTGTAGAACACTTCGGTCAGCGCCCCGCCACGGATGGTCTCCGTGCTCACCAGCTCGAACTCGGTGGTGTAGCGGATGAGGACGTCACGGATGTCCGCTGAGTAGTCCTCGCCGGCCGGAACCTGGACCTTGACGACCTGGCGCTGCACGTTCAGCGCGAACCAGTCGAACTTGTACATCACGACGATGACCACGCTGATCACGACCGCGGCGACCGCGGCGAGGGTGTAGAAACGGGCGCCGGCGGCCATGCCCACGGCCATGGCCAGGAAGATGAAGCCGACGTCCCGGGTTTCTTTGACCGCGTTCCGGAACCGAACCACGGAGAGGGCTCCGACCAGCGAGAACGCGCGGGCCAGGTTGGATCCCACGACCAGCATGATGAGCGCGACGATCATGCCGACGATGACGAGGGTCTGGACGTAGGACTGGCTGTAGGAGACGTTGCGGTGCGTGTACCGGTAGACGTAACCGATCATCGTGCTGAGGATGAACGACAGCGCCATGGCCGCGACCACGTCGGTGACGCTGAACGTACCGCTGAGTTCCTGCAGATCGAAGTTCACTGTGCTCCTGCTTTCAGGGGCGCCTCGGGCGCCGGCCGCTGCTGGGGCAGCGACTGCTCGGTGGGGGTGGGCGGCGGATAGTCCGCCTCGTTGACGTGGAAGACGGACCGGGGAGCCAGCCCGAACGCCTCGACGGACTGCACGTACTTGGAGACCCGGATCAGGTTGAGGTTCCGGCGTGCGGCGAGGTCCGTGATCCAGTGCGGGGTGCGCTCGTTGACCTTGATCTCCATCACCGACATGTGGGGCGGGATGGTGAACCGGTTCTCGGGTGTGGCGATGCCGAAGTGGAAGTCCCGGTCGCGGCCGCGGATACGGCGGTCGAAGGTCACCCGCAGTCCGGTGTCCGCGTTCCGGCCGACCAGCGCCTCGCGCTGATAACCGGTGATCGCGGTGGGCTGCAGGTTGAGCCGTATGACCAGGTCGAGGACCTCGTGGATGAAAGCCCGCTCCGCGGGCGAATGCTCCACCAGCTCCCGCCCGTCGCACAGCTGCCGGGCGACCCCGTAGGGAAGGGTGATCCGGCGCTTCTGCGTGACCCGGTTGACGCGCTGCTTGATCTCCACGCAGACCGGCGACTCGTCGGTGACGCCGTCCAGGTCACCGTAGTGGCGGACACGCAGCTTGCGCCGGAACTTCAGGCCCTCGATCTTCTCCCAGTAAAACCGCAGTTGCGGGGTGTCGTAGTACAGGCTCCAGACGCCGTAGCCTCCGACAGGGCTGTTCAGATCACGGTCCATCCGCTCGGCCAGTTCGTCGCGGATCTCGGCTGCCTGCTCGACCGGCACGAGGTACTTCAGCTCGAACCTGTTGAAAGCGTGCAGCCTGCTGGCCACATGCAACGGCTGGTCCTGCGCCGGGTCCTGATCCTCCTCCCGGCCTTTCGACCTCCGCCGTGTGGTCACCGGTAGTGCCACCTGTGCCTCCTTCGTCGTACGGCCCTGTCGGGCGGCGAAGTAAACGAAACCGGCGTGATGTGAGAAGCCGCTGAGAATTGCGAGGTAATTCCAGGAGTACTTGAGATGGCCAGAAGGTGAACGGCGCGCGTCGGGAGCAAGCAGACACAGCGCGGCGCAGGGGTAAGAGGGTCAACGCACCGTGCCCCGCAGCTTCAACGGCAACGGTGGTTGCTCCGGAGCGGCCAGTCGAGCACTGTCTTACCCCTTCACCTCACTGAACCGCGCCGCCGTCATCCAGTCCTGCCGCGCCTTCTAGATCTCCTGCAGCCTTCGGCCAGGTCCATTGCCGAGGCTCCGCAAGGGCTGTCCCCTTGCGGGCCGAGCGCGCCGCGCAGACCGGGGTGGGGCAGGAAGCCGAGCCGCCCCGACCGGCCACCAGGCTTCGTCATCCCGCACCATGTCTAGTGCTCTCATCGCCTAGGTCGTGTCCGCAAAGTGGTTGGGGCGTTGGTCCTTTCGTGGTGCGTCGTCATGAGCTGACCGATGAGTCGTGGGCGGTGATCGAGCCGTTGCTCGCCCCGCCGCGGATGGGTCGTCCAGTGCGGGATCGCCGTCAGGTGGTCAACGGGATCCTGTGGAAGCTGTCCACGGGGGCTGCCTGGCGGGACCTGCCCGAACGCTATGGCCCGTGGAAGACGGTCTACGAACGCTTCCGTCGCTGGTCCGCCGACGGCGCCTGGGACCGGCTGCTGGCCCACGTCCAGCAGTACTGCGACGCCGTCGGTGCTGTCGACTGGACGGTCGTGTGCGTGGACTCCACGACGGTGCGGGCTCACCAGCACGCGGCCGGGGCCCGAAAAGGGGGCTCTGGCCGGGTGAGGCGATCGGCCGGTCCCGCGGCGGGCTGACCACGAAGATCCACCTCGCCCGCGACGGGCAGGGCCGCCCGCCAGCCTTCACGCTCACCGGCGGCAACGTCAACGACCGCACCCAGTTCGAGCAGGTCATGACCCGCATCAGCGCCAGCCGTTGCGGGCCCGGGAGGCCCCGGACCCGGCCCGAACGTGTCGTTGCCGACAAGGGCTACTCGTCGACGAAGATCCGCTCCTGCCTGCGTCGTCGCGGCATCAAGGCGACGATTCCTGAGCGACCAGACCCAACGGCCGCATCCGGCGCGGTGAGAGCCGTTGCCGGCTCGACCGTGCCGCCTACCGGCGCCGCAACGTCGTCGAGCGCTGCTTCAGCAGGGTCAAGCACAACAAAGCCCTGGCCACCCGCTACGACAAACTCGCTCGCCACTACCAGGCGCTGGTCACCATCGCCTGCCTGCAACTTTGGCTGCCCTGTCATTGCGGACACCACCTAGAGCGTGTCTCTTTGGTTGGCTTGGCAGTTGATCAGACATGTCCGTTCGGTTAGTGATCACTGATGCGATGTGGGACCGGATCGCGCCATTGATGCCGGCCGATCCAGCCCGGGGGCGACGATGGGCCGACCACCGCCGAACCCTTGAGGCCATCGCCTGGAAGTACCGCACCGGCTCGCCCTGGAGGGACCTGCCGGACGAGCTTGGCTCGTTCCAGACAGCGCACAAACGACTGATCAGGTGGGCCGTGGATGGAACCTGGGAACGGATCCTCTGCGCTGTCCTGGCGGTGGCGGACGACGGCGAGGACATCGGCTGGACCGTATCGGTGGACTCGACCGTCTGCCGGGCTCACCAGCATGCGGCCGGAGCCCGGAAAAAGGGGCACCGGACACGGCAGAACCCGACGATCACGGCCTCGGACGTTCGCGCGGCGGCCTGAGCACGAAAGTCCACCTTGCTAGCGACAGCCGAGCACGGCCGCTGGCCTTGCGTGTCACCGCAGGTCAGGCGGGCGATGCACCGGCCTTCGAGGCCATCATGGCTGGCATCCGTGTTCCGCGAGTCGGGCCCGGAAGACCACGGACCCGGCCGGATGCCGTCCTGGCGGATCGGGCGTACTCATCTCGCGCGATCCGGGATCACCTTCGTCGGCGTGGGATCCGTGCGATCATCCCTCAGCCCTCCGACCAGGTTGGCCACCGTCTGCGCCGAGCCCGTGCGGGGGGCCGACCGCCCGCCTTCAATGCCGAGACATACAGGCAGCGCAACGCGGTCGAACGCTGCATCAGTCGGATCAAGCAGTGGCGAGGTCTGGCCATGCGCACGGACAAGCTCGCCCTCGCCTACCAGGCAGCTCTGCACCTCGCCGCCATCCTCATCTGGACACGAAGATGAGCAAGAAAGCAGAGCTCAGGACGGGATAGGCGGGCACTCGAGGACCTCGATCGAGTTCCCTGGCATCAAAGCGATATGAGGGTGGTCACTGAAGAGCCGCGCCGCGTCTTCATGTGTCTCGGCCTCCACGATCGCGTATCCGGTCTTCGAGTCAGTGAAGTCCTCGACGCCCTGGGCCGTCACCAACTTCTTTCGAAAGAGTGGCGCCCCGGGATCGATCAGGGCGTGCTCGTTTTTCTGAGCCCACACCGCCCAAGCATTCATGAACTCACTCTGCTGCTGCTCGGTGAACTTCGCCTTGTCAGCGTTGTCGGCCGCGCCGTTCAGGACAGCGAGAAACTTACCCATGGCCGGAGGGTAGCCCACGAATAAAGAGACACGCTCTAAGAGGGTGTTTTGCGCTTTATCAAGGTGTTTTAGATAGGTTTTCATG
>NZ_LJBR01000144.1 GCF_001282115.1 Streptomyces sp. NRRL B-24085 | reverse complement strand
GCGCCCAGGCCTGGGGGGCCGCGGCCGCGGGGCCGGTGGCGGTCAGGGCCGTGCCGCCGGCCAGGGCGAGAGCGAGGAGCGCGGTGGTGGCCCACCGCGCTCGTCGTCTCAGATGGCCCAACGGCCCTCTGTCTGCGGGTACTCGACGCATGGTGCCTCCTTGGATCGTGGGGTGGGGAGACGTACGCGTGCAGGCGGGGCGGCCGGAAGGGAGTCTTCTCTCCGCGCGGGCAACGTTGTCGAGCCCGCGCACAGAGGGTTTTACATCGTTGGAAGAGGGCTGTAAATCCCTTGTGCACGCACCCGTGTGCCTCGGGAGAAGGCGGAGGTGAGGGGGAAGCGCTTACTGGGGCTCGGCCGTTCGGACCGGCTCTGCCACCCGCGAATGCCGAGACGGGCCGGCAGTTTTCGGCGAGCCCGAGCCCGAGCCCGAGGGCGAAGTGTCAGACGTGCCGGACGCCGGCCGGAGCGCGTCTGTCGGAAACGAGGGGAATGGAGGAGGAGCGGTGGACAGGGCGCGATGAAGGTCCTCAGGTGCCGTCCCGTCCGACCCGCAGGCGCGGTCCCAACGTTCAGTCCTGGGCCCGGTGTTCCGGAGCCTCGCGTCCGAGGGTGCTCTCCCGTTCGACCAGGCGGTAGTCCGCCCGGACGCGGCGGGGTTCGGGTGCCGTGCCGCCCAGTCGGGCCAGCACCGATTCCACGGCGAGCCGGCCGATGGCCTCCTTGTCGGGCGACACGGAGGTGAGCGACACCGCGCCGAAGTGGCCTTCGACCACGTCGTCGAAGCCGACGACCGCGATGTCCTCGGGAACACGCAGTCCGCGCTGGTGCAGGACGCGCATGGCGCCGATGGCCATCGGGTCGTTGTACGCGAAGATCGCGTCGGGGCACCGGCCGTCATCCAGGATGCGCGTCATGGCCGCCGCCCCGTCGGCATGGCCCCATCCGTCGGTGGCGGCCACCAGCCCGTCGTCCGCTGGGAGTCCGGCGGCGGTGAGTTCCTCCCGCCAGCCGCGTACGCGCAGTTGGGCGGGCTCGCTGCGGCCGCGACGGGCGCCGACGAACGCCACTTCCCGGCGCCCGAGAGCGATCAGGTGCCGGACGGCGGCGCGGGCCGCGGCGACATTGTCGATGGCGATGTGGTCGTACGGCAGGTCGTAGTCCCGCTCTCCCAGCAACACCAGTGGAACGCTCTCCGCCCGGTCGCGCAGGTCCTCGGTCTCCAACTCGATGGGACTCAGGATCAGTCCGTCGATGACGCGTGCGCGGAAGCCCTGGCTGACCAGCAGTTCCTGCTCACGGCGTCCGCCGGTGTGGTCGAGCAGCACGATGTAGTCATGGGTGGCGGCGGCGTCGATGACGGCGGCGGCGAGTTCGGCGAAGTAGGGGTTGCCCAGTTCGGGCAGGGCCAATGCGATCATGCCCGTGCGGCCCTTGCGCAGGTGCCGTGCCGCCAGGTTGGGACGGTAGCCGAGTGCGTCGATCGACCGCTGGACGCGTTCGCGCATCGCGGGAGTGACGTGCTGGTAGTCGTTGACCACGTTGGAGACGGTCTTGATCGAGACCCCCGCGTGGGCGGCGACGTCCTTGAGGCTGACCCGCACGGCATTCCCTTTCAAGGCGGCCCGGCTCGGGTGGGGTGGGGGTGGTGTTCGTACGACGCGCTTGACGTCACGCCCCGCATTGGGCTCTTGCATTCCTTACGGAACGGGAGGAGAAGAATAGCGTCGCCGTCGCCTCGAACGAGAGTTTCAGCGGCTGGACGGAATCCCTCGCCGATCCCTGGCTCTGCGCGTCCGTCGTCGACCGGCTCACCTTCGGCGGCAACCTCATCCGGACCGGCACCGAATCCTGCCGACTCGCCGTCACCCAAGCACGGGTAGCCGCCCAGGACGCAACGCAAGCTGACGGCGCTGGAGAGCGCGGCAGGTCGAGTGAAGACGCAGCGGCCGAGGACCTACTTGTCCGAACATCTTCGAGTGACGCTGAAATCGGTACCGCGGCGGTGATGGTGCTGGTCTCGTGTGGCCGTCCGAGTGATCGACTACGCCGAGATCAAACGCGGCGTCCTGGCAGCGCTCGAGCCGACGGCGTGGCAGGACCTCCTCGCCCACAGCCACAACCCGATCGAAGGCGCCCTCGCCCACCTGTTGGATGCCGGGAAGACGGCCGGTGCCATCCGCACGGACGTGGACGCCCACGGGGTCCTCCTGCTCATCGCCTCCCTCAGCCGCCTGGAACGGCATGAATGGGAAACCACGACACGGCCACTGATGAACGTCATTCTCGACGGCCTTCGGCGACAGGACGCCGACCAGTGAGGACAACAGACCGCTGAGGACATCCCGAAGAGCAATCCAACGTCACCGCACGGCAGGGGAATGACATCGACTCCGCCACCGAGCGCTGTCAGTTCTCATCAACATGTCGCGGCTCGCTGATCGATAAGCGCTGCCCTGACTGGTCGACAAGCGATGTCCGCTACCACCTGCAAAGCCAGCGGTCAGGCCGACGGCTCCTTTGACCGAGAGGTGGAGAGCGCCGTGGCCGGGCTCCCAGCTGACCCGCTTCGTGATCCCTGACGAGCCCGGGCTTACGGTCCGGCGACGACCCGGGGGCCGGACTCTTGCGTTCTCGGAGCCTTGAGCGCACCATCCGCCCTCCCCATGGCCGGCGCGGCCTGGGCCGCCGGCCAGAGGGCGCCTCGGCATCCGCGGGGGCGCAGGGGGCTGCCTGGTCCGGGGCTCCCGCTGCGCGCGGGCCCGCCGCCGGCGGACAGTGCCCCCACATCTCCGCCCCCGCCCGGCCAGGACCGCAGCGGCACCTTCGTACGGTGCCCGGAGGTACCGGCCCGGCGGCCTGCGGGAGACGTCAGCTCCTGTCAGTCCGGTGAGCCGTGTGGGGGGTCACCAACCCGGAGTCGTAGGCGAGGATCACCGCCTGCACGCGATCCCGCAGATGGAACTTGTCCAGGATGTGTGCGATGTGTGTCTTCACGGTCGTCTCTCCGATGCCCAGCTCGGCGGCGATCTCCGAGTTGGACAGACCGCGGGCCAGGGTCCGCAGGACGTCCACCTCGCGCCCTGTGAGGATGTCCAGCTGGGGTGGGACGGGTGGGGCGGTATCGGAAGGCATGCCGGCGAACCTCGCCAGCAGGCGCCGGGTGACCCGGGGGGCGAGCACGGCGTCGCCGGCCGCCACGGTGCGGATCGCGGACACCAGGGAGTCGGCCGGCCCGTCCTTGACGAGGAAGCTGCTTGCGCCTGCCCGCAGGGCGTCCACCACATGCTGGTCGAGATCGAACGTGGTCAGGATGATGACCCGGCTGGACAGCCCGGACTCGGCGATCAACCGGGTCGCCTCGACGCCGTCCATCCGCGGCATGCGAATGTCCATCAGGACGACGTCGGGAGCCAGGCGTCGGGTCTCCTCGACGGCTTCCTGGCCGTCGGCGGCCTCACCCACGACTCGGATGTCCGCCTCCGCCTCCAGGATGAACCGGAAGCCGGTGCGGATCATCGGCTGATCGTCAGCCAGCAGGACGCTGATCGGCCGCATGGTGTGCTGTTCCTCCGGTGTGGGTGATGCCGTCCTCGTCGGGCAGCTGAAGTACGGCGTGGACGCAGTATCCGCCGCCCGGGCGTGGGCCGGTGTGCAGGGTGCCGCCCGTCGCGGAGATTCTCTCCCGCATCCCCAGCAGGCCATGACCGGAGCCGCCCGCGGCCGCGGGGACCCGTCCTGCGAGTCCGCCGGCGACGCCGGGCCCGTCGTCACAGATGCGGACGTGCAGCTCTTGCGGGTGCTCTCCCCACAGCAGCCGGACCCGGGCGTGCGTCGGTCCCGCGTGCTTGACGGTGTTGGTCAGTGCCTCCTGCACGATGCGATAGACCGTGAGCTGGAATCCCGCCGGCAGGGACACCGGCGTGCCCGACACTTCGTAGTCCACCTTCGCACCGGTGGCGCGCACGGCGTCGACGAGGGCGGGCAGTGCCGCGACGGTCGGCTGGGGCGGCTCCTTCGAGGGTGTCGCATCCGCGTCCTCGTCGGTGCGCAGCACGTCCAGCAGCCGGCGCAGCTCGGTGACGGTGTCCCGCCCCGTCTGTTCGATGGCGGAGTGCAGTTCGTGCGCCTTGTCGGGGGAGCGGTCCTGGATACGGTCGGCGGCGATCGTCTGCACGACCATCAGGCTCACGTTGTGCGCCACGATGTCGTGCAGTTCGCGGGCGATGCGTGCCCGCTCCTCCATCACCGCGGCCCGCGCGTTGGCCGCCTGCTCCCGCTCCAGGGCCGCGACACGCTGCACGACCTCGTCTCTCACGGCCTTCCGGGCCCGGGACAGCCGGCCCAGGGCCCAGGCCGCCAGCAGCAGCACGGCGTCGGTGAGCAGTGCGGCCAGGGCGTACCCCGAGGGCGCCAGCAACGCCTCCGTCAACGCGCTCAGGGGAATGACCGCGGCGGCGACGAAGGTCGTCGCGCGCGGCGTGCCGCGTACGGCCGTGAGGAACACGGCGATGGCCACGGCCAGGTAGGTGGGGCCGATCGACGTACCGTCCGGCCCGGAGAGCTGGGGGATGTAGGAGAGATGCTGAAGCGTCGCCGACGCGATCGCCATGACCAGCAGGCTCGCCAAAGGCATCTTGCGGTGCACGGTGAACGGAAGGCTCGAGAGCAGCGCCAGCACGAGCCACCACAGGTCAGGTGCCCGCAAGGACTGCGCGCCGGGCGGAATCGCTTCGGGCAGCGCCAGGCACGCAGCCGCCGCCAGGACGGCCAGCGCCGCGTCCGTGACCGCCGCCGGCACCTGGTAGCCCGCGAACGGGCCCGACTCTCTCATGCTCCCAACGGTAAACGCGCTGTTCATGCCCATTGACCTTCCCAGGTCGGAACCCCGCCGCCCCGCTTCCTCCTTCCGGTCCTCCTCCCTGCGGAGGAGCCACCACCTGCGGCGCCCCCTGAAACCGCGGCACGCCCTCCTTCGGCCGGAGGAAGGCCCGACCCTCCTCGCTCGGCAGGCGGAGCGACCGGTTCGACGGGGAGAGGGAGGTCGAAGGCCCCAGGAGCCGATCAACTGGAAGAGCCCACCCCCTCGACGTGAGGTTCGACCATGCTCGGAGCACGCAGCCGGACTACGCCCGCCGACGACCCCATCGGCATCGACCCGTCCCACCACGCCGTACAACTGACCCAGGTGACCAAGGAGTACGGCCGCGGCCCCGGCAGAGTCGTCGCACTGGACGACGTCAGCATCGGTGTCGCAGCGGGCACCTTCACCGCGGTGATGGGCCCGTCCGGCTCGGGAAAGAGCACCTTCCTCCACTGCGCCGCCGGACTCGACCGGCCGACGTCGGGAACCGTCCAGCTCGGCGGCCAGAACCTGGGCGACCTGGACGAGACGCAGCTCACCCGACTGCGCCGCACCCGCGTCGGATTCGTCTTCCAGGCCTTTAACCTGCTGCCCGCGCTCACCGTCGAGCAGAACGTCACCCTGCCCCTGCGGCTGGACGGCCGCGGCACCGACCACGACACGGTCCGCGGTGTCACCGACGCGGTGGGCCTGACAGGACTGCTCACCCGGCACCCGACGGAACTGTCCGGCGGACAGCAGCAGCGCGTGGCCATCGCCCGGGCCCTCATCACCCGTCCGCAAGTGATCTTCGCGGACGAGCCGACCGGCGCACTCGATCCGGACACCGCCGACGACATCCTCACCCTGCTCCGGCAAGCGGTCACCGACCTGCACCAGACCGTCGTGATGGTCACCCACGACCCGGCAGCCGCCCAGCACACCGACGAAGTGATCTTCCTCGCCGCGGGACGTGTGGTGCGCCGCATGACAACACCCTCCGCCCCTCGGATCAAGGCCGCCATGACCGAGCTGAGGAGGAACGCCTGATGCTGCGCATCGCTCTCGCGACCCTGCGCACGCGCGCCGGAGCTTTCGCTGCCACGTTCGCAGCCCTCCTGCTGGGCTCAGCCGTGATCACCGCCTGTGGCGTACTCCTGGAATCAGGCCTGCGCTCCTCCGTGCCGCCCGAGCGGTACGACAAGGCGCCTGTCGTCGTGGCCGGCCGCCAGGACGTCGACCTTCAAGTGAAATCCGCCGACGGCTCCGCCTACGGCAGCTCCCAGCCGCTGTCCGAGCGGTCCGGGCTCGACGCCGCTCTGGCGAAGGACCTTGCCGCTGTGGAAGGTGTGGCCTCCGTGGTGCCCGACCGCGGCGCCCCCGTCCGTCTGCTGGCCGACGAGCGGACCGTGACCGGCGCCAACGGAGCCGTACCGCAGGCCCGTGCCTGGGACAGCCGCGTCCTGGGCGGCTTCCGGCTCAGCGAGGGGCACAGTCCGCGAGGCAGCCGGCAGGTCGTCCTGGACCGTGATCTCGCGGAGCGGGCCGGGCTGCGGACCGGTGACCGCGTGCGGATCATGGTCACCTCGACACCGCTCACCTTCGAGGTGGCCGGGCTCGTGACCCTCGACGGCGGACGCACCCCCCGGCAGTCCGTGCTGTTCGCCTCCTCGGCCGCGATGGATCACCTGTCACCCCGGTCGAGTGCACACGTCAATGCCTTCGGCGTCTTCGCCCGGCCGGGCACTGACGTGTCGGACGTGGCGTCCGCGGTCGAAGAGGCAGTGCGAGGACGCGACGCAGCCGTGTACACCGGCGACAGCCGCGGCGAAGCGGAGTTCACCGACCTCGCCGTCGGGGCGGCCAACCTGACGCAGCTTTCCACCGGCATCGGCGGCAACGTTCTGCTGGTGGCCGTGTTCGTGCTGTGCGCCACCACCTCGCTCGCGGTGCGCCACCGCCGCCGTGAGCTGGCTCTGCTGCGCGCGATCGGTACCACCCCCGGCCAACTGCGCCGCATGATCGCGGCAGAGTCCGCCGTGGCGGGCCTGGTGGCCGGGCTGCTCGGATGTCCGCTCGGCGTCGGGGTCGTCCACTGGCTCAGCGGTCAGTTCGCAGGGCGCGGCCTGGTGCCGCCGGACTTCCACCCGGTGCTCGGTCCGCTGCCGTTCCTGGCGGCGGTGGGCATCACCGTGCTCACCGCGGTGATCGCAGCCCTCGTAGCGGCACGCAGGGCGGTCCGTGTCCGCCCGACGGAGGCGTTGCGCGAGGCATCGACCGAACCCGCCCGTCTCGGCCGCGGACGACTGATCACCGGCGGTGTCCTGCTGGCGCTGGCCGTGTCCGTGGTCGGCCTCGGACTCGGATACCGCACCGATTTCATGACCTTGGTCGGACTGGCCAACTCCCTGGTGCTGGTCCTCGTCATCGCCGCTGCGGTCCTCGGCCCGCTCGTCACCCGGGCGGCGATGACCGTCCTGGCGCCCCTGCTGGCCCGCACCGGCGCTACCGGCTGGCTGGCAGCCGCCAACTCCCGTACCCGCGCCGCACGGACCGCGGCAGCCGTCACCCCGCTGGTGTTGGCCGTGTCCCTGGCCGCGACGGTCGTCTTCACCCAGACCACCCAGCTCCAGCAGGCCGCGGACGAGACCCGCGCGGGCACGCTCGCCACCCGGGTGGTGAACGCCCCCCAGGGTGTGTCCCCCGATTTCGCGGAAAGGGCAGCCCAACTGGCGGGTGTTACGGCCGCCACCGGTGTGGTCCGCTCCAAGGCCATCGGCGTGGGGACGCTGTTGGGCACCCAGGAGACCGTCTCCCTCAGCGCCCAGGGCCTGGAACCCGCTGCCCTGGCCGACACCGTCGACCTGGACGTCCGCGAAGGGAATCTGTCGAACCTGGCTCCCAGGACGGTCGCCCTCAGCACGACAGCGGCCTCATGGCTGGGCCTGGACGTCGGCGATCGCGCCCACCTCCACCTGGGAGACGGCACGCCCTTCAGCGGCGAGGTCATCGCCGTGTACGGCCGCGGGCTCGGCTTCGCCGATCTGACCTTCGACCACGATCTGCTGCTGTCCCACACCACGGCGCACGTCGACGAGTCGGTGCTGATCCGCTCGCAGTCCGCGCACGCTCCCGACCTGTCCGCACTCGCGCGCAGTTACCCGGGTACGACCCTGAGCACAACGCCGGCCGCCGACGCGCAGGTCCGCGAGCAGCGGGCACTGGCCTGGGTGAACTACGTAGTGGTCGGCCTCATCATCGCCTACACCGCCCTTACCGTGATCAACACACAGGCGATGAACACCGCGACCCGCCGACGGGAGTTCGCGCTGCTACGGCTGACCGGCACGAGCCGGTCCCAGGTACTGGGCATGATGCGGCGGGAGAGCGCCACGGTGGCAGCCGTCGGCAGCGTTCTGGGCACCCTGCTGTCCGTGCCTCCGCTGGCCCTGGTCGCCCTGGCACTGACCGGCAGCCCCGTGCCGACCGTACCCGTCATGGGCTGGCTCGCGATCGTCGGATCGACAGCGCTCCTGGCAGTGGCCGGGGCGATGCTGCCCACCCGGCTGATGCTGCGGACACCTGCGGTGCACTCCATCGGGACGAAGGAATGACGCCGGAAGCGGGGCAGCCGACCGGCACCTTCCCGGACGCCAGGGGATCCGGCCCTCGTCGGGGAAAGCTCCGGTATGGACATCGCCAGGAGTGCGAGCCAGAATGAAGGAACAGTTTCGAAAGAGTTCTTTAACATAAGGCTTCTCTCTCATGGTGACCGGACAGGACCCGCCGCCGCGGCGGCAGATCAACGACCCCCGGCAGTTGCGCGCACTGGCCCACCCGCTGCGGCTCGCCGTACTCCAGTACCTGATGGCGGTGGGGCCGCGCACAGCGAGCGAGTGCGCGGTGGAGGTGGGCTCCACCGCCTCCAACATCAGCTGGCACCTGCGCCATCTGGCCGGCCACGGACTCGTCGAACCCGTCGAGCCGTCCGACGGCCGCGAACGCCCCTGGCGGGCCGCCCAGGTCGGACTCGACTTCGGAGCGATGAGCACCGACCCCGTCGTCATGCCGGAACAGGACGCCCTGATCGCGGCGAGCATGGCCGAGGAGAGCCAGCTCACTCGGCGTTTCCTCGACCACCGGGACAAGATCGACCCCCGGTGGCTCGACACGGCCCGACTCGACGGGTACGTACTGCGAGCCACTCCCCAGGAGATGGACGAGCTGGCGGAGCGACTGAACGCCCTGCTGCGGCCCTACCTGGCCACTGTCCGTGACGATCCGCCCGAGGACGCCACCCTGACCTACGTGGGGCTGCGGCTGTTTCCCCGGCTGAACGCGGCGGGGCGAACCGAATGACCGGCCCGGCCGCACCTGCACGCCATCCGTTACGGGACGCGGTCTTCGCCCGGCTGTGGGTCTCGGGACTGCTGTCCGAGACGGGCAAGTGGGTCCTTCAACTGGCACTGCCCCTGTACGTGCTGCAGCTGACCAGCTCGGCCCTGGTCACCTCGGTCGTGGCGATGCTCGGACTGCTGCCCAGCCTGTTCATGGCTCCCGTTGTCGGCGCGCTCGTCGACCGCTGGGACCGGCGTGGTGTCCTGGTGGTGGTCAGCGTGGCCCAAGCGGCGCTGCTGCCCCTCCTCCTCGGCGTCGACGACAGGGGAGACCTGTGGCTGATCTATCTGGTCACAGGCGCCGAGGCGACCCTCACCGTGGCGTTCGAGTCGGTCAAGAACGTCGCCCTGTCCACCGTCGTGGCTCCGGACCAACTGGTCAGCGCCAACGCCGCGATCGGCCTCAACGTCTCCATGGGCCGACTGGTCGGCAGCCCGCTCGGCGGCATCCTGCTGAGCACCGCCGGGCTGCCGTTCGTCATCGGCTTCGGGTCGCTGTCGTTCCTGGTCGCCGCCGCCCTGGCGTGGACCATCCCCCGGGGGCCGCGCACCCGCGAGGCCCCCGGGGCGGACCAGCGGTTCCTCACCGGTCTGGGCCGAGGTCTGCGCACCATCCGCGACGTCCCCGTGCTGCGCGGCACCTTCGCCTGTGTGGGACTGCTGTCTCTCGCGCAGGGCATGTTCGTCGTGCTGTTCCTGCTCTTCGTCACCGATCTCATCTCCGCGGGCGAGGCCCAGGCGGGCCTCCTGCGCGGGGTGCAGGCGGTCGGCGGATTCGTAGGCACCGTGACCGCGGGGGTGCTGACCCGTCGCCTCGGTGCGCCGCGTCTGCTCAGCACCGGGGTCCTCGTCTTCTGCGCGGTCAGCGCGCTCACGTGGAACATGTCGACGGTGACCGCCGGACTCTGGGTGTACGTCGCGCTGTTCACCGTCGCGGGCGTGCCCGCCGTATGGCTGGCCGCCGCCTGGCTCTCCCTCGTCCAGCAGTCCTCACCGCTTCCGGTACGGGGCCGGGTCATGGCCCTCGTGCTCGGTCTGTCCGACGGCTTCCAGGCGCTGGGCATGCTGGTCGCCGGTCTGCTGACCGGAGTCGTCGACACCCTCGCCGCCCTCGACATCCAGGCAGCCCTGCTGCTCTGCGCAGGCCTTCTCGCCCTCCGGTTGCACCCCGGAAGGGGCACGGCCGAGAAGCACGGCAAGGTGCTCACGCGCGGCCGGCTGGCCCGTGCCGCGGTGCTCGCGCGGACCCAGCACCGGCGCGACGACCAGTCCTGAAGGGACCGCGGCCGACCGGTCCTGCTGCCCGGGAACTGCCGGAGGGCCAGGCTGCCCGCGAAACTGCCGGAGAGGCGGCGCGTCCTCTGTTTGACTCCACAGCGCAACGAAGCCGCTGCGTGAGGAGACCCGATGACCGTCCCCCTTTCCGTCTGCGTCTTCTGCGGCTTCTCTCCCGGAGCGGGGACACGGTACGTGGAGTCGGCCAGGGACCTGGGCGCGCTGCTCGGCCAACGCGGGCACCGGCTGGTCTACGGCGCGGGGACGGGCGGGCTCATGGGGGCCGTGGCCGCCGGGGCCGCGGCCCCCATG
>NZ_LJBR01000143.1 GCF_001282115.1 Streptomyces sp. NRRL B-24085 | reverse complement strand
CCTCCCCCACCGCCTCACCGTCGACGGCCGTGACAAACAAGGACATCGAGGCCGTACGCAGACAGCTCGACGCGCTCTACCACGACGCGGCCGTCGCCACCGACGCCTACAACGCCGCCGAGGAGAAGGCCGAGCAGCAGTCGGCGCAGATCGTCGCGCTGGCCCAGAAGATCGTCAAGGCTCAGGAGAAGCTGGCGGAACTGAAGGCCCGCGCGGGCGCCGCGGCCGCCGCCCAGTACCGCTCCAACGGCCTGCCGGACGAGGCCAGGCTGATGCTGAGCGACGACCCGCAGCAGTTCCTGGACGCCACCGGCCGCGTCCTCCAGGGCCAGCGCGCCACCAAGGCGCTCATCGCCGAACTGACCCGGACCCAGCAGGACTTGAAGCAGTACGCCGACGACGCCTCCGCCCAGTGGACCAGGCTGGAGGCCAACCGCAAGGCGAAGGCGGCGGCCAAGAAGAAGGTCGAGCGGCAGATCGCGGCGGCCGAGAAGCTCGAGTCCCGGCTGGAGGCCAAGGAGAAGGAGCGCCTCGCCGAACTGGAGGAACAGGCCGCCCACCAGGCGCAGACCGCCTGGCTGGACTCCGGCGTCCTCAAGGACATCAGCGGCAAGGCCAGCGAGGCCGGGAAGACCGCGGTCGCCTACGCGACGGCGCAGATCGGCAAACCGTACGAATGGGGCGCCGAGGGCCCGGACTCGTACGACTGCTCCGGACTGACCTCACAGGCCTGGGCGAGCGCCGGCAAGCCCATTCCGCGCACCTCGCAGGAGCAGTGGAAGCAGCTCGAGCACGTCGACATCAAGGACATGCGGCCCGGCGACCTCATCATCTACTTCGACGACGCCAGCCACGTGGCGATGTACCTCGGCGACGGCGCGATCGTGCACGCGCCGCGCCCCGGGCGCACGGTGACGATCGCCGGCGCGGGTTCGATGCCGATCCTCGGAGTCGTACGGCCGGACGCCTGAGCGTCGCCGCCGGACGACCCGGTGAGACCTGGGTCATGTGACGCGAGGCACGCCTGACGCCTCCGCAAACCTGCCGTCGACGTGACGTTCGTCATTCCCGCACTACCCGTCACCTGTCCAACTGCGGTGGATAACGCGGCATATGACAGTGGCCACCGGTCAAGGGGCGTGTCTCACGCCATTCCTTTACCGGCCCGGCACCCGCTATGGTCCCCGTCGGTGGATCGAGGTCCCTCGCCCCACCAGCCCTCGGGGGGAGGGAAGGAATCCAAGACGATGCCCGTACCCATACCGCGGCAGCGAGCGATCCCGGCCGTGGAGAGTGGTCAGGCGCCGGCCGCACCCCAGGACGACCCCTCCAAGGAAGAAGCCCCGCGCAAGGAAGCCACGGTCGACAACAACGCCGCCACCCAACTGAGCCTGCTGGTGATCGAGGACGATCCCGGCGGGTCCCCGGTCGTCCCCGAGCTCCTGGACTCGGCCGGCAGGCCCATCCGCGTCCGCACCGCCCGCAACCTCACCGAGGCGGAGCGGCTGCTCACGGATGACGTGCACTGCATCCTGCTCGACCTCGCGCTGCCCGCGCCCGGCCGTACCGCGGACGACGACGAGCTCGCCGTGCTCCGCCATGTCCTGGAGCTCGCGCCCCGGCACGCCGTCCTCGCCCTCACCGCGTCCGGCGACGCCGAGCGCGGCGCCGAGGCGGTGCGGGTCGGCGCCCAGGACTACCTCTTCCGGGACGAGCTGGACAGCCGGCTGCTGAGCCGGGCGATCCGGTACGCGGTGGAGCGGAAACGTTCCGACACGGCGGAGCGCAGGCTCGCCGAGGGACGGGTACGGGCGCAGGAGAACCGGCGCCTGGAGCGCGGCCTGCTGCCCACGCCGCTGCTGGAGGGCTCCTCCCTGCGGTTCGCCGCGCGGTACCGGCCCGGCAGGTCGCGGGCACTGCTCGGCGGTGACTTCTACGACGTCGTACGGACTCCCGACGGGACCGTGCACGCGATGATCGGGGACGTCTGCGGGCACGGCCCCGACGAGGCGGCACTCGGCGTGGAGCTGCGCATCGCCTGGCGCGCGCTGACCCTGGCGGGGCTGTGCGGGGACGAGCTGCTCGGCACGCTCCAGGAGGTGCTGGAGCACGAGCGGTCGGACGACGAGATCTTCGCGACCCTGTGCACGGTGGACATCGCGCCGGACGGCCGCCGGGCGGGGCTGTGCCTCGCCGGGCACCCGTCGCCGCTGGTGGCCCGGCCGGGACGGCCCGCACAACTGCTGCCGTACGACAACAACGGCCCCGCGCTCGGGATGCTGCCGGGGGCCCGCTGGCCCCGGATGCAGGTGGAGCTGGGGGCCGAGTGGAGCCTGATGCTCTACACCGACGGGCTGATCGAGGGGCGCGTCGGGGAGGGCGGGGAGCGGCTGGGACAGGACGGGATGGTGTCCATGATCCGCCGCCAGCTCTCCGAGGGGCTGCGCGGCGAGGCGCTGCTGCGGGCCGCGGTGAACGAGGTGCGGTCGCTCAACGGCGGCGAGCTGGCGGACGACGTGGCGGTCCTGCTGCTCGACCGGGAGGGTCAGCGGTAGACCGCCGTCGCGGGCCGTGCCGTGGCCGGCCGCGGGGTACGGCTCTAGCGGCCGCCGTTGTACGGGCCGTAGGGGCCGTCACTGCTCGAACCCCGGCCCCGGCCGCTGCGGCCGCCGCCGGGAAGGGCGCGGATCGCGGGGCGTACATCGACCATGTAGACGATCGTCGCGATGAGGCCGATGATCGGCAGGAACGACAGGATGTTGAAGATCAGGTTCACCACGAAGGCGAGTCCGAGGATGATCAGCCAGAAGGGCTTGGTCTTCTTGTCGGCCGCGCGGTAGGCGTCCTCACGGCGGATGGCGGCGTCGAACAGCGCGAATCCGCTGAAAACGATCAGGGCCATGCTCAGCAGCCACATGAAGCCTGCGAACCCCTGCATCAGCACAACGTCCACCACCCGACTCGGCTCGTCATTTCGCGATTACGCGGTCACCGTACCCGTTCCCGCAAGGTCGCTACCCGGAGAACGGGCCGGGCACTCGGTAAGTGCCCGGCCCGGTGTCGTGACCTGTTCCGCGGTGCCTTACTTGGCGGGCGGCATCTTCTTCGCCGTGGTGGTCTTGCGCGGCGTGGCCTTCTTGGCGGCGGGAGCCGTCTTCTTCGCCGAGGCGGCCGGGGTGGCGGGCGTGGCGGCCGCGGCCGGCTTCGCGACCGGGGTCGTGGTGGCCGGCGTCTTGATCTCGCCCGGCTCGGCGTTCGGCTCGACGGCGATCGCCAGTTCCTCGATCTCCTCGGCGGCCTCGCCACGCCAGGTCCTGACGGCCTGCTCGCCGTGCTCGGCGACCTTCTCGTAGGTCTCACGGGCCTTGACGGCGTACTCGGCGGCGACGCCGACACCGCGCAGGGCGAGGTCCTGGGCGGACTCGCCGAGCTTCTTCAGGTCCGCGTCGATCGTGCTGCCGAGCTTCTTCAGGTCACCGTCGAGGCTGCTGATGAACTCGCCGACCTTGCTCTGCAGGGTGACCTGCGTCTCCTTGACCCTGGCGCCGGCCTCCTTGGCACGGGCCTGGGCCTTCTCCTGGACCGCCTTGGGGTCGGTGCCGCGCACGGCCTCGATCCGGGCCGGCGCCTCGGCGCGCAGCTGCTCCACCAGACCGGGCACCTTCTTGGCCTCCTGGAAGGCCAGGTCACCGGCGCCGGCGAGGAAGTAGAGCGGGGTCGGGTCCTTGACGGCCTTGCGGATGTCGTCGGTGATGGCCATGGTGATGGTCCTCCCGGGTCGCTTGCTGATGAGGGTTTTGGGTCCCGCGCCGCCTGTCGGCGCGACGGCTCATCCGGCCGTCTGCTGCGGGTCGGCGTCGTCGCCGTCGGTCTTGGGGGACGTACGGGTGCTGCGGGGCTTGCGGGTGGTACGGGGCCGGCGCGCCTGCCGTACGGCGGTCTCACCGTCCGGGTCGCCCCCGGCCGGGACGTCGGTGTCCCGGAGGTCGCCCCCGGTGTCCGCCGTACGGTCGCCCGACCGGTCGCTCTGTCCGTCGCCCGGCGCGGGGGCCGCGTCCGGCGGGGCGATCTCGAAGCCGTTCTCCTTGCGGAAGGACTCGTAGATCTGGAGCAGCACCTGCTTCTGCCGCTCGTTGAGCGTGGGGTCGGCGAGTATGACCGCACGTGTCTCCACGTCGTCCCGGTCGCGCTCGGCGTCGAGGATGCCGGCCCGCACGTACAGCGTCTCGGCGGAGATCCGCAGGGCCTTGGCGACCTGCTGGAGGACCTCCGCGCTCGGCTTGCGCAGCCCGCGCTCGATCTGGCTCAGATACGGATTCGACACCCCGGCGGCATCGGCGAGCTGCCTGAGCGAGAGCTGCGCACTGCGGCGCTGGTCACGCAGGTACTCACCGAGATTGCCGACGTTGAGCGATGCCATGCCTCCACTGTGCACCACTCCCGCTAACTATTGCAAGCACCCGCTTGCAATAGTGCGCCATGCCACTCCCCGTCCGCGTCGCCACGGTCCCCCGGGACTACCCGGGCAGGTCGGCGAACCTCACCCGCACAGCGAGAACGGCGCCGGACGGACCGAGGTCGGCGTACACCGGGAAGTACCCGTCGCCCCAACTCGTCATCGCGCAGAGAAGCCGGGCGTCACCGATGTCCACCGTGCCGGCCTCCGCTTCGGAGGCGCGGACCTGGCGCATCACCTCCCAGTGGTGGGAATGCGGCCGGAAGTCCACGACCATGCGGCCGCCGTTCTCCTCCTTCCACCGCAGCAGAGCGCGGGCCTTCTCCACGGCCTCGGGCACGGTCAGCCCGCGCCAGCCGCGGACGCCTTCCTCACCGGGTTCGCCCAGCTCAGGTGCCGCGAACGTGGCGGCGGCCGCGTCCGCGGACGCGCCCCAGAACGCCACGTCGGCCAAGCCGTCCACCGGTTCCTCGTGCTGCCAGGCGTCGAGGGCGTCGGCATCCCCGAAGAGCACCCGGGCCCAGTCGACTCCGACGACACCGAGTTCTACGGACGACTCCACGGGCGCGTCGCCCATCCGCACCGCCACCTCCGCCCAGCGCGGCCCCACCCCGTCGCCGAAGTCGACCCGCGAGGCCAGCACCGGAAGAGGACGGTCGCGCGGCACGCCGCCCACCACGACGACGGGCACCCCGAACATCAGAAAACCGCCGCCGCCTTCGGCGGCGGTCCGGCGTACTCGTCGAGCATGCGGCTCACGACCGGGCAGCGCTTCCAGGCGGGCGTCCAGGCCGGCGGCCAGACAGTGTTCTTCGAACCGGGCCCCGAGCTCGGCCGCCCCGGACGCAGGGATGTCATGGAGCATCACGCCCGGCTGCCGGTCGAAGCTCCGGGCCGCTGCCGACGCGTCCGGGCCGACCACGACGAAGTCGACCGAAGCGCGGACGTCGTCGGCCAGGGCCGCGTCCTCGATTCCGAGGAGCGCGGGGTCGATCTCCGCCGGCGACCGCTCTCCGCTCCACAGGCCCAGATGACCGCCGTCGATGACGACCATGGTCCCCGACGGGCAACGGATCTCACCGAGTTCGAAGATCTCCTCCATGGCGCGGGAGTCTATGGCGAGCCGCGAATCCTCCGGCACCCGCAGCCGGGCCGCCGACCCCGGCAGGACGGCTGCATAGGATTCCCGCCATGGTGCTGCGACCCGTGCAGGTGAATATCAAGGCCGTCGACGCGGCCGCGGTCGGGCGGTTCTGGGCGGAGGCGCTCGGGTGGAGTGCCTACCATCCCGGTGTCACCACCTACGTCGGCCCCGCGGGCGGTCTCGTGTGGCCGGACCCGGTCGGCCTCGGGATCGACGTCGTGCCCGTACCGGAGCCCAAGTCGGCGACGAAGAACCGTGTGCACCTCGATCTCGCCACCACCTCCCCGGCCCATCAGGCGGAGTTGGTCGCACGGCTGGAGGCGCGCGGGGCCACACGCGTCGACGTGGGCCAGGGTGACGTGCCGTGGACGGTCCTCGCCGATCCGGAGGGCAACGAGTTCTGTGTGCTGGAGCCCCGGGAGGTCTACCGGGACACCGGGCCGATCGCCGCCGTGGTCGTGGACTGCGTGGATCCGCGGGAGACGGCCCGGTTCTGGGGTGCGGCGATCGACTGGACCCTGCACGAGGTGACCGACGACCACGCGGTGCTGCGATCCGCCGAGGGGGGCGGCCCGTATCTGGAGTTCCTCCGCACGCCCGGCGTGAAGACCGTGCCGGACCGCGTCCATCTGGACCTGCTGCCGTCCCCGGGTGACGACAAGGCCGCGGAGGTCGCGCGGCTGCACGCCCTCGGCGCCACCGACCTCGACCTCGGACAGGGCGACGTCCCGTGGACGTGCCTGTCGGACCCGGAGGGCCACGAGTTCTGCGTCCTCGCCCGTTCCTGACGCACGGGGCGTTGTCAGTGCCGTGTGCGACGCTCGGCGCATGGGGTTCTTCGATGATCTGGTGCTGGTGGAGGAACCGGCCGTCGAGCAGGACGTGTTGCTGCGGTTACGGCCGCCGGGGGAGGACGAGGGACGGTACGCGCCGCCCGTCGACCGCTGGGCGCCCGCGCTGCTGCCACAGCTCGAAGTGGTCGGGGCGGGGGCCGAGACGCGGATCCTGGTGACGGGGTGGTCCGTGTGGCCGGAGTCGGTCACCCTGCATCTGTCGGTGTTCCGCAGGGTCCGCCGGCAGGGCGGGGATCCGCGGCGGCAGTCCGGGCTGCGGGTGGGGCTGCTGTTCTCCGACGGCCGGCGGGTGACCTCGCTGGACGGCACGGTGACGCGGAGGATCCCCTACACCGGAGCAGAGGGAGAGGTGCGGGAGGCGGCGACCGAGCAGGCGATCGGGCTGATCCCGCTGGATCCCGGCCTGCACCACTCCCACAGGTCCCTGTTCAAGACGGACGTCGACCTGTATCTGCCGGAGCTTCCCCCGCCCGGCCAGGCACAGTTGGTGGTCGAGTGGCCGGACGAGGGCGTGCCCGAGACCCGGACCCCGGTCGACGCGGACGCGCTCCGGGCCGCCGCGGGCAGCGCGGTCGAGGTCTGGCCCGGCCTCCAGCCACCGGACCAGGAGGGGCCGTCGGGTTCGTTCGCGATGATGGAGGTCAGCGGACCGCCGGCCTTCCTCGCGCCGCCCCTCGACCGACGTCAGCGCGAAGCTCTGCGGCGTGCGGAGGAAGCCCGGCAGCGCTACGTACCCCGGGCCGACTGGCAACGCATGGGCTACGGCGAATGGGGCGACGCCGCCCTCGTCAGGGCCCGGTTGGCGGCAGGCGCCCCGCCCGACGCCCGCGTGGGATGGCAGGGCGCCACCCCGCTGCACCTCACGGCGGAACAGGGCTCGGCGGAAGCGGTGGCCGCGCTCCTGCCGCACGTCGCGGACGTCGACGTGCGCGACGACGAGGACCACACCCCGCTCTGGCACGCCGTGCACAGCATGGACGAGGCCACGGTGCGCGCACTGATCGACGCCGGGGCGGACGTGTGGACACCGCAGGCCGGGCCCTGGTCACCGGGCCGGCTGCTGCTGACCACGCCCCTCGCACCGCTGGTCCGGCACCTGCCGGGCGCGGTGGAGTTGCCGCCCGAGGAGGTGGCCGCACAGCAGGCGGCCGACGCGCTCATCGCCGCCTTCGGCACCGAGCCGATTTGGACCGAGGGCCTCGGCGTCTGCTTCGTACGGGGTCTCGGGGAGGACGAGTTGCTGCGGCGGCTCGGTGCCGATCCCGCCCACTGTCCGAAGACCGACCCCGACCACGGGCCCTTCGACCCGTCCGACTGCGACGAGTCCCTGCGTCATGTGGGCGTCCGGGGCGTCGACGGCACCCCCGGCGGCTGTGTGATCACCCAGGCCGGCTTCATGCCGAGCGACGACGCCGTACTGCGCGCGATATCCGCGGGCACCACCGCCTACGGGGTCTACTTCAACCCCAAGGGCGGCACCTTCGGCACCCTGGCCCGTGACGGCGAGATCGTCGCGTCCGACGAGATCGGCATCGGACCGCACGCCTCGGACCCGTCCGCCTACTGGACCTTCCGGTTCTGGCAGCGCGGGCACGACTTCCCCTACGGCGCCGACGTCCTCGCCTACTGCTGCGCCGCGGCCGGCCTGCGGATCACCGACGGACGGGACGTGGTCGACGGCCAGGTCCCCCGCCGCTGGGTGCCCCTGCCGACCCGACTGCAACGCTGACCGCCGGAGACCTCTAGCCGCGCCGGGCCACGAAGACCAGTTCCCTGCCGGGGCGGTCCGGTGCGTCCCGTACGTCCTCCACCACGAACCCCCGCGCGCCCAGTTCGGCCTCGACCTGCGCCCGCTCCCGGAACCGCAGCGTCGAGTCCGAGGTCAGCACCCGCCCGTCCGACGCGAACACATAGGTCCACCGGAAGGTCACCAACTGCCCCTCCACCGCGGTGACCTCGACCCAGCTCTCCACCGCCCCGGCACCGGGCACGTCGGTCACCGAGTACGACGCCTCCCGGTTCCACTCCTCCCAGGCCCGCCGTGCGGGGTCCCGCGTCTCGAACACCAGCCGCCCACCCGGCCGCAGCGCCGCGTACACGCCCCGCAGGGTCCCCCGCCAGGCCTCCGCTCCTACGATCTGCTGGGCGACGTTGGCCGTCATGGTCACCAAGTCCACGCGCAACGGGGGCAGTTCGGACGCGTCCCCGTGGATCCAGCGCACCCGCTCGCTCCCCGGCTTCCCGCGGGCCACGTCGAGCGAGGCCAGGGCGGGATCGACGCCGACGACCTCGATGCCCCGCCCGGCCAGCAGCAGCGCGAACACCCCTGTCCCACAGCCGACGTCCAGCACCCGCCGGGCCCCGAACTCCTCCGCCATGCGGACGTACGCGTCGAGGTCACGGCGATCGGGATCGAGCGCGTCGTAGATCGCGGCGAGCCGCGGATGGGTGAACCCTTCGTCAGCCATGCGGGCGACCGTAGGCCAGTGGGCCCCGGCCGACCACTCGATATCGCCCGGTCACCGTCCTCCTCCCACCAGCCACTCCTCGATCACCGCGAAGTCCCGTTCACTGAGCCCTACTTGCTGCTCGACCCGATGCAGAAGAGCCCGTTCGGGGTGCTGGGCGGCCACCCAGGCCCGGTCGGCGTCGGTGATCTCGTCGTCGACCCAGACGAACGGCCGTCCGGCGGCCCAGGCGACGAGCGGACGGGTCTTCCAGTGCAGGCCGGTCCGCTCCTCGTCGTCCTCACCCTCCACGTCCGGCCAGTCCACGCGCGGCAGCCGGGGCAGCCCGAGCCAGGGCGCGAGAACGATGTCGGCGTCCTCGCCCCAGGTCGTGGCCCACACCAGTTCACAGCCGAGCGAGGTCAGCCGCGCTCCGAGCGCGGGGTCCACGCGGGGCAGCAGCGGGTGATCGGCCGAAGCGCCGGCCTCGGGTGACGGCCGGCCGGTGACGGCATCCGGCCGCGGAAAGGCCGGTTCGTACAGCGGATACGGCCCCGCCGCCCCGAACGGCAGCAAGGTCCCGTCGACGTCGAGGAAGAGAAGCACGCTCAGCCCGCGGCCCCGCCTTCCACGAGGAGTTCGTCGGTACCAGCCACCGAGCCGGCCGGCGCCGGGCCCCGCAGCGGCCGGATCCCGATGTCCATGGCCCGCTCACGACCGGGCGGATCGGCCGGGGCGGTCGTGGGAACGTCCGCAAACTCGCTGGTCTCCGTCACGCCCCGGACGTTACCGTGCGGGTATGACTGCCGGGTCGGCCGCGTGCCGTGAGCGAGTTGGGTGCCCGGCCTCTGGATGAGGCCGCTGGGCGTCCCCCCGCTCGCACTCAGTCGAGTGCGCGGGAGGGCCAGGAGCCCGCCCCTTTCTCTCCGCCTTCGCCTCCATGAAGACCAGCGAGAGAAAGAAGAGAGAGTGCCCCACCCCGTACAGGACTTCAACCAGCGGATCATCGAAGAGTTCCGCGCCAACCACGGCCGGGTCGGCGGCCCCTTCGAGGGCGGCCGCCTGATCCTCCTCACGACCACCGGCGCCCGCACCGGCACCCCGCACACCACACCCGTCGGCTACCTCCCCGACGGCGGCGACCGCATCCTCGTGATCGCCTCGGCGGGCGGCTCGCCGCGCCACCCCGACTGGTACCGCAACCTGCTCGCGCACCCTCAGGTCACGGTGGAGAGCGGGGTGTTCACGTACGAGGCGAAGGCGGTCGTCCTGACGGGCGAGGAACGGGACCGGGCCTTCGCACGGGCCGTGGAGTCGGACCGCGGCTGGGCCGTGTACCAGGAGAAGACCGACCGGGTCCTGCCGGTGATCGCCCTGCACGAGATCGCCCGCCCGGGCCCCCCGAACATCAACGCCTCCTCCCCCGCGGAGGCCATCAAGCTCGTCCACGACGCGTTCCGCCGCGAACTGGCGTTGATCCGCAAGGAATTGACGGCAGGCACCACCACCCTCGGCGCCCAACTCCGCGTCAACTGCCTGACCTTCTGCCAGGGCCTGCACAACCACCACACCGGCGAGGACATGGCGATGTTCCCCTTCCTGGCCGACCGCCACCCGGAAGCGGCCCCCGCCCTTGACCGGCTGCGCGCCGAACACGAACACATCGCCACGCTGGTCGCCGAGCTCAGGAAGACCCTCTCCGATCCGGACCTCGACACCGTCCGCAGGGAGGTCGACCGCCTCACCACCGAACTGGAAGCCCATCTGACGTACGAGGAGGCGCAGTTGATCCCGCTGCTGGGCGGGGCCTGAGCAACCGGCGGGGCGGCCGCCACCTGGGGACACCCTCGGGCGGCCGCCACCACCGGCCCCCGACGGCACGCCCTAGAAGGGCAACGGCCGCCCGTGCACCACCACCAGCCGCGACACCGCCCGGGTCAGCACGACGTACAGCCGGTGCAGCCCCCGTTCCTCCGCCTCCGCGATCGCGGCCGGCTCGACGGCCACGACATGGTCGTACTCAAGGCCCTTGACCACACCCGCCGGCACCACGCTCACCCGCGCACCCAGTTCGTCCGGCCCGGCGCAGGCGATCCCGGCCGCGTCGAGGGCGTGGCGCACGCGTGCCACTTCGGCGTCGGCCGCGACGACCCCCACGGACCCCTCGTACGCGAGCGACTCCCGTACGGCGTCCACGACCGCGCCCGGCAGGCCGTCCGGGGAGGTGGGCCGCACCGCCAGCTCGCCGTCCCCCCGCAGCGATCGCCCTTCCGGCACCTCCACGTCCAGCCGCGCGAGGAGCCGGTTGGCGAGGGCGACGACGGCCTGCGGCACCCGGAACCCGGTGGTCAGCGGTACGACGGCCGCGTCCGGCTTGCCGAGGTGCCGCAGGACGGTGGGCCACGAGCGGGCCGCCCAGGGCGTGGTCCCCTGCGCCAGGTCACCGAGCACGGTCACCGAGCCGAAACGGGCCCGGCGGCCGATCGCCCGGCACTCCATCGGGGACAGGTCCTGAGCCTCGTCGACGACGAGATGGCCGTACCCCTCGGGATGCTCCACCAGCCCGGCGACCTCGTCGAGCAGCACCTGGTCGGCCGCCGACCACCGCGCCGACTTCCACGACCGCGGCGGCTCGGCCCACAGCAGGTCCTTCTGCTCCTCGGCGTCGAGGATCCCGTCGGCGGCGACGGCCAACTCCTCGCTCCCGGCCAGCAGTCCGGCCACGACCTCCTCGGGCCGCACCCTGGGCCACACGGCGTCGAGGAAGGCCCCCATCGCCCGTGACCGGGAGACCCGTTGCACCCAGGCGGCGTTCTGCGGCCCGGCCCGCCGCTCGGCCTGCAACTGCACGCTCCGCACCACCCGCCCGCGCACCCGCTCACGCCCGACCCCGTACGGCGGTTCCTCCTGCCGTACGTCCGCCACGATCCGCGCGAGTTCGCCGGCACCGACCCGCCAGCGGTACGAACCGTCCTTGATCTCCAGGGGGTCAGCCTGCGCGGTCGACACACGGGCGTACAGCGCCCGGCGCAGCACCTCCGCCATGCGGGGGTCGTGCTTGAGGACGGCGGCGGCACGGGCGTCGACGGCCGTGACCGGATGACGGGCGATCTCGTCCTGGAGCGTGGACTGCCGTACGCCGCTCTCGCCGAGCGCGGGCAGCACCTGGGAGATGTAGGAGAGGAAGGTCCGGTTGGGCCCCAGGACGAGGAGCCCACCGCGCCGCATGCGCTGCGGATGGGTGTAGAGCAGGTAGGCGGCCCGGTGCAGCCCGACGGCGGTCTTCCCGGTCCCGGGCGCGCCCTGGACGCACACGGAGACGGCGAGGTCGCCGCGTACGAGATCGTCCTGCTCGGGCTGGATGGTCGCGGCGATGTCCCGCATGGGTCCGACGCGGGGCCGTTCGATCTCCCGGGCGACGATGTCGCTGACCTGCGCCGGGCCCCCGTCCCTGAGGTGCTCGTCCTCCAGCCCGGTCAGGTCCGCGGAGTCCCCCTTGCTCCCCGGCGCCCAACCGAACCGCCGCCGCACGGCGACTCCCCGCGGATCGCGCGGGCTCGCCTGGTAGAAGGCGCGGGAGACGGGCGCACGCCAGTCGACGACGAGCGGCGGGGCGGCGGGATGCTCGGTGATCCGCAGCCGGCCCAGGTGATACGCCTGCCCGGCGTGCTCGCCCTGGTCGAACTCCAGCTTCCCGAAGAACAACGGACCTTCGGGCAGCTCCCGCATCTCCTTGGCCTGACTGCGCAGCCGGTACCCGAGGACTTCGGCGTCGGCCCCGGAGGCGGAGACGTCCTCCCCGACGACGACCTGCTCCTGCGCCCCGTCCACCATGGCGGCGAGGGCGGCACGGCAGCGGTCGTGGTGGACGCGCTCGCGGTGGAGGGACTCGTTCAGGGCGGGACGGGAGG
>NZ_LJBR01000142.1 GCF_001282115.1 Streptomyces sp. NRRL B-24085 | reverse complement strand
GGCCGAAGGCCCTCTCCCCGCACGTGGCCGGTCGGTCCCGGCCGAAGCCCCTCTCCCCGCACGTCGCCGGTCGGTCCCGGCCGAAGCCTCTCTCCCCGCACGTGGCCGGTCCGTCCCGGCCGAAGCCCCCCCCGGCGCGTCGCCGGCCGATCCGGGTCGAGACCTCTCCGTACCGTCGGCGTTCACTCCAGTACGAGCCGCACCGGTCGTTCCCGTGCGGGTGGCGGCAGTCGCAGTGCCTCGCGGCCGGGGGTGATCGAGCCCAGTACGCGCGCGTGCCGGGCCCCCGTGCTCGCCGGTTCGGTACCGGGAAGGCCGTGCGCGGTCAGGAAGCCGAGGACGGCGAAGGCGTAGCACTCCTTCGCCGCCGCCGGCAGCCCCAGCACGTCGGAGGGGCGCACGGCGATGCCGGGCAGCAGGTCGCCGAGCATCCGCATCAGCACCGGGTTGCGGGTCCCGCCGCCCGAGGCGAGCACCTCAGTGGCCCCGGCCCCGCACACCGCGTCGGCGACCGTGCGGGCTGTCAGGAAGGTCAGGGTGGCGATGACGTCCTCGGCCGACAGTGTGCCCAGTCCGGACAGGGCCTCCCGCAGATAACCGAGGTGGAACAGCTCCTTGCCGGTGGTCTTCGGGGCGGGCAGCGCGTAGTACGGCTCCGCGAGCAGCCGCTCCAGCAGCGGCCGGTGGACCTCGCCGCGGGCTGCCAGGGCGCCCTCGGCGTCGTAGGAGAGCCGCCCGCCGCTGAACCCGTGGGCGGCCGCGTCGATCAGCGCGCACCCGGGCCCGGTGTCGAAGGCGGTCCCGTCGGGCGCGGTGACGTTGGCGATGCCGCCGAGGTTCAGCGCGACCGGGGTGCCCGGGCGGCCGCGCAGCCACAGCAGGTCGATCAGGCTGACCAGGGGTGCGCCCTGGCCGCCGGCGGCGATGTCGCGCGGCCGGAAGTCGGCGACCACCGGCAGCCCGGTCGCCTCCGCGATCCAGGCGGGCTGCCCGAGCTGGAGGGTGCCGTGCACCCGGCCCCCGTCGGTCCAGTGGTGGACCGTCTGCCCGTGTGAGGCGATCAAGTCCGCCCGGGAGGAGCACAGTTCACGGTCGGCCCGGACGGCGGCCGCCGCGAAGGCCTGTCCGATCCGGGTGTCCAGCCGGCACACCTCGGCCATCGGGACCGTGCCGGGCGGCAGTGCCCTGGCGAGGGCCGCACGGATCTCCTCGTCGTACGTCTCGCTCACCATGCCCAGCGGCTTCAGTACGAGACTGTCGCCGGCCAGGCGCAGCTCGGCCGCCGCCGCGTCGACGGCGTCGTACGAGGTGCCGGACATCAGGCCGATCACCCGCATGTGGTCAACCCGCCTTCCTCGAAGGGTTCCTGGTCAGGGCGAGCAGGCTGACGGCGCAGGTTGCCGCCGCGTAGTACGCGGGGACGTCCACGTTCCCGGTGCGCTCGACCGTCTTGGTGATGACGAGCCCGGCGCAGCCGGAGAACACGGCGTTCGACAGGGAGTAGGCGAGTCCCAGGCCTGTACAGCGGACGGTGGTCGGGAACAGTTCCGCCAGCATCGCGGGTCCCGGGCCCGCCATCAGCCCCACGACCGCGCCCGCCCCGAACACCGCCGCCCCCTTCACCGCGTCGGAAGTCCCCTCGTCCTGAAGGAGGTTGAGCAGCGGAACCGCCAGGCCCACCACGAGCGCGGCTCCCGTCGCCATCACCGGCCGCCGTCCGACCCGGTCACTGAGCAGCCCCGCCGGGAGGATGGTGACCGCGAAGCCGAGGTTGGCGAGCACGGTCGCGATCAACGCCTGCTGGAAAGTGGCGCTCAGAGTGCTCTGCAGGTACCCGGGCAGCACGACCAGGAAGGTGTAACCGGCCGCCGCCCAGCCCATGATCCGCCCCGCACCGAGCGCGATCGCCCCGGCGACCTCGCGTGCCCCCGGTTGTTCCAGGACCACCTCCTGCCGGAAGGCGGGCGTCTCGTCCAGACGCAGGCGCAGCCACAGCGCCCCGAGTCCCAGCGGCAGCGTGAGCAGGAACGGCAACCGCCAGCCCCAGGACGTGAGTTGCGGCTCCGTCAGCACGGTCGCGAGCAGGGCGGCGGCACCGGCGCCGGCCAGCAGGCCCAGCGCCACCGTGAACGACTGCCACGCCCCGTACAGCCCGCGCCGCCCTGGTGGGGCGGACTCCGTCAGCACCGCCACCGCACCACCGAACTCCCCGCCCGCGGACAGCCCCTGAAGCACCCTCAGGAAGGTCAGCAGCCAGGGCGCGAGCGCGCCCACGCGGTCGTACGTCGGCAGCACGCCGATCAGCGTCGTCGCCCCGGTCATCAGCGTGATCACCAGGATCAGCACCGGGCGCCGGCCGATCCGGTCGCCGAGCCGGCCGAACAGGGCCGCGCCGACGGGCCGGAAGAAGAACGCCAGCCCGAAGGAGGCGTACGTCCGCACCAGCGCCTCGGCCTCGCCGCCGCCCTCCGGGGTGAAGAACCGGGCCGCGATGACCGTGGCGAAGTAGCCGTAGACGCCGAACTCGTACCACTCGATGAAGTTGCCCACCGAACCGGCGACCAGGGCGCGGCCGGGGCGGACTGCGCTTCGTTCTCGGAGAATCGCTGCCTCCAGGGCGTCTCGACGTGCACGGCTGACCGCCGGTCAGGTCGGTCGACGGCAGGTCACGGGCGGGGTGCGTCGCCCGCCCGTACCGCAGGTCACCCGACAAGGCAACAGGTACCCCGACCGTCCTCCGCTTCCGCACCCGGACGGCTACGCTCGAGATCTGTACGTCGTTCGGGCGACTTGGGGAGGTAGCGGGATGACGGAGGTACGGCCCATGGCGGCCGCCCCGGCCTCGCTGTGGGAACGCGACGAGGAACTCGCCGCCGTAGAACGGGTGATCGACTCCCTGTGCGCGGGCCGCACGTCCTCGGGCAGTGTGCTGGTCATCCGCGGCGAGGCCGGCTTCGGCAAGACCGCCCTGCTGGCCGAGACCCGCCGCATCGCCGAGGCACGCGGCTGCACCGTCTGGTCCGCCCGCGGCGGCGAGACCCTCAGGTCCGTCCCCTTCAACGTCGTACGCCAACTGCTCCAGCCGGCCCTCCTGTCGCTGATGCCCGAGGAGGCCCGCGAGTACCTCGGCGACTGGTACGACATCGCCGGCCCCGCCCTCGGCATCGCGGACCCCGGTGAGCGCCAGGCCGACCCGCAGGGCGTGTGCGACGGACTGGTCGCCGCGGTGCGCCGGCTCGCGCGCCGGGACTGGCCGCTCGTGCTGATGGTCGACGACGCCCACTGGGCCGACCAGGAGACCCTGCGCTGGCTCGCCGCCTTCGCCGAGCGCCTGGACGACCTGTCCGTCCTGGTCGTGGTGGCCCGGCGCCCCGGCGAGGCCACCCCCGAGAGCGCCCGCCTCCTGGAGACCGTGGCCGCCGCCGCGGGCGGGCCCGTCACCAGCCTCAGCGCCCTCACCCCGGAGGCCACCGCGGGCCTCACCCGCGCGACCCTGGGCGAGCACGCCGACGCGCCGTTCTGCCGTGAGGTGTGGGCCGTCACCGGCGGCAACCCGTACGAGACCGTCGAACTCCTCGCCAAGGTCCGCGACAGTGAGATGGAGCCCGGCGAGAGCTCGGCGAACGAACTGCGCGAGCTGAACCGCTCGGCCCGGGGCGGCGGACTCGTCGCCCGCCTGGAGGAACTCGGCATCGACGCCACCCGGTTCGCCTGGGCGGCCGCGATCCTCGGCACCGACATCTCCGTCGGCCTGGTGGCCAAGCTCGCCACCCTGAAGCCCGACACGGCGGCGCGCTGCGCCGAACTCCTGCGCAGCGCCCGCATCCTGACCGACTCCGGCGCGGAGGACGGCGAGCTGGAGTTCGTGCACCCGCTGATCGCCACCGCCGTCTACGACTCCATCCCGGACGCCCTGCGCACCGCCATGCACGGCATCGCCGCCCAGCTCGTCACCGACTCCGGGCTCGGTGCCGCGGCCGCCTCCCGGCACCTGCTCCAGGTCCACCCGGACGACGACGAGGAACTCGTCGAGCAGCTGCGGGAGGCCGCCCGCGAACACCTGCTCGTCGGCGCCCCGGACGCCGCCCGCCGCTGCCTGGAGCGTGCCCTGCTGGAACCCCCGGCACCCGAGGTCCACGCGCGCGTGCTCTTCGAACTCGGCTGTGCCACCCTCCTGACCGCCCCCGCCAAGACCATCGGCCACCTCCAGACGGCGCTCGCCATGCCCGGCCTGGAGGGCTCCGCCCGGGTGGACGCCGTGATCCGCCTGTCCCAGGCGCTCATGCACAACAACCAGCTCGAGGAGGCGGTCCGCACCGTCGAGGCGGAAGCCGCCCGGCACGAGGAGGGCTCGGCCCGGCTCCGCCTCCAGGCCGTGCAGTACACCTGGGAGGGGCTCTACCCGGGCGAGGCCGGCTCACCGGGCCGTTCCGAGCGCCTCGCGGCCCTGGCCGCGAAGTGCACCGGCCGGGACAACTCCGAGCGGGCGCTGCTGATCCTGCGGGGGTTCGACGCGATGGCCCGCGGCGAGAGCGCCGAGGAGATCGCCGAGGTCTGTGACCGCGCCCTCGTCAACGGCCGCCTCGCACCCGGCCTCGGCTGGACCGACACCGAGTGGGGCCTCGAACTGCCCCTCATGCTGGCCAGCGCGTACGCCTTCACGGACCGGCTCGACCGCGCCGAGGCCCTCTACAGCGACGCCCTGCGCACCTACGAGTCGGCCGGCTGGAGCGGTGGCCACCTCGCGCTCGCCCACGCCTACGTCGGCCTGGGCCACCGTCGGCGTGGCCGGCTCCGGGAGGCGGAGACCTCCCTGCGCGAGTCGCTGCGGCTCGCCGAACGGGTCGGACGCGGTCTGCCGCTGTACTGGTCGGCGACGTGCAACCTCGTCGACACGCTGCTCGCGCGCGGCCATGTCGAGGAGGCGTGGGCGATCGCCGAGCAGTACGGCTTCGCGCCGCCGTACCCGTCCACGATCGTGCTGCCCGACCCGCGGTCCGTGCGGGGACGGCTGCTGCTGGCCGTGGGCCGGACCAAGGACGGGATCAACGAACTGGACGCCGCGGAGAAGGCGGCGGCGGTCCGGGGCCACCACAACCCGGTGCTGGTGCCGTGGGCGGCCGACCTCGCGCGTGCTCTCGCCGTCGAGGACCCGGTGCGGGCCGCCCAGCTGGCCACGGAGGTCCGCCGGCACGCCGAGCGGCTCGGCACGGACACGGCGATCGGTGAGGCGCTGCGGTGTGCGGCGGCCTTGGAGACCGGGCAGCGGGCGGTGCGGCTCGCCGCGCAGGCGGTGGCGTACCTGGAGGCGTCGCCCTGTCAGTACGAGCACGCGGCGGCCCGGGTCGAGTACGGCATCGCGGCGCGGTCCGTGGCCGAGCTCAACCGGGGCCTGGCGCTGGCGCGTTCCTGCGGGGCGGACGGGCTGGTGGCGCAGGCCCGGGAGGTGCTGGAGACGGGGCGGGGGCTGCGGTGACCTCGTGCGCGGGCCGGTGATGGCTGCGCTGACCTCATGCGTGGGCGGCGGAGGCTGCGCTGACCTCGTGCGCGGGCGGCGGAGGCTGGTCGCGCGGTTCCCCGCGCCGCTGGGGAGCTACGGCGCGAGGAGTCGGTCCGTCAGCGTCGCCAGGCGCTTCTGCACCTCCCTGTCGTACGTCTCCTCGTGCGCCCGCGCCGGACGCGTCCCGTCGAAGTAGCCGCCCGTTCCGAGGTCCCGGGTGGCCAGGGCCAGCACACCGGGAGCCCCGTCCGCGACCGTCGACCACGGGGCGACGCCGCCCTCGCGTACCATCGCCGTGTCCATGAAGGTCGCCGGGTGCAGGACGTTGACCGCGACCCCCGTGCCCGCCAACTCCTCGGCCAGGGCGAAGGTGTGGGCCGCCAGGGCGAACTTGGCACGGCAGTAGGCCGCGAACCCGGCATGGCCGCGGGTGAACTCCGGGTCGTCGAAGTCGATCGGCTCCTGGCCCGCCGACCCCACGTTGACGACGCGCGCGGGGGTGTTCGCCCGCAGTACCGGAAGCAGGGACCGGGTCAGAGCCACCGGCGCCAAGTAGTTCACCGCCAGCCGCAGTTCGTGTCCGTCGGCGCTCACCTCCCGGCCCGAGCCCGGCGAACCGGAGCCCACGCCCGCGTTGTTGACCAGGACGTCGAGCTCGGGGTGGGCGTCGGCGACCTTGGCGCCCAGCTCCCGCACCTGGTCCAGGGAGGCGAGGTCGGCCACGAAGCCCTCGGCCCGTCCCTCCGTCCGCAGCTCCGCCACCAGGCTCTCGGTGCGGTGCGGGTCACGGCCGTGGGCGAGGACGAGATGGCCGGAGCGGACCAGCTCGAAGGCGACGTAGCGGCCGAGACCCGAGGTGGCACCGGTGATCAGGATGGTCGACATGCCCCCACGGTAGGCACATCGCCCTCCCTCGTGCCTGCCCCTGCCGGGGTCACCCTTCCGCTTCCTCCGCCAGCACCCGCTGGGCCGTGGCGAACGCCGAGTTCGCCGCCGGTACCCCGCAGTAGACGGCCGTCTGGAGCAGGACGGCCCCGATCTCCTCCGGGGTGAGGCCGTTGCGGCGCGCCGCCCGCACATGCATGGCCAGCTCGTCGTAGTGGCCGTGCGCGACCAGCGCCGTCAGGGTGATCATGCTGCGCTCGCGGCGGCTGAGCGTGGGGTCGGTCCAGATCTCGCCCCACGCGTAGCGCGAGATGAAGTCCTGGAAGCGGGCGGTGAACGGGGTCTGCCGGGCCTGCGCCCGGTCCACGTGGGTGTCCCCGAGCACCTCGCGCCGCACCTCCATGCCCCGCTTGGCACCACCGTCGAGGTGCGTGCGCAGGGCGGTGAGGACGGCCTCCGGGCACTGCGCCGGGGCCAGGTGCGAGGCCCCGGGGAGCTCGACGAGCGTGGCGCGCGGCACCGCGTCGGCGATCTCCCGCAGATGGGGCGGCGGGGTCGCCGGGTCCTCGCGGCCGGCGATCAGCAGGGTCGGCGCCAGGATCCCGGGCAGCCGCTCGCGCAGGTCGAAGGAGCCCAGGGCGTCGCAGCAGGCCGCGTACGCCTCCGGATCGGCCTCGGCGTGGTCCCGTACGAGTTCCGGCACGCTGAAGTCACCGGCGAACCAACGGGAGTTCGCGCTCTCCAGCAGCCACTCCATCCCCTCCCGGCGGACCCGCTCGGCCCGCTCCTCCCACGGCTTGCTGCCGTTGAAGTGGGCTGAGGAGCAGATCACCGCCAGCGACGCGACACGCTCGGGGTGGTGCACGGCCAGGTGCAGACCGACCGCGCCGCCGAGTGACACCCCGGCGTACGCGAACCGCTCGACGCCGAGCGAGTCGGCGAGGCCCAGCACCAGATCGGCGAGGTCGCCCACGGTAGCGCCGGGACTGATCAGGCCGGCCGCCGAACCGCCGTGGCCGGGCAGGTCCCAGCGGATCACCCGGTGGGTGAGGGACAGCTCCGGCGCCACCTTGTCCCACAGGGCGTACGAGGTCCCGAGCGACGGCCCGAGCAGCAGCGGGGGAGCGGAAGCGGGACCCTCGGCGCGGTGGTTGAGGAGTTGTGCGGTCAACGTCGCTCCAGAGCACGGTCGGTGAGGGCACCGGCCGAGCCGGTGTAGTGGGTGGGGTCGGTGAGCTCGCCGAGGTCGACGTCCTTCAACTCGGGTTCACGAGCGAGGAGTTCACCGAGGGAGACACCTTCGGTGTAGGTCCGCCCGGCGAGTTCCGTCAGCAGTTCCTTGGCGCGGGCGCGTCCCAGCACGGGTGCCAGCTCGGCGGACAGCCGCTCGGAGACGATCAGCCCGTGGGTGAGGTCGAGGTGGGCGCGCATGGCGTTGGCGTGGACCCGCAGCCCCTCGGTCAGTTCGGCGGCGTCGCGCGCGGCTCCGCCGGCCAGCCGCAGCAGATCCCTGAGGGGCTCCCACTCGGCGTGCCAGGCGCCGGCGGGCCGCTCGTCCTCGGCGGCCAGCGACCCGTACAGCGTGGCCGCGAGCTGCGGCGCACGCCGGGCGGCGGCGGCGATCAGCGCCGACCGCACCGGGTTCGCCTTGTGCGGCATCGCCGAGGAGCCGCCCCCGCTGCCCTCCGCGACCTCGGCGATCTCGGTGCGGCCGAGCACGAGCACGTCCGCGGCGATCTTGCCCAGCGCGCCGGCGGTGCAGGCGAGACAGCCCGCGAGGTCGGCGATCGGGGTGCGCAGGGTGTGCCAGGGCAGCTCCGGTGCGCGGAGCCCGAGCTCCGCAGCGTAGGCCGCCGTGAGGCCCCGGGGGTCCTCGCTGCCGTACGCCGTGAACGCCGCCAAGGTCCCGGCGGCGCCGCCGAGTTGGACGGGAAGGGAACCGCGCACCACCGCGACCCGGTCCCGCGCGTCCAGGACCAGCGAGCGCCATCCCGCCGCCTTGAGTCCGAACGTCGTCGGAACGGCGTGCTGGGTGAGGGTCCGTCCCGGCATCGCCGTGTCGCGGTGTTCGGCGGCCAGCCGGGCCAGGGCCTGCTGGACGCGGTGGAGGTCGGCGAGGACGAGGTCGAGCGTGCGGGACGCGACCAGCATGGCCGCCGTGTCCAGGACGTCCTGGCTGGTGGCACCCCGGTGGACGTACGGGCCGTACTCCTCGCCGACCGCCCTGGTGAGATCGGCGACCAGCGGGATGACCGGGTTGCCGCCGCCGCGCGCACGCTCCGCGAGGGACCGTACGTCGAACCGGGCCGCGTCGGCCGCCCCGGTGACCGCGTCCGCCGCCTCCCGCGGGGCGAGTCCCAGACGGGCCTGCACCCGGGTCAGCGCGGCCTCCGCGTCCAGCAGCGCCTGGAGGTAGGCGGTGTCGGAGGTCGCGGAGGCGGCGGGGGAGGCCGCCCAGCCGGGGCCGAGCAGTCCGGTGTCCGGATCGGGAGAAGTCACTGGAACTCCAGGAAGACCGTTTCGCCTTCGCCCTGAAGGCGGATGTCGAAACGGTAGGTGCCATCGCCCTGCCGGCGTGCGATCAGCGTGTCGCGCCGCTCCTCCGGCACCCGGGCCAGCAGCGGGTCCGCGGCCAGGACCGCCTCGTCGTCCGGCAGGTAGATCCGGGTGTACAGGTGCACCAGCAGCCCGCGCGCGAACACGCACACGCTGATGTACGGGGCGCTCCGCCCACGCGCGCCCGGACGCAGCGTGCGCGCGCTCCAGTGGCCGTTGGCGTCGGTCTGGACGCGCCCCCAGCCGGTGAACTCCACGCCGTTGCGGCCCAGGTAACCGCCGGTCGCCGGGTCGCGCCGGATCGAACCGTCGACCCGCGGGACGTTGCCGTCCGGGTCGGCGCCCCACAGCTCCAGGAAGGCGTCCGGCAGCGGGTTGCCCTCACCGTCGGTGACGTGGCCCTGGAGGACGAGCGTGTCCGGATGGCCGACCGGCGCGATGTCGCCGCCGCCGGGGAAGGGCAGGGCGTGGCCGTAGAAGGGGCCGACCGTGTGCGACGGGGTCGGCAGCACGGTCTCCGGACGACTGGTGTCGATCTTCGTCATGGGTGGTCAGCGTCCTTCTTCGATCCAGGTGGCCTGCGGTCCGTCGAGCACGATGTCCCAGTGGTAGCCCATCGAGAACTCCGGTACCGACAGGCTGTGGTCGTAGGTGGCGACGAGCCGTTGGCGGGCCGCGTCGTCCGTGACCGACTGGATGATCGGGTCGTACGGGAAGAGCGGGTCGCTCGGGAAGTACATCTGCGTCACGAGCCGCTGGGTGAACGCCGTGCCGAAGATCGAGAAGTGGATGTGGGCCGGCCGCCAGGCGTTGAGGTGCTGGCGCCAGGGATAGGGGCCCGGCTGGACGGTGGTGAAGCGGTAGAAGCCGCTGTCGTCGGTCAGTGTGCGCCCGACGCCCGTGAAGTTCGGGTCCAGCGGGGCGTCGTGCTGCTCGCGCTGGTGGGCGTAGCGGCCGGCCGAGTTGGCCTGCCAGATCTCGACGAGCTGCCCGCGCAGCGGACGGCCGTTGCGGTCCAGGAGCCGCCCCTCGACGGTGATCCGCTCACCGATCGGCTCCCCGTGGTGCTGCCGGGTCAGGTCGTTGTCGATCTCGGTGATGTCCCGTTCGCCGAAGGCGGGGGAGTGCAGCTCCACCAGTTCCGGGTCCTGGGAGACGTCGATGCCGATCGGCGGCTGTTTCGGGTGCCGCAGGACAGAGGAGCGGTAGGGGGCGTAGTCGCGGCGCGGCTGGTGCTCGACGGGGGCGCCGTCGGCGAGCCGCTTCTCGTAGGCGGCGTGCTCGGCGGCGATTTCCCGGTCGATGTCCTGCTGGGTGAGAGTCATGGGATTCCTGCGTTCCTTACCGTTCGAGGACGAGAGCGAGACCCTGGCCGACGCCGATGCACAGGGTGGCGACACCGACTCCGCCGCCCCTGCGGGCGAGTTGGTGGGCGACGGTGCCCGCCAGCCGCGCACCGGAGGCGCCCAGCGGGTGGCCGAGGGCGATCGCCCCGCCCTGCGGGTTGAGGATCGCCGGGTCGAACTCGGGCCACTCGGCGACACATCCGAGCACCTGGGCGGCGAACGCCTCGTTCAGCTCCAGCACTGACAGATCGTCAAAGCCCTTGCCTGTCTTGGCGAGTGCCCGGTTGACCGCCTCGACGGGGGCGAGCCCGAAGTAGTGCGGGTCCAGGGCGTTGACTCCGGTCGCGGAGATCCGGGCCAGCGGCTCGCGGCCGGTCGCGGCGAGGCCCTCGTCGTCGACGAGCAGCAGCGCGGCGGCACCGTCGTTCAAGGGCGAGGCGTTGCCCGCGGTCACCGTGCCACCGTCCTCGCGGAACGACGGCTTCAGCTTCGCCATGGCCGCGAGCGACGCGTCCGGCCGTACGCACTCGTCGGCGCCGAAGACCACCGGCTCGCCCTTGCGCTGCGGGACCGGCACCGGCGCGAGCTCGGCGTCGAACAGCCCCGCCGCCCGGGCCGCGGCCGCCTTCCGGTGCGAGGCCAGCGCGAACTCGTCCTGCTGCTCGCGGCTGATCTTGTGCTTGTCCGCGATCAGTTCGGCCGACTCGCCCAGCGGGATCGTCCACTGCGGTTGCATCCGCGGGTTGACCATGCGCCAGCCCAGCGTGGTCGAGTACAGCTCGGCGTGCCCGGCCGGGAACGGCTTGTCGGACTTGGGCAGCACGTACGGCGCCCGGGTCATCGACTCCACGCCCCCGGCGACGGCGACGGAGGCGTCCCCGACGGCGATCGCGCGGGCCGCCTGGATCACCGCCTCCAGACCCGAGGCGCACAGCCGGTTGACGGTCACGCCGGGCACGGAGGTGGGCAGACCGGCCAGCAGCGCGGCCATCCGGCCCACGTTGCGGTTCTCCTCGCCCGCGCCGTTGGCGTTGCCGAAGTAGACGTCCTCGATCCGGGACGGGTCCAGGTCGGGCGTACGGGCGAGCAGTTCACGGATCGCGTGGGCGCCCAGGTCGTCCGGGCGGACCGGGGCGAGTGAGCCGTTGTAGCGGCCGAACGGGGTGCGGACCGCGTCGACGATGTAGACGTTCTTCACCGCAGGTCCTCCGCGAGGGTCAGTTTGGCGTCGGTCTTGGCGGTGATCTCCTCGACGCCCACCCCGGGTGCCGTCTCGACCAGTACGAGACCGTCCTCCGTGACGTCCAGGACGCCGAGGTCGGTGATGATCCGGTTCACGCACGCCTTGCCGGTCAGCGGCAGCGCGCACTCCGTGAGGATCTTCGGGCTGCCGTCCTTGGCGGTGTGCGTCATCACCACGATGACCGTGCGGGCGCCGTGGACCAGGTCCATCGCGCCGCCGATCCCGGTGATCAGCTTGCCGGGGATGGCCCAGTTGGCCAGGTCGCCGGTCTCGGAGACCTGCATGGCGCCCAGCACGGCCACGTCGATGTGCCCGCCCCGGATCATGCCGAAGGAGAGCGCCGAGTCGAAGAAGGAGGCGCCCGGCAGCACGGTGACGGTCTCCTTGCCCGCGTTGATCAGATCGGGGTCGACCTGGTCCTCGGTGGGGTAGGGGCCGGTGCCCAGGATGCCGTTCTCGGACTCCAGGATCACCTCGACGTCCGGGGGGAGGTAGTTCGGGATCAGCGTCGGCAGTCCGATGCCGAGGTTGACGTACTGACCGTCCTGGAGCTCACGCGCGGCCCGCGCGGCCATCTGTTCCCGGGTCCAGGCCATCAGTTGCTCCCCGTGTCTCGTGCCGGAGCGGCGGAGACCGTCCGCTGCTCGATCCGCTTGTCCCTCGCCTGCTCGGGCGTCAGCGCGAGGACCCGCTGCACGAAGATCCCCGGCAGGTGCACCGCGTCCGGGTCGATCTCGCCGGGTTCCACCAGCTCCTCCACCTCGGCGATGGTGACCTTGCCGGCCATCGCCGCGAGGGGGTTGAAGTTGCGGGTTGACCTGTTGAAGACCAGGTTGCCGTGCCGGTCGCCCTTCGCCGCCCGGACCAGGGCGAAGTCGGTGCGGATCCCGTGTTCGAGGACGTACTCCGTGCCGTCGAACTCCCGCACCTCCTTCGGCGGGGAGGCCAGGGCGACGCCGCCCTTGCCGTCGTAGCGCCAGGGCAGCCCGCCGTCGGCGACCTGGGTGCCCACGCCGGCCGGGGTGAAGAAGGCGGGGATACCGGCGCCGCCCGCCCGCAGCCGCTCGGCGAGCGTGCCCTGCGGGATCATCTCGACCTCCAGCTCACCGGCCAGGTACTGGCGGGCGAACTCCTTGTTGGCGCCGATGTACGAGCCGGTCACCCGGGCGATCCGGCCGGCGGCGAGCAGGACCGCGAGGCCCGACTCCATCGCCCCGCAGTTGTTGGAGACCACCGACAGGGAGCCGGTGCCCTGCTCGTACAGGGCCTGGATGAGCACGTTCGGCACACCGCTCAGCCCGAAACCGCCCACCGCGAGCGACGCGCCCTCAGGCACATCGGCCACCGCCTCCCGGGCCGTGGCGACCACCTTGTCCATCCGCGTAGCCCCATTCCAATTGCTCAGTGCACTGAGTATTTCAGCGAGGTTTCTCTTAAGCTGCCACTGTGGCAGCCTGGCGTCAAGGCTCACTACTCTTCAGTGCACCGACTAAAACAGACCCAGCCAACCTGACTCGGGAGCGCACATGGCCGCGGTGGACCTCACCACCCACCCCGGGCACCTCGCCCGGCGGCTCCAGCAGGCGCACTACCTGCTGTGGAACACGATGGTCTCCGAGGAGATCACCTCGCCCCAGTTCGCGGTCCTGAACGCGCTCGTCGCCGAGCCGGGGCTCGACCAGCGCACGGTGGGGGAGCGGGTCGGCCTCGACCGGTCCACCATCGCCGAGGTCATCAGCCGGCTCGGCCGGCGCGGACTGCTCGACAAGGTCCGCGACCCCCAGGACGGCCGCCGCTTCCTGCTGCGCCTGACCGACGACGGGGTGCGCACCCATCGCAAGCTGACCGTGCGCACCGCCCGGATGAACCAGGTCTTCCTGGCCCCGCTCTCCGACGACGAGCAGAGCCGTTTCTTCGAGCTGATCCGCCGGGTCGCGGACGCGGCGGAGGGGCTCCGCAACCCCGCGGAGCCCCTCGTCACCCAGCCCTGATCAGGAGGCCTTCGCGAAGACCACCCACACCTGGCCCTCGGCGAAGTTCACCGGGGAGCCGTCCTTCGTGGTGAACGCCGTGCCGTCCGCGGGCGTCCCCCGCTTCCAGTGCACGTCGTAGGCACGCCCGTCGCGCAGCACCTTCGCCTTCCCCGAGCCGACGGTCACCGTGTAGGGCGAGTTGTTGCCGAGGAAGTCGTGGAAGGCGGACTTGCGCACCTTCACGTACTGCACGACGACCGTGGCCGGGGCCAGCCGCTTCCCGTCGGCCGTCACGTCCGGAGCGCCGTCCATCGAGACCAGCCAGCGCTTCCTGCCCGGCGACCAGGTGAAGGTGAAGCGGGCGGCCGGGTAGCGGACCGTCTCCGAGGTGTCCCGGGTGCCGCCGGCCGGTGCGGGGCCGTAGCGGAAGCCGGTCGTCAGCGCGTCCGCGCCCGGCGTGGTGCGGACCAGGCGCCTCGGGCGCAGGTAGAGGTTGTGCGGAAGGACTTTGTCGGTGCCGCGGAAGTAGGCGTCGGCCGCCTTCTCGGGGGTCCGGGCGGTCAGCGGCGCCCGGTTGATCAGGGGCATCAGCTTGCCCTGGGCGCCGGAGAAGGCGAGCGTCGGGTCGTCGAACTGCCGCAGCAGCTCCAGGTCCGACTCGCGGGCACTGCGCACGGGGCCGACGGCTTTCGGCAGTTTTGTCGCGTACACCGCCATGAGACGGCTGAGGCCGCCCTCGACCTGCTCGGCGTAGACGACGTCCGCGGAGTCGAGGCCCGTCTGCGGCCGCGCCGCCCGTACGTTGTCGATCTTCACGGCGAGCACGGAGGGGCGGCGGGCCTTGCCGCTCGCCTCCGAGGGTTCCGGTGCCGAGGTGTCCGGTGGTGCCGTGCGGAACTGTCCGCGTCCGTCGTCGGTCGGGACACGGGGTGTGTCGTGTCCCGTGCAGCCCGCTGCGAAGAGGCCCGTGGCGGTCAGCAGTGCCGCCGCCGTACGGGCGCGTCTGGCGCGCGCCCCTTGCTCCGTACCCACCATGCCCACCGTGCCCGCCCGTCTCGTGTCTTTGATTGTGCGCTTATAAGTTCATTGGTGGCCATACCCGTCTGTTTCTGATTAGTCGCGTCGACTACGCCGATCGGCCCTGGATCGCGGTTGGGCGGGAGCCCGCCCGGGTACCCGGGGCGCCTGTCCGAGGACCGACACATGACCTGACGGAGGGAGTGCCGGGCGATGAAGGCAGTGACCTGGCAGGGCAAGCGGGACGTACGGGTGGAGGAGGTGCCCGATCCGAAGATCCAGGAACCGACGGACGCCGTCATCCGGATCACCTCGACCGGACTGTGCGGCTCCGACCTGCACCTCTACGAGGTACTCACTCCGTTCATGACACCGGGCGACATCATCGGCCATGAACCCATGGGCATCGTCGAGGAGGTCGGCGCCGCGGTGCCGGACCTCGCCGTCGGCGACCGGGTCGTGGTGCCCTTCCAGATCGCCTGCGGCAGCTGCTGGATGTGCATGACCGGGCTGCCGACCCAGTGCGAGACCACCCAGGTCACCAGCGAGGGCATGGGTGCCGCCCTGTTCGGCTACACCCGTCTGTACGGCGCCGTACCGGGCGCCCAGGCCGAGTACCTGCGCGTCCCGCAGGCCCAGTTCGGGCCGATCAAGGTCCCCGAGGGGCCGCCGGACGACCGCTTCGTGTACCTCTCCGACGTGCTGCCCACCGCCTGGCAGGCCGTCGCCTACGCGGACGTCCCCGAGGGCGGCAGCGTCGCCGTGCTCGGACTCGGACCCATCGGCGACATGGCCTGCCGGGTCGCCCAGGTGCGCGGCGCCGGGCGCGTCTTCGGCGTCGACCTGGTGAGCGAACGGCTGCGCCGGGCCCGCGCGCGGGGCGTGGAGACGTACGACCTCCGGAGCTTCGACAACGAGAAGGAACTGGTCCAGGCGATCCGCGACGAGACCGACGGGCGCGGACCGGACGCCGTGATCGACGCCGTCGGCACCGAGGCCCACGGCAGTGCGGCCGCCCGCCTGGCCCAGAACGCCTCGGCCCTGCTGCCCCGGAAGATCAGCGGACCGTTCGCCGAGCGCTTCAGCATCGACCGGCTCGCCGCCCTGCACACCGCCATCGAGCTGGTCCGCCGCGGCGGCACCATCTCCCTGAGCGGCGTCTACGGCGGCATGGCGGACCCGCTGCCCATGCTCACCATGTTCGACAAGCAGATCCAGCTCCGGATGGGCCAGGCCAACGTGCGGCGCTGGAGCGACGAGATCATCCCGTACCTCACCGACGAGGACCCGCTCGGTGTCGACGACTTCGCGACCCACCACGTCCCGCTGTCGGACGCCCCGCACGCGTACGAGATGTTCCAGAAGAAGCGGGAGGGCGCGGTCAAGGTCCTGATGCGGCCCTGACTTCGACGGGGTGGGCTGTGCTTGGCGCGGCTCGGACAGCGGGGGCGGCTCTGACCGTGCGCGGCCTGGCTGGCGCGGCTGTGGCTGTGCGTGTATGGCCGACGGGGTCCTGGCTGCTCGGGTTCGGCTGGTGCGGTCACGGCCGTACGGGTCGGCCTGGTGCGGCGTCGGCCGCGCAGCTGGTCAGATGTGGCCCTGGCGGCGAGGGCTCCACTGGTGTGGCTCCGATCGTGTCGGTTCGGCCGGTTCGGCTTCGACCGCGCGGGCGCGGTTGGTGCGGTCCTGTGGCCTTAACGGGCTCGGTTGGTGGGGCTACGACCCCGGTGGCTCGGCCCGTGCCGTTCCCGTTCGCGTCGGCTCGGCTGACGCGGTGCCGACCGCGGAGGTCCGGCTGGCCGGGTTTGGGGGCTGGGCAGCTACGGCGTCAGCTGCGCGGGCTCGATCGATGCGGTCCTGCTCGCCCGAGCCCGGTCGGCGGCCTCCGACCGCCCGGCTTCGGCTGGTGCGATCGTGACCTCGGCGGGCCCGGCGGGTGCCGTTCGGACCGCGCTGACTCGGCTGCCGTGGACCTGGTGCGGCCCGAATGGCTGGGCGGTGTGGCCATAGCCCGGTTGCATGGGGACCCGGTCGCGTGAGCCCGGCTCGTCGGGTTTCGAGGGCGCGGATTCGGACCGGTGTGACTGCGACCGGCTGCGATCCGTGCGGGTCCGGCAGGGTGCCGTCCAGACCTCCGCGCGCTCCGCTGGGTGCCGTCCAGACCCCCGCGGGCTCCGATGCTGCGCCTTACGACCGCGCGGGTCCGCCTGATCGGTCCACGCCCCGAGGGCTCCGTTGGTGGCTCACGCCGCGGCCACCCGGCTGGCCCGGGCCCGGCTGCCTGGCGCCACCACCCGACCGACCCGGGCCCGGCCGCGCCGCGCCCGCCCGGCTCACCCGGTTCCGGTCGAGTCGTTTCGCCCGGCTGGCGGGGCCCTCGCCGCGCAGGTCCGGCTGGTGCGGTCCGGGCGCCTTCTCCGGCGACGCTGCGACCCGGCCGATGCGGTCCCCGCCTCGCCGCTCAGCCCAGGATTTCGTCCAGGTCGTAGCGCACCGGCTCCTCCAGCTGTGCGTACGTGCAGCTCTCCGGGGTGCGGTCGGGGCGCCAGCGGCGGAAGCGGGCGGTGTGGCGGAACCGTACGCCGTTCTCCATGTGGTCGTACGCCACCTCCGCCACCCGTTCCGGCCGGAGCGGCACCCAGGACAGGTCCTTCTTGCCCGACCAGCGGCTCGGCGCCCCGGGCAGCCGGGCGCTCTCGTGGGCGGCCTCCTCCGCCCAGGCGGCCCACGGATGCCCTGAGACGTCCGCCAACCGCAGCGGCTCCAGCTCCTCGATCAGCTCGGCGCGCCGCTTCATGGAGAAGGCCGCGGACACGCCGACGTGCTGGAGCGCGCCCCGTTCGTCGTGGAGGCCGAGCAGCAGCGAGCCGACCACCGGGCCGCTCTTGTGCAACCGGTAGCCCGCGACCACGACGTCCGCCGTACGCTCGTGCTTGATCTTGAACATGGCCCGCTCGTCCTGGAGATAGCGCAGGGTGAGCGGCTTGGCGATGACCCCGTCCAGGCCCGCGCCCTCGTACTCCTCGAACCACTGCCGGGCCACGTCGATGTCCGTGGTCGCCGGCGCCACGTGCACGGGCGGTGTCGTGCCGGACAGTGCCGTCGTCAGCAGGTCCCGGCGGTCGGTCAGCGGGACGTTCAGCAGGGATTCGTCCGCCAGGGCCAACAGGTCGAAGGCCACGAAGGAGGCCGACGTCCGCTCCGCCAGGGTGCGGACCCGGGAGGCCGCCGGGTGGATCCGCTCGGTCAGCGCGTCGAAGTCCAGCCGTCCGTCCCGGGCGATGACGATCTCCCCGTCCATCACACAGCGCTCCGGCAGCCGCTCCCGCAGCGCCTCCACCAGTTCGGGGAAGTACCTGGTCAGCGTCTTGCCCGTACGGCTGCCCAGCTCGACCTCCGCCCCGTCCCGGAACACGACGGCCCGGAACCCGTCCCACTTCGCCTCGTAGTGCATGTCCGGCGGGATCTTCGCCACCGACTTGGCGAGCATGGGCTTCACAGGGGGCATCACCGGCAGATCCATGGTCCGATTCTGCACGCGCATGCCCCGAAATGCCTGATATGCCTGGCTCGCTTACCGTGGCTCGCATGGGTGACGCGGTGGAACTGGAGGCGGGCGGCCGGACGGTACGGCTGTCCAGCCCGGACAAGATCTTCTTCCCGGAGCGCGGCTTCACCAAGCTGGACCTCGCCCGCTACTACCAGGCCGTCGCCCCCGGCATCCTGCGCGCCCTGCGCGACCGCCCCACCACCCTGGAGCGCTACCCGGACGGGGTGACCGGCGAGAACTTCTTCCAGAAGCGGGCACCCAAGAACATGCCCGACTGGATCCCGACCGCCCACATCACCTTCCCCAGCGGCCGCAGCGCCGACGAGATGTGCCCCACCGAGGAGGCCGCCGTGCTGTGGGCCGCCCAGTTCGGCACGCTCACCTTCCACCCCTGGCCGGTCCGCCGCGCCGACGTCGACCACCCGGACGAACTCCGCATCGACCTGGACCCGCAGCCCGGCACGGACTACGACGACGCCGTGCGCGCGGCCCACGAACTGCGGTCGGTGCTGGCGGAGTTCGGCGGTCTGCGCGGCTGGCCCAAGACCTCCGGCGGACGCGGCCTGCATGTCTTCGTGCCCATCGAACCGCGCTGGACCTTCACCCAGGTGCGGCGGGCCGCGATCGCGGTCGGGCGTGAGATGGAGCGCCGGATGCCGGACCACGTGACCATCAAGTGGTGGAAGGAGGAGCGGGGCGAGCGCATCTTCCTCGACTACAACCAGACGGCCCGCGACCGCACGATCGCCTCCGCCTACTCGGTACGGCCCCGCCCGCACGCCCCCGTCTCCGCGCCCCTGCGCTGGGAGGAGGTCGGCGAGGCGCACCCACAGGACTTCGACATCGCGACCATGCCCGCGCGCTTCGCCGAACTCGGCGACGTGCACGCGGACATGGACGATCACGCCTTCTCGCTGGAGCCCCTCCTGGAACTGGCCCGCCGTGACGAGCACGACCACGGCCTTGGCGATCTGCCGTACCCGCCCGAGTATCCGAAGATGCCGGGGGAGCCCAGGCGGGTACAGCCGAGCCGTGCCAGGAAGCCCGGTCCTACAGCTCCTTGATCCTGACGTCCCGGTACGAGATCACGTCCGTCGTGCTGTGCACCTGGAGTCCGATGTAGCCGGAGGAGAACCGCCGTCCGTCCGTGCCCGGGTCGTCCGAGCGGGCGGGGTAGAACTCCTGGCCGCCGATGTTGTCGAACTCGTTGATCAGCACGCCGTTGCGGTAGACCGAGTAGTGCTGGTCGACCACCCGGATCTCGTAGTCGTTCCACGTGCCCTTCTGGGTGACGCCCGCACCGGCGAGCCCCACCCGGTCGAAGCCGTAGATCGACCCGGTCTTGTACATGTCGCCGTCGGGACGGTCGAACACCTGCACCTCGTGGCCGTACTTGATGGCCGCCCACTCGGGCCGGGGCTCCTCCGGGTGGTCGTGGACCCACGGGAACCGCACGAACACACCGGAGTTGGCGTTGCCGGTGCCCGGGGCGTCGTCCCGCCACTGGAGCTTGAGCGAGAAGTCGCCGTACTTGCGCTCCGGGAACCAGAGCATGCCGAGACCGTCCCGCGTGGTGCCGGACGTGATCGTCCCGTCGCCGTTCGGGGCGAACGAACCGCCGCCCACGTGCTGCCACTTGGCGAAGGAGGCCGCGCTCCCGTCGAGGATCGTGCGGTAGCCCTCGGTCTGCCCCGGCCTGCCGATCCCGGACTCACGGGCCGCCGCGTCGATCGCGTCGTACTCGCGCTCGTCGACGACCCCCTCCTTGTAGAGCTTGTCGAGGACCGTCTTCACGTGCTTGAGGAACAGCGCGTGGGACGTCCACTCCTTCTCGTCCTCGATCAACTCGTTGATACGGCACCGGCTGTTGGTGATCCGGTTCGGCACCCCGGAGTCGACCGTGCCGACGATCACCGTCAACCGCTCGTCGAGCTCGGCGCAGTTCGGCGCCGGGACCTGGCTCGAGACCACGGTGAAGGTCACCGTGCGCGCCGCCGAGGTGTTGCCCGCCTTGTCGGTCGCCCGGTACGCCAGGGTGTGCGTGCCCGCCCGGTCGACGACCACGGGAGCGGAGTACGCGAGGTAGGGTCCGGCGTCGATCGAGTACTCGACCCCGGCGACACCCGAACCGCCCTCGTCCGTGGCGCTCACGGTCACGCGGGCGTTGCCCACGTAGGCCCCGTCGGAGTTCCGCGTGCCGTCCACGGTCACCCCGGTCACCGGCGGGACGGTGTCCTGCGGAGCCGCCGCGACCACCGTGAACCGGACGTTCTTCTCGGCGGCCACATTGCCCGCCTTGTCGGTCGCCCGGTAGCGCACGGTGTGCGAGCCGACCTGGTGCACCATCACGGGCATGGTGTACGGCTGCCAACTCCCGTCGTTCACCGCGTACTCGATGGTGTTGACCCCGGACCCGGTGTCGGACGCGGACACGGTCACCGTGGCCATGTCGACGTAGGTGCCGTCCGGGTTCTGCTCGCCACTGACCGTCGCCGAGGTGTCCGGCGGGGCGGTGTCGTCGGAGGGCGGCGGGACGACCGTGAAGGTGACGCCCTTCTCGGCGGAGACGTTGCCCGCCCTGTCGACGGCCCGGTAGCGGACCTTGTGGTCGCCGACCTGGTCGACGACGACCGGGGCGGTGTACGGCTGCCAGGCACCCGTGTCCCCGATCGCGTACTCGATCCGGTCGACGCCGGAGCCGCCGGCCTCGTCGGTCGCCGTGACCGCCACGCTCGCCGAACCGACGTACTGGCCCTGCGCGTTCTGCGTGCCGCTGACCTGGGCCGTGGCCGACGGCGCGGTGGTGTCCTCGCCGCTGCCCTCGGTCACCACGAGGATGCCCTGCATCTGGCCGTGGCCCGGGATCGTGCAGTGGTAGAAGTAGCGGCCCGGGGTGAGCGTGACCTCGGCGGTGTGGCGGCCGCCCATGTCGTCGTTGGGGTTGGCGAGGATGTTGAGCTGGACGTCGTCGTTGAACTCGGGGTCGCTGGTAACGAAGGTCAGCGTGTGCGGCATCCCGGTGGTGTTGCCGGTGGCCGCGCTGTTCTCGAAGACGATCGTGGCCGAGCCCGCGACCGCGGTCGCCGGGGCCGAGTTGTACTTGGTGATGTCGTCGCCGGCGGTCCAGGTGAGTGTCTGGGCCGCCGCCGCGACCGGGTCGGGCCGTGCCTGGGACGCCGACTGGAGGCCGAGCACCATCAGCAGGGCTGCCACCAGGACGGTCAGAGCTCTCCGGGGGTGCATCACTGCCCTCCTCTCGCGAGCTGTCCGGCGGCCGGGGTCGGCCCGCCGCCCGTGTAAGTGACCCGCCACAGCGCCGACTTGGCGTCCGAGGTGAAGAACCCGCGGCCGTAGTCGAGGACGTACAGCGCGCCGTCCGGGCCGAACTTCCAGTCCATGAGGTTCTTGATGCCGTCGTTGCCGATCGGCACGATCTTCTTCAGGGACTCGGAGTGGACGGGCAACCCGCCCTCGCCGTGGTTCCCCGGGTCGGTGATGACCGCGTTGCGCGGCTGGTCGGCGTCGTAGAAGTCACCGACGAACCACTTGCCGTCCCAGTAGGAGGGCCACTTGACGGTGCTGCCGGCCGCGGCGGTGTCGTAGCGGTAGACCGGACCGTTCATCGCCGCCTGGCCGCCTCCCTTGAGCCAGGGCAGCAGGTACTTGGCCTGCTCCTGCTTGTAGGACGGGATGCCGTTGGCGTCGCGCGGGTAGTCCGGGGCGCCGCCCTGCGGTGAGTACCAGATGTTGTTGCCGGTGACCGGCGGCAGGTTGACCAGACCGTCGTTGTTGGGCGACTCGTTCTTCGGGTGGTCGCAGTCGTACCAGCCCAGCGGTTGGTCGGGGTTGGGCAGGTTGCGGTCCCGGTAGGGCTGCTTGTTGCCCATGCAGTACGGCCAGCCCCGGTTGCTCGCCTTGGTGATGACGGCGAAGGTGTCGTACTTGGCCGGGCCCCAGGTCGTCGAGGGCGCGCCGGCGTCCGGGCCGACCCAACCGGCGTACAGGACGTCGGTCTTCTTGTCGACGGAGATCCGGGCCGGGTTCCTGACGCCCATGACGTAGATCTCGCCGCGGGTCTTGCCGCCGCCCTCGGCGGTCTCCCTGCCGGTGAAGAGGTTCCCCTCGGGCAGGGTGTAGGTCCCGTCCGCCTCCGGGTGGATGCGCAGGATCTTGCCGTTGAGGTTGTTGGTGTTGCCCGCGGTGCGGCGCGCGTCCGCGAAGGAGACGCCCTTGTAGTTCGGCTGCGGGTTGTTGCCCGAGTAACCGCCGCTGAAGCCGCTGGAGTTGTTGTCCCCGGTCGCGATGTACAGGTTGCCCTTCGAGTCCCAGGCCATCCCGCCGCCCGCGTGGCAGCAACTGTGCACCTGGACCGGCCACTTGAGCAGGACCTTTTCGCTGTTCAGGTCCAGCTTGTTCGTGGCGAGGTCGAGGGTGAAGCGGGAGACCCGCCGCTCGGCCATCTGCGTGTCGCGGTTGAGGCGGGAGTGTGGGGTGTAGTGCAGGTACACCCAGCCGTTGTCCTCGAAGCGGGGGTCCAGCTCGATCCCGAGCAGTCCCTCCTCGACCTTGACCAGCTCGTCGCCACCGCCCTTGTTGCCGAACACGGTCAACGCGCCCGCGAGGGTGACCTTCTTGGTGCTCGGGTCGTAGACGTGGATCTCGCCCCTGCCCTTGCCGATGTCGGGGTTGTTCCAGTCGGTGATCACGGGTTGGGAGGAGTCGGCGCCGCCCCGGCCGATGTACAGGACCCGTCCGTCGGGTGCGGTGACCAGGCCGTGCGGTTCGCCGATCTGGTCGTTCTGCCCCGGCTGGTTGGGCTGGGTGAGGCGCTCCGCCTTGTAGTTGGCGTTGATCGTCGCCTTGCAGTCGGCCTGGACGAGACGCGAGGTCCACAGCAGCGCGCCGCGCAGATGGGCCCGGAAGTCCGTCTCGTCGTACGAGGAGACCGTGCCGCCCATGCCGGTGTAGAAGGACCGGCCGCCGTCGTAGTCCCGGCACCAGCTCACCGGGTGGTCCCAGCCGTTGGCGCTCGCGCCGGGCTGGTAGGTCGACTCGCGCACCCGGGCCACGGTGTGCACGTCGCCTGACGGGTTCTTGGTCCAGTTGAACCACTGGTCGGGGCGCTTCCACTGCACCGGCAGGTTCTTCGTCGCCGGATGCTGCCGGTCGCCGACCTCGACGGTGGCCCGCTGGACGGCCGTCGGGCTGGAGGCGGCCGGGCGGGCGCCGACGAGCCCTGTGAACCAGTCGGAGTACGGCTCGGCGCGGGCCGCGTCATGGATGCCGACGAAACCGCCGCCCGCCTCCATGTAGGCCTCCAGGCCCGCTTCCTGCTCGGGGTCGAGGACATCGCCGCCCCCGGTCAGGAAGACGATCGCGTTGTAACCGCCGAGTACCTTCTCGTCGGTGAAGACCCTCGCGTCGTCGGTGGCCTCGGTCTCGAACCGCTGGTTCGCCGGACCGGACAGCCCGATGCTCTCGATCGCCGCGATCCCGGCGTTGACGACCGGCGACTCGTCCCCACCCGCCGCCGACCCGTAGAAGACCAGCACCCGTACGTCCCCGCCACCTGGCGGCGACTTGACGGACATCGTTGTCACGGTCGAGTCGGGAGCAGGCAGTGCCCCCGCGACCGGTCCGGACATCAGCCCGGCGGCGACGACCCCCGCGGTCACGGTGGCCGTCCAGATCCGTCTCCTCGCACTTCCTCCGCTTCTCGCGCTCAACCCTCGTAAGTGCATGGGCACCTCCTCGGTCACAGCAACAGCGCCTTGGAAGCTAGACCCCTTTGCCTCACTCGCCAATACCTATGACCGGGATCGGACGAACTTTGTCCTGAGTGTGGAAAAACGGCTCCGCGGCCGGTACCGTCTCACCGGTTCATCACAGGTACGTCTCGGCAAAACCCGTATCACTGTGGGGAGTTCTGCATGGGCGCGCTGAACAGACGTGGCTTCAACCGGCGGGTGCTGCTCGGTGGCGCGGCGGTCGCGACATCGTTGTCGCTGGCCCCGGAGGCCCGCAGCGAGGCAGGTCCGGCGCAGGCCGCCCCGGGCGGCGGCGAGGTCAGGCGCATCAAGCTGTACGCCGAGAAATTGGCCGACGGACAGATGGGCTACGGCCTGGCGAAGGGGAAGGCGACCGTCCCCGGCCCGCTCATCGAGCTCAACGAGGGCGACACCCTGCACATCGAGTTCGAGAACACCATGGACGTCCGGGCGAGCCTGCACGTCCACGGCCTGGACTACGAGGTCTCCAGCGACGGGACCAAGCTCAACAACAGCGAGGTCGAGCCGGGCGGCACCCGCACCTACACCTGGCGCACCCACGCCCCGGGCCGCCGCGCCGACGGCACCTGGCGGGCGGGCAGCGCGGGCTACTGGCACTACCACGACCACGTGGTCGGCACGGAACACGGAACCACCGGCATCCGCAAGGGCCTCTACGGCCCGGTGATCGTCCGCCGCAAGGGCGACATCCTGCCGGACGCGACCCACACCGTCGTCTTCAACGACCTGCTCATCAACAACAAGCCGGCGCACTCGGGGCCCAACTTCGAGGCCACGGTGGGCGATCGGGTCGAGTTCGTGGTGATCACGCACGGCGAGTACTACCACACCTTCCACATGCACGGTCACCGCTGGGCGGACAACCGCACCGGCATGCTCACCGGCCCCGACGACCCGAGCCAGGTCATCGACAACAAGATCGTGGGCCCGGCGGACTCCTTCGGCTTCCAGGTGATCGCGGGGGAGGGGGTCGGGGCGGGCGCGTGGATGTATCACTGCCACGTGCAGAGCCACTCCGACATGGGCATGGTCGGCCTGTTCCTGGTGAAGAAGACGGACGGGACGATCCCCGGGTACGAGCCGCACGAGCACACCGGGCAGCAGGCCGAGCACCACCACTGACCGATCATGGGCGGGTGACCCTTCTTCTCACGCGCGGCGATCTGGAGACGGTGCTGGAGCCGGCGACCTGCCTGGACGTCCTGCGGGACGGCTTCCGGGACGCGGACACCGTGTCGATCGCGGGACAACGGATGCGCACCGACCTCCCGTTCCCCGGTACGGCGACCGCGCTGATCCCCGGCCTGCTCCCCGGCGTGCCCGCCTACACGGTGAAGGTCAACGCCAAGTTCCCCGGCGCCCGGCCCGCCCTGCGCGGGGTGATCTGCCTGCACAGCGGTACCGACGGTGAACTGCTGGCGCTGCTGGACTCGGCGACGGTCACGGCATGGCGGACGGGGCTCGCGGCCGCGCTGGGCACGCATCTGCTGGCCGGGCCGGGGGAGACCGTCGGCGTCGTCGGGGCGGGAGCGCAGGCGGAGCTGATGGTGCGGGGCCTCGGGGTGCTACGGCCCCGTGGTGCCCTCGTCGTCCACGACACGTCCGCCGACCGCGCCGCGGAGTTCGCCGAGCGGCACGGCGGCCGTGTGCTGTCCTCCGCCGCGGAGGTCGCCGGGGTCGCCGACATCGTCCTGTCGGCGACCTGGTCCCGGGAACCGCTGCTGCGCCTGCACGAGACCAGGCCGGGCCAGCACTTCACGAGCCTGGGCATCGACGAGCCGGGCAAGGCGGAACTGGCGGCCGATCTGCTGGAAGCGGCACTGCTGGTGGTCGACGACCGCGAACTCGCCTCCCACGTGGGCGTGTTGCCGCGGCCCGACGCGACCCTGGGCGAGATCGTGCGCTCCGAGCACCCCGGCCGCACGACCGGCTCGGACCGTACCGTCTACGCTCCGGTGGGTCTGCCCTGGCAGGATCTCGCGCTGGCCTGGGCGGCGTACGGGCGGGCCGGGCGGGAGGGGAT
>NZ_LJBR01000141.1 GCF_001282115.1 Streptomyces sp. NRRL B-24085 | reverse complement strand
GTGGAGAACATCCCCGAGGAACTCGACCGCCGCCACACCGGCCTGCCCGGCCGCCCCGCCGAAGCCGCCCCCACCACGCGCCCCGAGCAGGCCCGCACCGTCCCGGCCGTCAGCGAGGGCCCCGCGCTCACCGAACCGTCCGTGTCGAGCTGGGCCGAGGCCCTGCGCCGCGCGGCCGCCCGGGAGCGGGGCGACATCGTCCACGTTCACGCCGACGGCAGCGAGCACCGGCGCACCTACGCCTCCCTGATCCCCGAGGCATCCCGCGTTCTCGCCGGTCTGCGCCGGGCGGGCCTGCGCCCGGGCGACCAGGTCATCCTCCAGTGCGACGTCACCGAGGACTTCCTCGCCGTGCTGTGGGGCTGCGTCCTCGGCGGCTTCGTCGCCGTCCCGCTGACCGTCCCCGCCTCCTACGACACCCCCTCCGCGGCGCTGACCAAACTGGAGGGCATCTGGCGGATGCTCGGCCGGCCCTGGATCGTCAGCTCCGCCGAACGCGAGGCCGGACTGCGCGCGGTCGCCGCCCGGCAGGACTGGCCCGGACCCCGCATCACCACGGCCGACGCGCTGCGCGAAGCGCCCGAGGACCACGACTGGCACCCCGCCCGGCCCGACGACCTGATGCTGATGCTGATGACGTCCGGCAGCACCGGTCTGCCCAAGGCGGTACGCCTCACCCACCGCAACGTACTGACCCGCTCGGCCGCCACCGAGCAGCTCAACGGCCTCGGCGCCGACGACGTCTCCCTGAACTGGATCCCCCTCGACCACGTCACCGGTGTGGTCATGTTCCACCTGCGCGACGTGTACCTGGGCTGCCGCCAGATCCACGCCCCCACCCCCTGGATCCTCCAAGACCCGCTGCGCTGGATGGACCTCGCCGACCGGCACCGGGTCACCGTCACCTGGGCGCCCAACTTCGCCTTCGGGCTCCTGGCCGAACAGGCCCACCGCTTCACCGGCCGGAACTGGGACCTGTCGCCGATGCGGCTGGTGATGAACGCCGGCGAGGTCGTCGTCGCCTCGGCGGCCCGCGGCTTCCTGCACGCGCTGAAGCCCTTCGGCCTGCCCCAGGACGTGATGCACCCGGGCTGGGGCATGTCCGAGACCTGCTCCGTGGTCACCGACGCCGTCCTGCCCGCCCGACCGGTCCCCGACGAGGGCGTGTTCGTGAGCTGCGGCCGCCCCTACCCCGGCTTCGCCATGCGGGTCGTCGACGAACACGGCACCGTCCTGCCCGAGGGCGAGGCGGGCCGCTTCCAGGTCCGCGGCACCTCGGTGACCGGCGGCTACCACGACAACCCGGCCGCCAACGCGGAGGCGTTCACCGACGACGGCTGGTTCGACACCGGCGACCTGGCGTTCCTGCGCGACGGCGAGCTCTACATCACCGGCCGCGCCAAGGACGTCATCATCGTCAACGGCGTCAACCACTACAGCCACGAAATCGAAGCCTGCGTGGAGGAACTCCCGTACGCGGAGCGGAGTTTCACCGCCGCGGTCGCGGTGCGAACCGACCCCGCCTCGCCCACCGACGAACTCGCCCTGTTCCTGCACCTCACCCCCGAGGCCGACGCCGACCCGGCCCGTGCCCTGCGCGAGATCGCCGGAAAGGTCACCCGGGAGATCGGCGTCAGCCCGGCCTTCCTCATCCCGGTGGCGCGGGACGCCGTCCCCAAGACGGAGATCGGCAAGATCCAGCGCACCAAGCTTCGCAAGAGCTTCGAGGCGGGCGACTTCGACGACGAAGTGCGGCGCACCCAGGTGCTGCTGGGCACGGCGGCCACCGTCCCCGACTGGTTCCTGCGCCCGGTGTGGCAGCGGACGGAACGCCCGCACGCCCCCGCCACGACGCCGGGCCGGCACACCCTCGTCCTGGCGGGCGGCGACCCGAAGGCCGGGGCGCTTGCCGAGCGGCTCGCCGACGCGCTGCGCTCGGCGGGCGGCCGGTGCACGGTGGTCGAGGAGGCAGCCGCGTACGAGCGGCTGGACGCCGCCCACTACCGGGTACGGTCCCTGGAGACCGCCGACTACGCCGCGATGCTGGGCCGGTTGGTGGACGACGAGCGACCCGTCGACGCCGTCCTGGACCTCGACGGGCTCCGCGGCACGGGCGAGCCGCCGGTGGCACCGGACGACACGACCGGCGTGGAGCGGCTGCTGGCGTTCGCCCGGGCCCTCGCCGACCGGCCCGCCCCGCAGCGACCCGTGGATCTGGTGTACGTCTCGGCGGGTGCCCAGGCCGTGCGCCCCGGCGACCGGCCCGCACCGGCGCACGGCATGGCCGCGGCCCTGCTGAAGTCGCTGGCCGAGGAGTCCGCCGCGCTGCGGGCCCGGCACCTCGACCTGCCCGCCGACGACGCCACGGACCCGCTCCCCGTCCTGGTGGCCGAAACGACGTACACCGACGACGGCGTGGACATCGCCTACCGCGACGGACACCGCTACGTACGCCGCCTCGCCCCCCTGCCCGAGACCCCCGCCCGCGCCGAGTCGCCCGCGCACGACGGCTTCACCCTGCTCACGGGGGGCCTCGGCGGGGTCGGCACGGAGATCGCCGCCCACCTGCTGCGCACCCCCGGCACCCGGCTGCTCATCATCGGACGCACCCGGGAGGAGGAAGCCGACGCCCTGCCGGCGCTGCGCGAACGCGGAGAGGTCCGCTACACCCGCGCCGACGTCACCGACGAGGACCAGGTGCGGGCCGCCGTCGAGGCCGCCGCCGAAGCCTGGGGCGTGCCCCTGACGTCAGTGCTGCACCTGGCCGGGACGCTCGTCGAACGCCCCGTCGGCGGCCTGGACGTCACCACCTGGCGCCGGGCGCTGGACGCGAAGGTGCGCGGCGCGTGGACGCTGCACCGGCTCACCGCGGACCACCCGCACGTCTCCTTCGTCACCTTCTCCTCGGTCAACGGCTTCTTCGGCGGCGCCATGAACGCCGCCTACGCCGCCGCCAACGCCTGCCTCGACACCCTCGCCGAGTACCGCCGCAGCCTCGGCCTGCCCGCGCAGTCGCTGGCCTGGAGCATGTGGCGCGAGCGCGGCATGAGCCGCGGCTACGGCCTCACCGCCCTCACCGAGGCCCGGGGCTACCGGCTGCTCGACCCGCCCGCCGCACTGCGCTCGTTCGACTTCGCCCGCACCCTGGACACACCGCACCTGCTGATCGGCGCCGACCGCACCGCCCCCTGGGTGCGCAGCCACGTCGTGGCACCCGCACGCCAGACCCGGCGCCTGGCCGCCCGCGTCGGCCTGGCGGACGGCACCGACCTGGGCGCCCTGTACCGGGCCGCGGCAGGCAGCGCACAGGCGGCCGGCCTGTCCGACGACGCGTGGACGCTGCGCTCCGCGGGCACGAGCGCCGACCCGCGTGGGCCCGAGGCGGAAGAGGACCTGCGGCGCCTGGAGACCCGGCTGGCCCAGGTGTGGCGCGAGGTCCTGGACCGCGACCAAGTGGGCCTGGACGACAACTTCTTCGACCTGGGCGGCAACTCCCTGCTCCTGGTCACCGCCCAGAGCGCCGTCAACCGCGCCTTCGGCAGCGAACTGTCGGTCGTCGACCTGTTCGCACACCCCACCGTCCGCGACCTGGCCCGCTACCTGTCGGCCACCGGTACGAACCCCGTGGCCGGCGCCGAGGAGGGCGCCCGGCCGGAGACCGGCGACGGCCTGGACCGCGCCCGGGAACAGGCCCGCCGGCAGCGCGCGGCCCGCGCCCGCCGCACCGCCCGCCAGGGCAGGGACCGCGGTCATGCCTGAGCGGACCGACGACACCCCGTACATCACCGAACCGGGAGAGGACGAGGCACAGGCCGTGCACGACACCACCGCACCCCACGACGACGACCTGCCCGCCGTCGCCGTCATCGGCATGGCGGGCCGCTTCCCCGGCGCCGACGACCTCGACGCCTTCTGGGACAACCTCGCGGCCGGCCGGGAGTCCGTACGGCCCGTCACCGACGAGGAGTTCCTCGCCGCCGGCGGCGACCCGCGCGACCTCGACGACCCGGAACTGATCCGCATGGCGTCCGTCGTCGAGGGCATCGACCGCTTCGACTCCGGCTTCTTCGGCTACAGCCCCGCCGAGGCCGCCGTCGTCGACCCCCAGCAGCGGCTGCTGCTGGAGACGGCCTACCACGCCCTGGAGGACGCCGGCTGCCTCGGCGGCGACCGCGCGGGGGAGGCGTTCGGCGTGTACGCGGGGGCGGGCGACAGCCGCTACTACCCCGCCCACGTCCACCCCCGCTACGCCGGACAGCCCGGCTCGGTGGCGCTCGTCCACGCCGCCACCGCCAACTCCCTCGGCACCCTCGCCACCCGCGTCTCCTACGAACTGGGCCTCACCGGCCCCAGCGTCTCCCTGCAGACCGCCTGCTCCACCGCGCTGGTCGCCGTGCACACCGCCTGCCAGGACCTGCTCGACCACCGCTGCGACACCGCGCTCGCCGCCGCCGTCTCCCTCAACCCCTCCGCCGTACTGGGCTACCGGCACGTACCCGACGGCCCCTTCTCACCCGACGGGCACTGCCGTGCCTTCGCCGCGGGCGCCGCCGGCACCTCATCCGGCGACGGGGTGGGAGCCGTCGTGCTCAAGCGGCTCGAGGACGCCCTCGCCGACGGCGACCGCATCCGCGCCGTCATCCGCGGCAGCGCCGTCAACAACGACGGCCGGCGCAAGGTCGGGTTCAGCGCGCCCAGCGCCGCCGGACAGACCGAGGTCATCCTCGCCGCGCAGGCCCAGGCCGAGGTCGACGCCGCCACCATCGGCCTGATCGAAGCGCACGGCACCGCCACCAAACTCGGCGACCCCATCGAGGTGTCCGCCCTGACCGAGGCCTTCCGGCACAGCACGGACCGCACCGGGTTCTGCGCGCTCGGCTCGGTCAAGACCAACATCGGCCACCTCGGAGCCGCCGCCGGCATCGCCGGACTCATCAAGGCGGTGCTGGCCCTGGAACACCGGCAGATCCCGCCGAACCTGCACTTCGAGCGCCCCAACCCGCTCATCGACTTCGACGCGAGCCCCTTCCGGGTGCCCACCGCGCTGGAGGAGTGGCCCGAGGGCGACCACCCCCGCCGGGCGGCCGTCAGCGCCTTCGGCATCGGCGGCACCAACGCCCACGTCATCCTGGAGGAAGCCCCCCGCACCCTTGCCGCCCAGCCCCGCCCGCCCCATGACGGCCACCGTCTGGTGCTGCCACTGTCGGCGCGCACCGCCGGCGCCCTGCGCGGCCAGGCCACGGCACTCGCCCGGCACCTCGAACGCCGGCCCGAGCTGCGCCTGGACGACGTGGCCCACTCCCTGCGCACCGACCGGCCCGCATTGCGCCATCGGCTCACCGTCACGGCGGCCACCCGCGAGGAGGCCCTGGACGCGCTGCGCTCGGCGACCCCGGCCACCCCACCGCTCGCCGACGACCCGGCCCGCGTGGCGTTCCTGCTGCCCGGCGGCGGCACCCAGTACCCGGGCATGGGCAAGGAGCTGTACCGCGACCAGGCCGTCTACCGCGACACCGTCGACGAGTGCGCCCGCATCCTGCGGCCCGTCCTCGGCGCCGACCTGCGCACCGCCCTCTTCGAGGAGCAACGGCCCGACGACACCTCCGCCTTCCTCGGGCTGGTCGTCACCGAGTACGCCCTGGCCCGCACGCTCATGGAGGCGGGCGTGCGCCCCGACGCGCTGATCGGCCACTCGCTCGGCGAGTACACGGCCGCCTGCCTGGCCGGCGTCATCGACCTCGCCGACATGCTGCCCCTGGTCACCGAACGCATCCGGCTCATCAGCGCCGCCGGCGGAGCCACCGTCGGCGTCGCCGCCCCGGCCGAACAGATCCGGCCCTTGCTCGACGCCGACCTGTCCCTCGCCGCCGTCAACGGCCCCAGCGCCTGCACCGTCGCCGGGCATCTCGACGCCGTCGCCCGCTTCGAGGCCGAACTCACCCGCCGCGGCATCCCGTTCCGCCGCCTGCGCATCCCCGTCGCGGCCCACTCGCACGTCCTGGACCCGGTCCTGCCGGCCTACGAGACCCACCTGCGCCAGGTCACCCTGCGCCCGCCGCGCATCCCGTACGTCACCAACGTCACCGGCACCTGGGTCACCGACGCCCAGGCCACCTCCGTGCGGCACTGGCTCGCGCACACCCGCGACACCGTGCGGTTCGCCGACGGCATCACCGCCCTGTGGGACCGGCTGCACCCCGTCCTCGTGGAGATCGGACCCGGCGACACCCTGACCAAGCTCGCCACCGGCCGTCTCGCCGACCGGTCACCGGTGACGGTGACCACCATGCGCCACGCGAAGGCCGAGGCGTCCGACGGGTTCGTCCTCGCCGAAGCGCTGGGACGGCTGTGGAGCGCGGGCGTCGACAGCGCCCTGCCCCCGGTGCCGGGCGCACCCCGACGGGTGCCGCTGCCGCCGTACGCCTTCGAGCGCCACCGCCACTGGATCGACGCGCCCGGCGCCCGCACCGAGCCCGCCACCACCGACGACACCACGACAGCGGCCGACCCCGGACTCGCTCCCCGGCCCCGGCTGACGACCGAGCACGTACCGCCCCGCGACGACCGCGAACGGGAGGTCACCCGGCTCTGGGAGGAGACCCTCGGCATCGGCGGCATCGGCGTGCACGACAACTTCTTCGACCTCGGCGGCGACTCGATGCGCGCCGTACTGCTGGCCGGCCGGATGCGCCAGACCGGTGTCCTCGACGTCCCGGCGGCGACCCTGCTGGCCGCGCCCACCGTGGCCGGAGTCCTCGCCGCGGCCGGACAGCCCGAGGACAGGTCGGAGGTCACCTCCTCCGCGCTCGCCCCGCTGCTGCCGCTGCGCGCCGAGGGCACGGCCACCCCCCTGTTCTGCGTCCACCCGGGCGCGGGCGTCGCCTGGCGCTACACGGGCCTGCTGCCCCACCTCGGCGGCGACCAGCCCGTCTACGGAATCCAGGCCGCCGGCCTCGACGGCACCCGGCCGCCCGCCCCGGACGCCGCCGCGATGGTCGCCCACTACCTCGACCTGGTGCGCCAGGTGCAACCCCGCGGCCCGTACCGGCTGCTGGGCTGGTCCTACGGCGGATTCGTCGCCCACGCCATGGCCTGCGCCCTGCAACGCGACGGCGAACAGGTCGAACTCCTCGCCATGCTCGACGCGCCCCAGCCGCACGGCACCGCCCACGACGCCGACGCCGTGGAACGCCAGGTCGCGGCCCTGCTGTCCAGGGTGGCCGGACTCGACGTCGACGGTGCCCCCGTGGAGACCGTCCTGGACCGGATCGAGGCCCGCGTCGCCGCCGACCCGGCGAGCGTCCCCGTAACCCGCGAGGAGGCCGCCGCCATCGCGGCCGTCATGCGCAACAACCTGCGCATCGCGCCCCAGTTCACCCCGGGCACCTACCGCGGTGACGTGCTGTTCTTCAGCGCCGCCGAGGAGCAGCACACCGAACACCCGACGGACCTGGCGGTGCTGCCCGGCAAGGCCGACAGCTGGCGGCCCCACGTCGACGGAACCCTCCACGACCACCGCGTGCCCTGCGGCCACTACGAGATGACCGAACCCGAACCCATCGCCCGTATCGGCGAAGCGGTCGCGAAGGCACTGCGCGGCCTCGACGACCGCGCCTGCACACCCCCTTCCCCGTGAAACCCGCGACGAGGAGAACCAGCGTGCAAGCGACCCAGGACCTCTACGAACTCGGTGACGCCCCCGAGATCGGCACCGCCCCGAAGAAGATGTACGCCTCGCTCATCCGCCGTGAGCGCTACGGACAGCCCGTCGACGCCTTCCGCACCGAAGTGGTCGACGTCCCGCCCGTGGGGCGCGGGCAGGTCCTGGTGAAGGTGATGGCGGCCGGCATCAACTACAACAACGTCTGGGCGGCCCTCGGTTCGCCGCTCGACGTGATCGCCGCCCGGCAGAAGGCGGGCGCCACCGAGGACTTCCACATCGGCGGCTCCGACCTGTCCGGGATCGTGTGGGCGGTCGGCGAGGACGTACGCGGGGTGAGGCTCGGCGACGAGGTCGTGGTCCTCGCCAACCGCTGGGACGAGAAGGCCGAGGACATCCGCCTCGGCGGCGACCCCACCTGGTCCGGCAGCCAGCGGGTGTGGGGCTACGAGGAGAACTACGGCTCCTTCGCCCAGTTCGCCGTCGTCGACGACTACATGTGCCACCCCAAGCCCGCCCGGCTGTCCTGGACGGAAGCCGCCTGCTACATGGCGACCGCCGCCACCGCCTACCGCCAGCTCTTCGGCTGGCCGCCGCACACGGTGCGCCCCGGCGACCCGGTGCTGATCTGGGGCGGCGCCGGCGGACTGGGCTGCATCGCCATCCAGCTCGTCCGGCACGTCGGCGGCATCCCCGTCGCGGTCGTCTCCAGCGAGGAGCGGGGCGAGTTCTGCCTCAAGCTGGGCGCCGAGGGGTTCATCGACCGGCGGAGGTTCGACCACTGGGGACGGCTGCCGGACACCTCCGACGAAGTGGCGACGGCCCGCTGGCTGTCGGGGGCCCGGGCCTTCGGGCGGGCGTTCTGGGAGGTGCTGGGCGAGCGGCGCAGCCCGCGGATCGTGCTGGAGCACTCCGGCGCCGACACCGTCCCCACGTCCCTGTACCTGTGCGACAACGGCGGCATGGTCGTGCTCTGCGGCGGCACCACCGGCTACAACGGCGACGTCGACCTGCGCTTCCTGTGGATGCGCCAGAAGCGGCTTCAGGGCTCGCACGTCGCGACGGCACGGGAAGCACGTGAGGTCACCCGGCTGATCGACCAGGGGATCATCGACCCGTGTCTGTCCCGCACCTTCGACTTCGACGAGATCGGCCTCGCCCACCAGCTCATCCACGACAACCGGCACCCGGCGGGCAACATGGCCGCCCGGGTGGGCGACCTGGGGTGATTCGCCCTCGCCGTGAGGGGTACTTGCGGCGGGGTACGACGCACGCGACCTCTTGGAGGTACCCCCCATGGGCAAGCTGGGCGACATGATGAACAAGGCCAAGGAGATGGCCAAGGGCCACCCCGACCAGGCGGACAAGGGCGTCTCGGGCGCCGAGCGCATGGTCGACGAGCGTACGGGCAACAAGTACGACGCCCAGACCGACAAGGCGGCCGACGCGGTGCGGCGTTCCTACCAGGACGGTGGCACGACGCCGGAGCGCTGATCCGTCGCCCCGCCCGTCCCCGGGACACCGGGGGCGGGCGGCTTCCTGTCAGCCGCGGAGGGCGTCCCGCCCGGTCACGTAGCTGAAGACTCCCGCCGTCCCGATCGCCGCCCCGATGTGCACGACCCGCACCCGCACGGCGTGCGCGGGATCGGAGCGAAGGCAGACACGCAGTTCGTCCCCGCAAACGGAGGCCCGTAGGTCTCGCAGGCTCCCCTCCGCCACGGCGAGGGCCTTCCACGCCGCTTCCTTGGCGGAGAACAACGCGGTCACCGACCAGACCGCGAGCAGCGGCTCCTCGTCCGCACGCAGCACCAGACGGGCCGCTGCGCGGGGGAGGGGCCGAAGCTCCAGGTCACAGCCGAGGGGCAGCCTCCCGTCGGCCCCGCGCGCCACGGCTACGGCGATCCCCGCACTGTGCGAGATCGACGCGGCCCGGCCCGGCGGGAACACCGGCAGGCGCCCCGAGCGGGGGATCTCACCGCAGTCCAGGCCCACCGTTCGCAGGGCCCTGCGGGCGGCCCGCCGGCCGGCGAGGAACTCCAGCCGCCGCTGCTCGGGCATCGACGCCGCGGCGGTCGCCTCGGCGGGCCCGGCCGGTTCCGCTCCCGGTTCGGAGACTGCCGCGACACCGAGCCCGAGCCCGGCGGCGAGAAGGCGCGGACGTAGAGCTGTCAGGTCCTCGCCCAGCCCTGGCAACGGCATGCCACGGTGCTGCGGCTCCTCGCCGGCCCGGCCCGGCCGCACAGGTCTCCCGGGGCTCACCGGCTCCTCTCCAGCCGGCCCCGACCACGCAGGCCCCTCGCCGTCCTGAACCGCCGAGCCGAGCCCCACACCAGCCCGGGCCGGCCACGGCGTCCGCGTCGTGGCCGGCCCGGTCGGGGTCGGGCGCTCGGTCATCGCCGTCCGCCCTCGCACGTGCTCACACCCGCAACAGTTTCTTGATGATCTTTCCGGCGGGATTGCGTGGCACCTGCTCGATGAACTCCACCCGGCGCGGCCGCTTGTACGGCGCGAGCAGCCCCGCGACGTGGGCGAGCAACTCCGCGGTGCCCGCCTCCGCGCCCGACTCCAGGGCGACGTAGGCCAGCGGCACCTCGCCGTAGTCCTCGTCGGACATGCCGACGACGGCCGCGTCCCGGACCGCCGGGTGGGTCATCAGGGCGCGCTCGATCTCCGAGGGGTAGACGTTCTGCCCCGCACGGATGATCACGTCCTTGGTGCGGTCCACCAGGCTGATGCGGCCCTCGTCGTCCATGAAGCCGAGGTCACCCGTCCTGATCCAGCCGTCCCGGGTGATCTCGCTCGTGGCCTCCGGGTCGTTCCAGTAGCCCTGCATGACGCCCGGCCCGCGCACCACGATCTCGCCGATCTCGCCGGGGGGCAGTTCCCGGCCGGCCTCGTCGACGGCACGGGCGGACATGCCCGGCACGACCCGTCCGCACGGGATGCGGGCGGTGACGTCCCCCGGCGCGGGGTGCTCGTCGGGACCGAGGGTGACGAAGGGGCCGCCCACCTCCGTCATGCCGTACACCTGCCGGAAACCGCACCCGAGCCGTTCGACGGCGTCGGCGTACACGTCCAGGGGCATGGGGGCGGCCCCGTACAGCACCTCCCGCAGGGAGGACAGGTCGGTGTGCGCGGACGCCTTCGCCTGGAGCATGAAACGCAGCATCTGCGGCACCAGCCACATGTGCGTGGCACGGTGCCGCTCCACCGCCGACAGCGCCCGCTGCGGGGTGAACCCAGGCATCAGCACGACTGTCGCGCCGGCCGCCAGATAGGTGAGGGACACGACCATGCTGCCGTGGTACAGCGGGCAGCAGTTCACCATCACGATGTCGTCGGTGGGGCGGGCCATCACCAGCCAGCCGAGGGCGATCGCGCGGAACGACGCGCTGTCGACCGTCACGCCCTTGGCCTGCCCGGTGGTCGCCGAGGTGTGCAGCACGGCGATCGGGTCGGTGTCGGCGACGTCCGGCAGCTCCCGCTCTTCGGCCAGGGTGCCCAGCGCCGCGAAGGCGGGCTTGTCGAAGGCCACCCGCAGACGCACCGACTTCGGCAGACGGGCGTGGCGGTCCAGCAGTTCGGACTCACCGAGGACGGCCACCGCGCCGACCCGCTCGACGATCCCGGCGACCTCGGGCTCGGCCAGGCTGTGGTTGAGCGGCACGAACAGGGCGCCGAGCCGGGCGAGCGCGAAGTAGCTCTCCAGGACCTCGATCCGGTCCTTGGAGAGCACGGCCACGCGGTCACCCCGCTCGATGCCCAACTCCGCAAGACCGCGAGCCAGTTGGAGCGTGCGGTCGTGCAACTCGGCCCAGGTGACGCTGCGGTCGTCGTCCACCAGCGCGATTCGGCCGGGCCGGCACTGGCGGTTGCGCTCCAGCAGTTGCGTCAGCCACATCACGCACCGCCGCTCGCGGCGGCCCCCGCGCGCTCGGCCACGAAACGCTCGTAGTCGCCGATCGTGCGCAGCTCCTCCATGTCCTCCGCGGTGATCTCGACGCCGAGTCGCTGCTCGACCAGCAGGACCAGGCGCACCAGGTCCCCGGAGTCGATGCCGCTGGCGGCCAGGTCGGCGTCGTCGCCGATCCGGTCGGCGTACTCGGCGGTGCCGGTGAGTTCGACCAGCAACTCCCTGATGGTGCTCATGCTTTCCCCTTTCGCCTCGGCGTGCCGGCCGCCGCGGTCTACGACTGTCACCTCCTCAAGAGGCCGCGGCGCCCGGCCGCACTCCCCGGGCCCTCCCGTGAGCTTTGTCACGCGCCCGAACCCCACCCGGCGGGGATAGCCGGGCCGTATGCCCGGCCTCTTACCGCAACGAAGCAACCCGCTCCGCCCGGCGCCCCGCGCGGGCGGTCGTCGAACCGAAGGAGTGATGCGCGTGCCCAGGCAGCCGGTACGGGTCCGGGCCCCGGGACGGTGCCCGCAGTACGGCGCCGCCCCGGCGGTCATCGGACGTCCGGGCGGTGTCCGGGGGGAGGTCGGCGCTGCGGCGGTCGCCGGACGTCCGGGCGGTGTCCGGCAGCGGGGCGGCAGCGCGAGTACGGCCGGGCGCGCGGGCGGTGCACGGTGACCACGTCCACCACCGCTACCGCGCAGGGCACCGCCACCGCCGCCGCGGACGGCACCACCGCCACGCCCGAGGACGACCTGCTCTCCCACTTCGACGCGCTCATCGCCGGCGGTGAGACGATCGAACCGCGTGACTGGATGCCCGACGGCTACCGCCGCATGCTGATCCGTCAGATCGCCCAGCACGCCCACTCCGAGATCATCGGCATGCAGCCCGAGGGCGCCTGGCTCACCCGCGCCCCGTCCCTGCACCGCAAGTCCGTCCTGCTCGCCAAGGTGCAGGACGAGGCAGGGCACGGCCTGTACCTGTACTCCGCCGCCGAGACGCTCGGCGTGGACCGCGCCGACCTGCTGGACGCCCTGCACCACGGCCGTCAGCGCGCCTCGGCCACCTTCAACCACCCCGCGCTGACCTGGGCGGACACCGGTGCCATCGCCTGGCTGACGGACGGCGCCGCCGTCATCAACCAGGCACCCCTGTGCCGTACGTCCTACGGGCCCTACGCGCGCGCGATGCGCCGCGTCTGCCAGGAGGAGGCCTTCCATGTGCGCCAGGGCTACGACCTGATGCGCGCGCTGTGCGAGGGGACGCCGGAGCAGAAGGAGATGGCGCAGGACGCGGTGAACCGCTGGTGGCTGCCGGCGGTGGCCCTGATGTTCGGGCCGCCGGACACCGAGGCGGGCGGCGCCGACGCGCGGACCGCCGCGCTGGGGGCCGCGGTCTCCCGCCGCGCGATGGCCTGGGGGATCAAACGCCACACCAACGACGAGCTGCGTCAGCGTTTCGTCGACACCTGCGTCCCGCAGGCCGAGCGCCTGGGCCTGACGCTGCCCGATCCGGCGATCCGCTGGAACGAGGAGCGCGGCCACTACGACTTCACGCCCGTCGACTGGGACACCTACCGCACGGCCCTGGGCGACGACACGCACTGGGCGCGGCAGCGCATCGCGAACCGCCTGGCCGCGCACGAGGACGGCGCCTGGGTCGGGGAGGCCGCGGTCGCGTACGCCGCGAGGACGGACGAACCACGGGGAGCGGCCGTATGAGCGCGGCACGGGAGGGCGCGCCGGCGTCCTGGGAGGTGTTCCTGCGGGCCCGCAGGGGCCTGGCCCACCAGCACGTGGGGTCGGTGCGCGCCGCCGGCCCGGACGCGGCCCTGGCCGCAGCCCGCGACCTGTACACGCGTCGGGGCGATCCCCTGTCGCTGTGGGTGGTCCGCTCCGACTCCGTGCACACGGCCTCCCCGGACGAGCGTGACCCGTACTTCGCGGGCGCCCGCCACAAGCCGTACCGCTACCCCGAGCACTACGCGCCGCTGACCGAGAAAGGCCCCGAAGGTGAGCACCACGAGTGACGTCGCGGCGCTGCGCCCCGGCACCGCGCCGGGCCGACCGCCGTCCGCCGCCGATCCCGACCTGGCCCGGCATCTGCTGCGCCTGGGCGACGACGCCCTCGTCCTCGGACAGCGGCTGTGCCAGTGGATCACCCGCGCGCCCACCATCGACGAGGACCTGGCCCTGTCCAACATCGCCCTCGACCTGATCGGCCACGCCCGCGCCCTGCTCACCCGCGCCGGCAGCCTCGACGGAACCGGCCGCACCGAGGACGACCTCGCCTACACCCGCTCGGAACGCGAGTTCACCAACGCCCTGCTGACCGAGCTGCCCAACGGCGACTTCGCCGTGACCGTGGCCCGGCAGCTCGCCTACACCCACTACGCCGTCCTCTACTACGAGAGCCTCGCGCACTGTGCCGACCCCGAGCTCGCCGCGTTCGGGGCCCGGGCCGCCAAGGAGGTCGCCTTCCACCGGCTGCACGCCGACCGCTGGACGGTGACGCTGGGACGCGGCACCGCCGAGAGCGCGCGCCGCATGCGACACGCCCTGGAGAGGGTGTGGCCCTACACCGGCGAACTCTTCGAGGAGGACGACGTGTTGCGCCGCCTGGCCGCGTCCGGCACCGTGCCCTCCCCGGCACCCCTGCGTGACCTGTGGCTCGGACAGGTCACCGACGTCGTCACCGAGGCGGGACTCACCGTGCCCACTCCCACCTGGACCGCCACTGGCGGCCGCGCGGGCCTGCACACCGAGGAGTTCGGCCCCCTGATCGCCGAACTCCAGTCCGTACGGCGGCAGTTTCCCGGAGGCACCTGGTGAACGCGCCCACACCCACGCCCACTGCCGTGCCCGTACCCACGCCGACACCCGCACCCGTGCCCGCGTCGGTCACGGCCGGCCTCTCCGTCGCGGAGGTGCGCGAGCGGGTGGCCGCGCTCCCGGACCCGGAACTGCCGGTGATCGGCCTCGGCGACCTCGGTGTGGTGGGCCGCGTCGCCCCCGGCACCGACGGGGTGCTGGAGGTGGAGATCACGCCCACCTACCTGGGCTGCCCCGCGCTGCCCGAGATCACCGCCGCCGTGCGGGAGGTCCTGACCGCCTGCGGGCACCCCGACGGCCGCGTCCGGCACGTCCTGACACCCCCCTGGACGACGGACCGCATCACCCCCGAGGGGCGGCGCGCCCTCGCCGCGCACGGCATCGCCCCACCCGTGACCCCGGCACCCGCACGCCCCGTCCCCGTCGCACTGGGTGCCGTGCCCTGCCCGCACTGCGGCTCACGGGCCACCCGGCCGCACAGCACCTTCGGACCGGCCCGCTGCCAGTCGGTGCTGTGGTGCACGGCGTGCCGCGAGCCCTTCCCGCACCTGACCGCGCTGTGAGGCACACCGTGAACACCGCCCCGCCCGCCCTCCTCGACGAGGCACCGGCCGGTCCGCCCCGCCGCACCGGCTGGCACCCACTCGACGTCACCGAGGTCCGTCACCTGAGCGCCGACACGGTCGCCGTCACCCTGCACGTACCCACCGGCCTGCGCGACGTCTTCGCCCACCACCCCGGCCGGCACGTCGTCGTCCGGCACCGGCAGGCCTCCGGCGCCGAACTGCGCCGCAGCTACTCGATCTGCCCGCCACCGCACACACCCACAGCGCTCCGCCTGGTGATCAAACGCTCCGGGCCCGGCGGCTTCGGCGAGTACGCCACCACCCGGCTCGCGCCGGGCACGCGCCTCGAACTCTCCGCGCCCACCGGCACCTTCGCCCTGCCTCGGCTGCCGGGCGCCCACCACGTCCTCCTCGCGGGCGGCACCGGCATCACCCCGCTGGCCCCGATGGCAGCCCACGCCCTGCGCCGGGACCCGGCCTGCCGCGTCAGCCTCGTCCACTCGGTCCGCACCTCCGCCGACGCCGTGCTCGCCGATGAACTGGCGGAGATCAAGGACGAGTTCGTCGACCGTTTCACCGTCCTGTACGTGCTGACGCGAGAGGACCGGGGGAGCGGGGGCGGTCCGCTCGCCCGGCGGCTGGACGCGTCCGGAGTGCGCCGGCTGCTCGCGGCCGTGGACGCCCGTCCGGGCCCGGACACCACGTTCGCCCTGTGCGGACCGCCCGGCCTCGTCGCCACCGCACGGCACGTGCTGGCCGACCTGGGAGCAGAACCCTCCCTCGTTCGCTGGGAGTTGTTCACCGTGGACGGCACGCAGCCACGGGAGCCGGAGCCGATCACCCAGGCACCGAGGGCGGGCGAGTATCGGGTCACCGCCCTGCTCGACGGGCGCCGCCGCGCCGCCACCGTCCTGCCGGACGACCCGGTCCTGCTCGACGCACTGCTGCGCACCCACCCCGACGTGCCCTACGCCTGCCGTGAGGGCGTGTGCGGCAGTTGCCGCGCGAAGGTCGTGGCCGGGCAGGTGACGGCGGACGGCCAGCACGCCCTGGACGAACGCGACCGCGCCGCCGGCTACACCCTCGTCTGCCGCGCCCGGCCCCGCACCCCCGAGATCACCCTCGACTTCGACGCCTGAGGCACATCCAAGACCACGTACGACGACCGCCCTCGACTTCGCCGCCCGATGCGCACCGGAGACCCCGTTCGATGCCGGCGGCGGATCGCCACCACCACGCCACCCCGCAGCGAAGGAGACCCACGATGACCGCCACCGCCCGCCACACGGGGAAGACCGCCCTGGTCACCGGAGGCAGCCGGGGCATCGGCAGAGCCATCAGCCACCGCCTCGCCCGCGAGGGCGCCCTCGTCGCCGTCCACTACGGCCACGACCTGACGGCGGCCGAGCGGACCGTCAAGGAGATCGAGGCCGACGGCGGCCGCGCCTTCCCCGTCCACGCCGAACTCGGCGTCCCCGGCGACGCCGACACCCTGTGGTCCGCCTTCGACGACGCCCTGGCGCAGCAGGACGCCCCGGCCGGCCTGGACATCCTCGTCAACAACGCGGGCATCACCGTCCCCCGCCCGATCGCCCAGGTGACGGAGGCCGACTACGACCGCGTCTTCGCCATCAACACCAAGGCGCCGTTCTTCATCATCCAGCGCGGACTGGACCGCCTGCGCGACGGCGGCAGGATCGTCAACATCTCCTCCGTCGCGACCCGCGTCGCGTTCCCGGCGATCGTCTCCTACACCATGACCAAGGCCGCCCTCGACTACCTCACCCTCTCCCTGGCGCAGGAACTCGGCCCCCGGGGCATCACCGTCAACGCCGTCGCACCCGGCTACACCGAGACGGAGATCAACCCCACCCTCGCCGTCCCGGAGATCCGCCGCCGCTACTCCGAGGCCTCCACGTTCGGCCGGCTCGGCGACCCGGTGGACATCGCGGACGTCGTCTCCTTCGTCGCGAGCGACGACGCCCGCTGGGTGACCGGCCAGTGGATCGACGCCTCCGGCGGCGCCCACCTCGGTGTGTGACCCCTACGCACTCCTGGGAGATGTGATGAACGACCGCACGACCACCCTCGACGCCCCGGCGACCGACGACGCCCTGACCTGCCCCTTCGAGGGCGCCAGCCCCTACGACACGTATGTGCACGCCTCCGTCCTCAACACGTTGCAGCACCCCCTCACCGAGGCCCCGGACGAGATGGGCTTCCTGGTCACCACCCAGGTGATGGAGCTGTGGTTCACGCTGATCGTGCACGAGTGGCGCACCGCCAAGGTCGCCTTCGCCAAGGACGACCTGCCCGCCGCCATGGACGCGCTGGTGCGCAGCCGCCGTGCGCTGACCGCTCTGAACGGCGCCTGGGCGCCCATCGCCGCCCTGACCCCCGCCCAGTTCAACGGCTTCAGAGCCGCGTTCGGCCGGGCCTCGGGCTTCCAGTCGGCGATGTACCGGCACATGGAGTTCCTCCTCGGCGACAAGTCCGCCGGACTGCTGCGGGCCCACCGCGGCGACCCGGCCGTCCACGAGGCGCTCGCCGAGACCTACCGTGAACCGTCCCTGTACGACGACGTGTTGGCCTACCTCCACCGCCAGGGTCTGCCGGTCCCGGCCCACGTCCGCGAACGCGACGTGACCCGCCCCTACGACAGCGACCCCGGCGTGGTGGAGGCATGGAGGCACGTCTACGCCGGACCGCAGCACCACCCCCACCTCGCGCTGGGCGAACTCCTCACCGACATCGCCGAACTCGTCACCCGCTGGCGGTTCGACCACGTCCTGGTGGTCCGCCGCGCCATGGGAGCCAAACCGGGCAGTGCCGGATCCGCCGGGCTCGCCTGGCTCGAACAGCGCGCGGCCCGGCCGGTCTTCCCCGAACTGTGGGAGGTGCGCGGTGACATCTAGGACGATCTCCGCCTTCGCGGCCGAGGAAGAACAGCGGGTCCTGAGCCTGAAGCCGGTCCTGGCACCGGTGCACGGCCGCTACGGCGACCACCCCCACCAGACCTACGACGCCTGGCCGTCCGAGGACCCGAGCGCCCCGCTGGTGATCCTCCTGCACGGCGGCTACTGGCGCTACGACCGGATGCACCTGACCCCGTTCGCCGCCTGGCTCAACACGCAGGGCTTCGACGTCCTGCTCCCGGGCTTCAGACGGTCCGGCGGCGCGGGCGGCTATCCCGAGACCTTCGACGACATCGCCCGCATCGTCGACACGCTGCCCAAGGGGCGTCCCTACGTCCTGGCAGGCCACTGCTCGGGCGGCCACCTGGCCCTGTGGTGCGCCGCCCGGGGCCTGCTGCCGCCCGACTCCCGCTGGCACACCCGGGCCCTGCCGACGGCCGTGCTCGCCCTGGCCCCGATCACCGACCTCACCGCCACCCGCCGCGACCGCCTCAGCAACGACGCCGCCCTGCAACTCCTCGGCAGCGAGGAGCACTTCGCATCGCGCCTGCCCGAGGTAGACCCCCTCACCCTGCTGCGCGACGCAGGAACCACCGGCGTGCCCACGGTTCTTCTGCACGGCGCCGCGGATGAGGAGGTCCCTCTCACGCAGTTCAGCGACTACGCGGCCGTGCACCGGGACCTCAGGACGGTCGTCCTGCCCGGCACCGGTCACTACACCCTCATCGAACCCGGGGCACCCGGCGCCCGCGCGGTCGCCGACACCCTCCGGGACATGGCGGCCGCCCACTTCCCGGCGGACGCCGGCCGCGCGCACGAGGAGGCCGCACACCGATGACCACCGCACTCTCCGCAACCGCCACCCTGCACGAGCAGGCCGCGCAACTCGACGCCGACGACACCCTGGCCGACCTCCGGTCACGCTTCCTGCTCCCGCCGGACGTCGTGTACCTAGACGGCAACTCCCTGGGCCCGCTGCCCGCCGCCGTGCCGGCCGCCCTGGACGACGTCGTACGGCACCAGTGGGCGACCGGACTCATCGGCTCCTGGAACGCGGCCGGCTGGTGGGAGGCACCGCTGCGCGTCGGCGACGCCATCGGCACGCTCATCGGGGCGGCGCCGGGGCAGACGATCGTGGGCGACTCCACCAGCGTGCAGCTCTTCACGGCACTCGACGCCGCCGCCGCGCTCCGCCCGGACCGACCGCTGCTGGTCACCGACCCCGGACACTTCCCGACCGACCGCTACCTCGCCGACGCGGTCGCCCGCCGCCGCGACCTGGAGGTACGGCACGTACGCCCGGCGGAGCTCCCGCAGTTCCTCGCCGCCGAGGGCGAACGGGTCGCCGTCGTCAGCTACTCGCCCGTCGACTACCGCACCGGTGAGCTGTACGACATGCGGGCACTGACCCGGGCCGCCCACGACGCCGGCGCCCTCGCGCTGTGGGATCTGTGCCACGCCGCCGGCGCCCTGCCCCTGGACGTCGACGGCCTGGGCGTGGACCTGGCGGTCGGCTGCGGCTACAAGTTCCTCTCCGGCGGCCCCGGCGCTCCCGCCTTCCTCTACGTCGCCCGGCGCCACCACACCACGCTGGAAACCCCGTTGCCGGGCTGGACCGGCCACGCCGATCCCTTCGCGTTGGCCGACTCGTACACGCCCGCCCCCGGCATCGCCCGTGCCCGCATCGGCACCCCGCCGATCCTCTCTTTGCTCGCCCTGGAAGCGGCCCTCACCGCCTTCGACGGCGTCGACCTGCACCGGCTCCGCGCCAAGAGCCTCTCCCTGACGGGCTTCTTCCTGCACTGCGCGGACGAACTCCTCACCCCCGTGGGCTTCACCCCCGTCACCCCGGCCGACCCCGACCGTCGCGGCAGCCAGGTCACCCTCCGGCACCCCCACGCCCGCGGTCTGACCGCCGCCCTCGCCGAGCGCGGCGTCATCGCCGACATGCGCGCGCCCGACCTGCTCCGCTTCGGCGTCAACGCCCTCTTCACCACTCACCGGGACATGCTCACCGCCGCCACGCGCCTGCGCGACCTCACGGAAGAGTCCGCCTACGACCCGGCACCGCCCCCCGCGGGATCGGTGACCTGACGCGGGGCGAAACCGGAGCCGCGGACATGTCCCGGGTGGCATCGACTGTCCGCGCTCCATATCGCTGGCATGTTCCCCCGGGTCAGCAGCATGATCAGTACCTTGCAGTCAGCCCGAGGGGTAAGCCGTGCGCGACAACTACACGAACCTTCCAGGGTTCGAGTACGCCAGCCTGGAAGGCAGCTACGTCCTGGACATAACGGTCCGTCCAGCCGTGCTGAGCCTCCAGCTCGATCTGCTGCTCTTGCCTGGTCACCCGTCGTACGGGGCCCCTCTGCCCGGGGATCGTGCCTGCTTCCGTCAGGCCACGATCGTCTTCTCACCCGTACAAGAGCTGCACTGGACGGGGCAGGGCGTCGTCAAGCCCGCCATCGACGCGAGTGGCACTCTCGACTTCGGATCGGTCGATTCCCTGACCCGCGACGAGGACAACTACAGGCTGCTGGGCGACTGGGGCACGATCCTCCTGAAGTCATCCACCCCTTCCCTGTCCATCGTTCCGTCTCCCTCACCTGATCCGGACAAGGACGCCCAGCAGCCAGCCGCAATCGTGGATCTTGGCGGAGCGGGTGGTTCGCCGTTCTGAACTCCGGCGCCGGCTGGGGGAGTTCGTACGCCGTCTGCTGGCCGATCTGCCCCGCAAGAACTGCTGGACGATCGACCGAAGCCGGCGTGGCCCGACGGGCCTCTCAGGCCGCCATCAGCGCCGCCAGGGCGCGTTCCATTGCGGCGTTGAACTCCTCCGGCGTCAGCGGCAGCCGGGACTTGACGTCCCGGCTCCACTGGTCGGCGAGGACCTCGGCCGAACCCGTCTCGACACCGTCGAGCGCCGCGTCGGCCAGGTCCGAGGGAGCGATCTTCTCCACGGGCCAGCCCGCCGCCATGTCGGTGTCGGCCAGGCCGAGGTGCACCGCCGTCACGAGGGTGCCCTGCTCGGCGAGCTCCAGGCGGACACCGTTGGTCATGGCCCAGGCGGCGGCCTTGGTCAGGTGGTAGGCATTGGCGCCCCTGCCCCCGAACCAGGACATGGCGGAGAGGACGTTGACGATCGCGCCACCGCCGTTCCTGGCGAGCGCCGGCGCGAACTCCCGGATCATTCCCAGGTGGCCGAACATGTTGGTCTCCAGCTCCTGCCGGACCGCGTCCAGCGAACCGGTCACCAGGTCCGTCCCCGTGCTGATTCCCGCGTTGTTGACGAGGAGCGAGACGTCCGGGGCGGCCTCGGCGGCGGCCCTCACGGAGGCGGGATCGGTGATGTCGAGGGGCAGCACCTCGACCCCGGGCAGGTCCACGGCGTCAGGGTCGGGGTGAGAGGCATCACCACGACCGTCACGTGGGCCGCGCCCGAGCGAATGATCCGCGTCGGCCAGGGGGCGTGGGGGCAGCAGGGACTTCTCATCGCGGCCCGTCCGGCCGGCGCCTCTACCGGCCGGACGCCGTCACCCTGGTGCGGTTCTTCCAGCAGATGCGCATCACCGCGGAGCGCGAGCGCGTTCAGGCCAGGAGCGACGACCTGCAAGCTGCCCTGGACCACCCTGGACCGCCTCGACGAGACGAGACATAGCGATCTACGGCTGCGTCGGTCGGTGTGCGCCTCAGCCACGACGGTCGGTCTCACTGGCCACCGAGTCCCGTCGTGGCCACGGACTTGACGATGTGCCGCTGGAAGAACAGGAAGACGACCACCAGCGGCAGCGCGGCGAGCACGGCCGACGCCATCGACTGGGCGTACTGGACCCCGTAGGCGTCCTTGACCGACGTGATGCCCACCGGCAGGGTCATCAGGTCCGGGTCCGAGGTGGAGACGAAGGGCCACAGGAAGTTGTTCCAGGCCCCGATGAACACGAAGATCGCGACGGCCGACAGCATCGGGCGGGACAGGGGCAGCAGCACGGACCAGAAGATCCGGATGTGTCCGGCGCCGTCGATGCGCGCCGCCTCCTCCAACTCCCTGGGCAGGGAGTCGAAGTGACGCTTGAGGATGAACACCATCACCGGCGCCACGGTCTGCGGCAGGATCACCGCCGCGTAGGTGTCGACCAGGTTCAGGGTCAGCATCTGCTGGAACCACGGCACGATCAGCATCTGCGGCGGCACCAGGACGGCCGCCACCGTGACGGTGAACAGGGCCTTGCGGCCCGCGAACCGCGTGCGGGAGAAGGCGTAACCGGCCATCGCCGACACGGCCACCGTGATCACCGTGACCACGGCCGCGATCAGGAAGCTGTTGAACATCCACAGCGGCAGGTCGCCGTGCTCCCACACGCTGCGGAACCCGGCGAGGGTGAAGCCGTGCCTGGGCCACAGCCAGTGCACGGGATCGCTCGCGTCCTGCTCCGACTTGAAGGCGGTCAGCAGTCCCCAGCCGGCCGGCAGCAGCCACAGCAGGGCCAGCAGGGTCAGCAGCGCGAAGGTGAGGGTGCGGGCGGTGCGGCTGTCGCCGAGGGAGAGGTGGGTGCGGCGGGCCTCGGCGCGGTGCCTGCGGGCGGCCACTTCGCGGATGACCGGTGAGCGCGGTGCGGCCCCGGGGCTGCGGGCGGGCAGTTCGGTGGTGGAGGTCATGTCACTTCTCCCGGCGGCGGAGGGCGGCGTACTGGGCCGCGGAGGCGAGGATGACGAGGGCGAAGAAGACGTAGCTGATCGCCGAGGCGTAGCCGAGCCGGTAACCGGTGAAGCCGACGTCGTACATGTACTCGATGACCGGGCGGGTGGAGTTGTCCGGGCCGCCCTTGGTGAGCAGGTAGATCTGGTCGAAGACCTTCAACGAGGCGAGGACCTGGAGGACGGTGACGACGACGGTGATCCGGCTGAGCTGCGGCAGGGTGATGGAGAACAGGCGCCGCCACGCTCCCGCCCCGTCGAGGGCGGCGGCCTCGTAGAGGTGGTCGGGCACCGACTGGAGAGCCGCGAGGTAGAGGAGGAAGTTGAAGCCGGCGGTCCACCACAGGGTGGTGAGCACGATCGCCCACATCGCGACCGACTTGTCGCTGAGCCAGGCCACGGAGTCGAGGCCGACCGCGTTGAGGATCTGGTTGTACAGGCCCAGGTCGCCCTGGAAGAGCCAGGCCCACACCAGCGTGACCACGCCGACGGGCAGCAGGTAGGGCGCGAAGAACGCCAGGCGCCACACCCACTGGCCGGGCAGCCCGGTGTGGACCAGGAGGGCCATGCCGAGGGCGACGACGACGAGCGGGACGGTCGACAGGACGGTGAACCACACGGTGTGGCCGAGGGCCCGCCACATCTCGGCGTCCTGGAGCGCCTCCGAGAAGTTGTCGAGGCCGATGAAGCTCGGCGTGTGCGCCGACAGTGAGGTGTCGGTGAAGCTCATCCACAGTCCCTGGGCCAGGGGCCAGACCATGAAGAGGGCGAAGAGCACGAGGAAGGGCAGGGCGAACAGCAGGCCGGGGGAGAGGATCCGGCGCGCCATGGGTGTCCCGGTGCGGGACGGGGCGAGGGGAGAGGACATCGTTGTGCCTCCTGCGCGGGTGGTTCGCGGCCGGATCAGGCCGGGCTGGGCTTGGAGAGGAAGGCGTTCAGGCGGCCCACCATGGCGCGTGCCGCGCGGTCGGGGCTCGTGTCGCCGAGGAGGGCCTGCTGGAGGACCTGGCACATCGCGTTCTGGAAGTCGGAGCCCGCTCCCGCGAACCATGCCGCCGGGTCGAGGACGACGTGGTCGGCGGCCTGGGCGTAGTGGGACTGCGGGGTGAGCGCGGCGTACGCGGCGGTCTCGGTGACCGGCGTGTAGGCGGGGATGTGTCCGGCGGTGGCCCAGATCTGTCCGGCCTTGAGCAGGGCGGCCACCGCGCGGTGGGTGCGGCGCCGGTGCTCCTCGTCGGGGTGGTCGCGGTGGGGCAGGACGAAGGAGTGCGAGTCGGCGTAGACGGCCGGGGTGCCGAACACGGTGGGGAAGGGGGCCGCGCCGACGTTCTTGTCCGTGGTGCGGAAGGTGCCCAGTTCCCATTCGCCGGAGAGGATCATCGCCGTCTGGTTGTTGACGAAGGAGGCGATGGCGGAGGCGTAGTCGAGGCTGCGGGGATTGACGGTGCCGTCGACGATCCTGGCCATGAACGCGATGACCTCGGCCATCCGGTCGACGTCGACCTCGGCCGGTCCGCCCTCGGGCAGCTCGAACCGGCCGCCGGTCTGGTGGTAGAGGCCGTAGAAGAGCCGCCAGCACTGGGCGGTGTCGGTGACGTAGCCGAACGCGATGCCCTGCTTGCCGGAGGCCTTGGCGAGTTCCTTGCCCGCGGCGAGGAACGTGGCGGGGGAGGAGAAGGCGTCGGTGTCGAGGGTGCCGTCGGCGGTGAGCAGGCCGGCCTTCTTCGCCGGTTCGGGGTGGTAGAAGACGATGAAGGGGTGGGTGTCCAGGGGGATGGCGTAGGTCTTGCCGTCGAACTGGGTGCGTGACCAGACGGCGTCGGCGAAGTCGTCCCGGGCGATGCCGTACTCGGCCAGGACGTCCAGGTCCCAGGCGTCGAGGAGCCCGGTGGGCGCGTACCCGGCGAGACGGGACATGTGGGATACGGCGACGTCGGGTCCCCGGCCGCCGGCGGAGGCCATGGCGAGCTTGGTGTAGTAGGGCGTGCCCCACTCCAGGACGGTGCGTTCGACGCGGGTGCCGGGCATGTCGGGCCGGGCCTTGGCGACCATGTCGTTGAGCAGGCCGCCGTCGGCGCCGCTGAAGAGGTCCCACATCCGGACGGTGGAGCCGTCGTCGGCTGCCAGGGCCGAGCCGCAGCCGGTAAGGGCTCCGGTGCCGAGGGCCGTCGCGCCGGCGGCGAGTGCCGTCGTCAGGACGCGGCGTCGGGTCGGCCCGTGGCGACCGACCTGGGCGGGTGTGCCGGTCATGAGGGTTCCTTCCCGGTGGGCGGCGGCGCGGGGATCGGGGGTCATCCGGCGCGGCCGCCCACCGCTCGTTCTTACATCGATGTAAATCTCGGGCAGCAGTCGAGTGCGTCTCTGCGTGAAGTGCGGTGCACGGGAGGCTAGGGCGTGGACTCGTAGGCCGCGGTGCGCAGTTGGGCGGCGCGCAGCCGAGCCGTGTCCACCTTGTGCGAGCGGTCGAAGCGGTAGACGCCGTTGCGCTCCTGGAAGACGTCGGTGAGCTGCGTGTAGCAGTAGCCGAACATGCCGGGATCGTCGAGCAGTACGCCGGTCAGGCCGCGGAACCGCGCCACGAACTCCTCCTCGGTGCGCGGCCGTTCGCCGTACCCCCAGGAGCTCGCCGCGTCGTCACCGGCCGCGGCGGCGGCTTCCGGGTCCCACCAGATCCCGCCGAACTCGCTGCAGAAGTAGGGCTGTCCGCGGTAGGGAACGGACCAGGCGCGGCCCTCGGGGCCCGTGTTGACGTACGGCCGGTCCTCGGCGAGCCCGGCCATGATCTTGGCGAACGCCGCCGGGTCCTGCTCGTAGCAGTGCGAGTCGTAGACGTCCGTCTCCGGTACCCGGTGCGCGTAGCCGGAGGCATCGACGACCGGACGGGTCGGGTCGGCCTGCTTGGTGGCGAGGAACATGCCGCGGGTGACGTCGTCCAGCACGGTGATGCGGTCGTGCAGGTTCTGGTACGTCTCGTTCAGCGGGCACCAGCCGACGATCGAGGGGTGCGAGTGGTCCCGCTCCAGCGCCTCCAGCCACTGGGTGACGTACGAGGCGTCGGGCCGCTGGTTGTCGTCGCGTACGCCGACCTCGCAGCCCCAGTCCCCGAACTCCCCCCACACCAGATAGCCGAGCCGGTCGGCGTGGTAGAGGAAGCGCTCCTCGAAGACCTTCTGGTGCAGGCGGGCCCCGTTGAACCCGGCCGCCATCCCCAGCTCGATGTCCCGCAGCAGCGCGGCGTCGCTCGGCGCGGTCATCAGGCCGTCGGGGTAGTAGCCCTGGTCCAGCACCAGCCGCTGGAAGACCCGTTCGCCGTTGAGGAGCAGCTCCTTGCCGCGCACCGACACCGAACGCAGCCCGGCGTAGGACCGGACACTGTCGACCACCGACCCGTCCGGACCGAGGACTTCCAGGGCGAGGTCGTACAGATGGGGGTCGGCCGGCGACCAGGTGCGCCGCCGCTCCTCGGGCACGGCGAGCACCAGCCGGGGGCACAGGTCGAGATCGGCGCGTCCCTCGGCGGTCGTGACGGTGCCCTCGGCGTCGCCCAACGTGGCGCGCACCCGGTGCCCGGCGACGTTCGCGGACAGCGGCACCTCGACCAGGAAGGAGCCGGTGGCCAGTTCGGGAGTGATACGGGGGCGGCGCAGGGCTACGGCGCGGGGGACCGGCTCCAGCCACACGGTCTGCCAGATGCCGGTGGTCCGGGTGTAGTGGCAGTGGGTGTTGGCGTACCAGGTCGCCTGCTTGCCGCGGGCCTGCACGGTGTGGCGGCTGTCCCGGGCGCGTACGACGACGGTGAGTTCCTCGCCGGCGGCGACGACGTCGCCGAGGTCGGCGGTGAAGGGGGTGAAGCCGCCGCGGTGGCGGACGACTTCCTGGCCGTTGGCCCACACGGTGGTGTCGTGGTCGACGGCACCGAAGTGCAGCAGCACGCGGGCGTCGGCCCACTCGGCGGGCACGGTCACGGTACGCCGGTACCAGACCGCCTCCAGGAAGTCCGTCTCGCCGACGCCGGACAGCTCCGACTCGGGGCAGAACGGGACGAGGATGCGGTCGGCCAGATCGCGGTCGGTCAGGCCGCGTTCCAGACCGGTGTCGGACCGGTCGATCTCGAACTGCCACTCGCCGTTGAGATTCAGCCAGGCGTCCCGCACGAACTGGGGCCTGGGGTACTCGGGGCGGGGTGGCTCGTCCGGGAGGTACGGGTCGGGCATGGTGCTCCTCGTAGCGAGAGTGCAGGTCGGTGCGTTGCGCGGGAAGACGCGAGTGGATGCGGGCACATGGCATCATGCCGATTACATCGATGTAAAGACCTCGGTCGCAGATTCTGCTGCGGGGGCCGAGTGGCCGGAAAGGGCTCTCTGTGATCGGTATGATCGCCGGAGTTCGGAAGGAAGGTCAGCGTGGCGGCCAGACCGAGGATCAAGGACGTGGCGGAGTACGCCGGCGTCTCACCCAAGACCGTCTCCAACGTGATCAACAACTACGAGCACGTCTCGGAACGGACTCGCACGGTCGTCCAGGAGGCGATCGACGCCCTGGGCTACCGCGTGAACATCGCCGGCCGACAGTTGCGCCAGGGTCGCACCGGCATGATCACCCTCGCGGTGCCCGAACTCGACGTCGCGTACTTCTCCGAACTGGCCCGGCACGTCATGGAGGTGGCCGGACGCCAGGGCCGGACCGTGCTGATCGACCACACCGGCGGAGAGCGCGAGCGCGAACTGGCCGCGCTGCACGGTTTCGACACCCAGTTCTGCGACGGGGTGATCCTCAGCCCGCTGTCCCTGCTGCCCCGCGACCTCGCCACCCGCGACCGCCGGCTCCCCCTGGTGCTCCTCGGCGAGCACCCCGCCGAAGGACACACCGACCACGTCGGCATAGACAACGTACGAGCCGCGCGCGAAGCCACCGAACACCTGCTGGCCCGGGGACGCCGGCGCATCGCGGTGATCGGCGGCACCCTGCGCGGCCGGCAGGGCACCGACCGGCTGCGCACCGACGGCTACCGCGAGGCCCTGGCCGCGGCGGGCCTGCCCTTCGAGGCCGGCCTCGTGGTGCCGGTGGGGGCCTACCACTGGCAGGACGGCGCCGAGGCGGCGGCCCGCCTGGCGCGGGACGCGTCCCCACCGGACGCGCTGCTGTGCCTGAACGACAACCTGGCACTCGGCGCCCTGCGCGCCCTGCACGAGGCCGGTGTGCGGGTTCCCGGTGACCTCGACGTGGTCGGTTTCGACGACATCCAGGCCTCCCGGTTCAGCGTCCCCAGCCTGAGCACCGTCGCGCCCGACAAACGGGAGATCGCCCGCGTGGCGGTCACCCGGCTGCTGGAGCGCGTGGACGCCCCGGACCTCACTGCCCCCTACCGGGACGAGATCGTCGGCCACCGGATCGTGGTCCGGGAGAGCAGCGGGGGCTGACGGAGGCGCGCACCGGCCGACTCGCCCGGGCGCGTCCTTGCGTCATGCCCGGCAGGACGAGGAGGGGGGCGACGCGAACGCCGCGTCGCGGTCGGGGCGTTCGGCTTCACGGGCGGACGAAGGAACAACGTGCCCTTCTGGCGATGGCCGGGCAACCGTCTCGGCATCGACACCTACGGCTTCGGCCTGCTCCTCGCGGCGGAGGCCAGCGGCGGTCTGCTCGGTGCGGGCATCGCCTCCCACCTCGGCCGGCGACTCGGTACCGGCACCGCGCTGACCTGCACGGCTGCCGTCGAGGGGCTTGCCGTCCTGGGCCTGGCCGCTGCCTCGAACCCGTACCTGGCGGGGCTGGCACTCGCCGTCTGCGGGGCCGGGATGGGCGCCACGATGGTGCTCGGGCCCTCGCTCCGGCAGGCGATCGTCCCGGCCCACCTCATGGGACGGGTCGCCTCCACCTCGCGCATGCTGGCCATGTGCGCCGCCCCCGTCGGAGCGTTCCTCGGCGGCTGGCTGGCCACTGCCCATGACATCCGTACCCCGCTCTGCGCAGCGGCTGTCCTCCTCCTGGCGATGACGGCCGTCACGGCCTCCATGACCAGCAACCGCCGGGTCGAGACGGCACTGCGGGCCGCTGCCCCGGCGGACGGTCCGGATCAGCAGGGATCCAGGGATCCCGCCACGGTGAGCGCACCTGACGTGGTGTGACGCCTGTGGCGAAGGGGTGGGTTGTTGTCCGAGGTGTTCTTCGGCAGCCTGCGTCGCGGAGCCGACCTTGGCTCGATGCAGGGGCTCAACGGGTCGGTAGCCACGCGTCGATGGCGGCTGTGAGGTCTTCCCGGCTGCGGAAGACGTGCCCGTCCATGCCGGCCGCTTGTGCCGCGCGGACGTTCTCCTCGCGGTCGTCGACGAAGAGGAAGTCGGCGGGTGCCGCCCGCAGAGTGACGACGCAGTTCTGGAAGGCCGCCGGGTCGGGCTTCGCGGCACCGATCCTTGCGGAGAGGGCGAGATGGTCGAGGTCGTGCAGCCAGGGCTGGGCGGCGAGGAAGGCGTCCGCGTGGTCCGCGGGGATGTTGGACAGCAGGGCTACCCGGGCCCGCTCCCGCAGGCCCCGTACGTAGGTGACCATGCGGTCGTCGACGCGGGACCAGCTCTCGATGTCGGTGAGCCGCAGCTCTTCGATGGTGTCGGCGTCGGCGGGGCGGGACAGCGCGTGCAGGACATCGGTCCAGTAGGCGTACGCGGTGTGCCGGCCGGCGTCGTAGGGCGGGCGGTGGGTCCAGTAGGCCGTGGTGAAGGCGTCGGCGGAGGTGCCGCAGCGGGCGGCCATCTTCTCCAGGGCGCCCGGGCGTTGGTGGCGGGCTATGACGCCGAACAGGTCGAAGAGCAGGATGCGGCGGCGGTCGGTGGTCATGGGGTTCGTTCCCTCGGGGTGTCGGGGTGTTCGGGGCAGGGCCGGTGGGGCAGGGCGCGGGCGAGCGAGTCCAGTGCGGCCAGGCGGTCGGGGCCCGCCGGGGTGAGAACGACGCTGGTCGCGCCGGCCGCATGGCGGGCGTCGATCGCCGCACGGGCCTGGGCGGGGGTGCCGGAGACGCAGCGGACGTACCGGCCGTTCTCGGGGCCGGGCTCGCCGGCGATTAGCAGACGGAGCGCTCTCGCATACTCCTTGATCAGGGTCAGAGGGCTCTCGGGCCAGGACCCGACCTGGCGCATCCAGCCGGGCATGCCGTGGCCGATCCCCGCCATGAGCCGGCCCGGGTGGAGCTGGGCGAGGGTGGCCAGCTCCATCGCGGCGAAGGCCGCGTTGCGGGCACCGGCGGGCATGATCCCGATCCCGACGGTGAGGTTCGTGGTGGCGGCCAGGACGGTCGCGGCCTGGGCGACACCGCCGCGCCGGCCGAGGTCCTCCACCACCCAGATCTCGTCGAACCCCAGCTCCTCGGCACGCCGGACGTAGGGCAGCACCTCACCGACGGGGAGATCGAGCGGCAGCATGACACCGACACGGCCGCGGGCCGGTGACGCGGGGGACTCGGACATGCGGGGCTCCTTCAGTCGGCTGAGGGCGTGGTCCCCGGCCCTGGTGACGGTGGGGGGGAGGCCTGTGCGGAACGGTTGTCAGGGACCGTGCCGCACAGGCAGTCAGTGGTCACTGGGCGCCAGTTCGCTCGCGCGGGTGCTGTCCGATCCGGTGCGCAGGATCCCGCCGGCGACAGCCGTGGTCACGCACAGGAAGGTCAGCAGGACGAAGGCGTGGTTGAGGGCGACGAGGTGGGTCAACCAGCCGATGACGGCGGGGCCGGCGAGCATGCCGACGTAGCCGAGTCCGGCGACGCGGGAGACGTTGGCGCCGGCGGCTTCGGGGTCGGCGTGCCCGGCCGCGCTGAACAGCTGCGGGACACAGCCGGACAGGCCCAGGCCGAACAGGGCCCAGCCCGTGAACGCCGCCCACAGCCAGGGTCCGAGGGCCACCAGCGTGATGCCGACGGCGGCCATGGCTGCGCCGTAGCGCAGGATCGCCACGGATCCGAACCGGGCGGCGAGGCGGTCGGCGAGCAGTCGGCCGGTGGTCATGGCCGCGGCGAAGGTGCCGTAGGCGAAGGCGGCCGTGCTGGCGGACGCGCCGAGGACGTCCTTGAGGTGCAAGGCGCTCCAGTCGTTGGCGGCGCCCTCGCAGAGCATGACCATCAGTGCCAGGACGGCGATGAGCCAGACGCGCCCGCCGGCACTGCGGCGCTTGTCGCCCGACGATGCCTCGGTGTGCTTCTCCTGCTGTTCCTGCTCCTGCTCTTGTTCCCCGGAGCCGCTGGCGGCTGGCGTGGGGGCGGCCGGCAGCAGGGCACGTGCCGACGCCAGGGCGACCACTACGCCCACGGCCCCCAGAGCGGCCAGGCCGGCGGCTGTACCCAGGCCGGCGCTCGCTGCACCGGCTCCGACGAGCGCCGCGAGAACACCGCCGACGGAGAACGTCGCGTGGAAGCCGGACATGACGGGTCGGCCGTACGCCTTCTCCACATGCACCGCGTGGACGTTCATGCTCACGTCCAGGCTGCCGTTGCAGAAGCCGAAGATCAGCAGGGCCCCGGCCAGGGTCCATGGATCCTGGGCGAGACCGGGCAGTGCCAGGGCCGCGCCGCACAGTGCTCCGCTGGCGGGCACGACGACGCGCACGCCGAGGCTGTCGGTCAGCCGTCCGGCGACCTGCATTCCGGTGAAGGCCCCGACGCCCAGGAGGACCAGCAGGCCGCCCAGCGTCGCATGGCTGATGTCCACGCGCTCCTCGATGGCGGGGATGTGCACCACCCACGCGCCCATGAGGGTGCCGCACAGGACGAAGTAGACGTAGGTGGCCACGCGGGCGGCTCGAAGCGAACGTTCCATGCCGCCCACGGTAACGAACAACTTTCATGTTCGAAAGTGGCGGCTACGAACAAGTTGTTTGTTCATTGTCTGATGGTGTTCAATCGCGGCATGAGCAACGCAGACCGGCACGGGCTGATCACGAAGACCGTCAGGGACTCCGGTGGCGCCACGGTCCAGGAGCTCGCGGGGCTGACGGGGGCCTCCGAGATGACGATCCGACGTGACCTCGACATCCTGGCCGCGCAGGGCGTGCTCGAGCGCGTCCGTGGCGGGGCACGCTCGTTGCTCCTGCGAGGTGAGGAACCCCCCTTCGCGCTGCGCGCCCACGAAGCGGTCGACGCCAAGGTCCGGATCGCGGCGGAGATCTCCGGACTCATCGGCGATGGCGAGAGCGTCCTGCTGGACAGCGGCACCACCTGCCTGGAGGTCGCCCGCCTCCTGCGCGAGCGGCCCGTCACCGTGATGGCCTTGTCCCTGCAGGCCATCCACCTGCTGGGCGAGACACCGGGCCCGGCCACGCTGGTGGTGCCCGGCGGGCAGCCGCGCGCCGCGGAGGGAGCCCTCACTGGTCCCCTCACCCTGGCATCCCTGGCGGCTCTGCGCTTTGACACCGCCGTCATCGGCTGCTGCGGGCTGGACGCGGCCGACGGCCTGACCGCCTACGACCTCGACGACGCCGCGGTGAAGAAGGCGGCCATCGCCTCCGCCCGCCGCGTGATCGTCGCGGCCGACGGCAGCAAGTTCGGCCACACCGCCTACGCCTACGTCGGTCCCTGCACCCTTGCGCACACCCTCGTCACGGACACCACTGCACCGGCCGCCGAGGTCACGGCACTTGAAAGCCTCGGCACCGTCGTGCGGAGTGTCTGAGAACGTATCGAGGCTCTGAGAACGTACGGAGGGCCTGACAAGGCGGTCGCGGCTCACGCAGGCAGGTCGGCCGTCACGCGGACCAATGACTTGGCGGGGCACGCTGCCACCGGCGGAGCGGTCAGCAGGTCGGTACGCCTACGCGCAGATCACCCGTGTGGGCGGACGAGGAGCAGCGCGATGTCGTCGTTGCGGGGGGCGGATCGTTCGGCGTGGTCGAGGAGGGCGTCGGCCAGCATTTCCAGGTTCTGCGCCGGTGCGGTGCTCAGCCGGTGGGCGAGTGCGGTGGTGGCGTCGTCGATGTCGGTGCCGGGGGTCTCGACGAGGCCGTCGGTGTAGAGGGCGAGGACGGCGCCGGGGGAGAGGGCGACGTCGGTGGTGGGGTAGTCGGTGTCGGGGTCGATGCCCAGCAGGAGCCCGGGTGGCAGGTGCAGAGTGGCGGTGTGGCCGTCGAGATGGCGCAGCAGGGCTGGGGGGTGGCCGGCGGTGGCCAGGTGGGCGCGGTGATGCGGCAGGTCGAGGTGGGCGATGAGACAACTGGCGAACAGCCCGGTGTCGAGGTCGGTCAGCAGGCGGTTGGTGCGGGCGAGTACGTCACCCGGTGAGGAGCCTGCGGTGGCGTGGGCGCGTACGGCGGTGCGGACCTGACCCATGAGGGCGGCGGCGCTGGTGTCGTGTCCCTGGACATCGCCGATGGCCACGACGACGGTGCCGTTCTGGCCGGGGATGAGGTCGTAGAAGTCGCCGCCGATGTCGATGCCGTGGCCGGCGGGCCGGTAGCGTGCGGCCGTTTCCAGGCCGGGGACGTGCGCCAGGGTGCGGGGCAGCAGGCCGGTCTGGAGACTGTGGGCGAGGGCGTGTTTGGCGTCGTAGAGGCGGGCCCGGTCGAGGGCCTGGGCGATCAGTCCGGCCAGTGAGGTGAGCAGGGCTCGTTCGGTGGGCGGGAAGATGCGGGGCAGGTCGTAGGCGAGGACGAGGGAGCCGACCGGGCGGCCGGAGACGATCAGGGGGAGGAACGCCCAGGAGGCCATCCCGTCCTGGTGCACGGCTGGTGGATAGGCCTTCTTCAGGTCGGCGAAGGTGGGGAAGAAGGCGGGCGTTCCGGTGGTGATGGCGCGCACGGCGGGCGTGTCGGAGCTCATGGGGGCGGCGTCGAACCGGGCCATCAGATCGGCGCCGTAGTTGCGGTATCCGGTGACGCACAGGCGTCCTGCTTCGACGGTCAGCAGGGCCAGGGCTTTGGGGCCGAAGGCGGGCACGATCTGGTCGGCGGCCAGTTCGACCACGTCGTGCACACTGACGGCCTCGGCCAGGGCGGTGGCCAGGTGCGTGAGGTGGTACAGCGCCGTCGCGCCGATGGGCTCGGCCGGCTGTGGCAGGTGGGGTGCGGTGTGGGTCTGGAGTGTGTCGGCGGGGGTGATGTGGACGCTGATGCCACTGTCGTCCGGGTACAGCTGGAAGAGCAGCCAGGTGTCGGGCGGGCGCCTGGCAGTGAAGGAGGTGGGCTGGCGGCTGACCACCGCCGCCCGGTAGCGGTCTTCGAACATCGGATCGCGCAGCCAGGGCAGCACCTCCCAGGGACGGTGGCCCAGCAGGGACCCGGGCGGGGCACCCACCAGGTCTGCGCCGGCGGCGTTGATGAAGGTGAGCCGGCCTTCCAGGTCCAGGGCACAGCAGCCCACGGGCAGGCGCGCGGTGAAGGCCAGGGCTGCGGCGCCTTGCGCGGGATCGGTCTCCTGGTGGTGCTGGGCAGGGAGCAGACGGGGTTCTTCCGGCGCTTGCACCGCCTGGCCGCTGTCGGCGGCCCGGTGCAGGACCGCTGCGGCACGGCGGCAGCAGGCTGTGAGTGTCTCCTGGTCGGCCGTGCTGAGATCGGAGGGGTGCCAGATGGGCCACAGCAGCACGATGCCGCCCCACACAGTGCCATCACTGGTGATCGGGGCGGCGGCGAGCTTGAAGTCGTACGGGAGGACGAGGCCGACCCTCGGGTAGCGGCGGGCGATGTCCTCCTGGCTGCCCAGCCAGAGCGGACGCCGCTCCCGCACGGCGTCCGCCACCGGAATCGTGGCCTCCAACGGGATGCGTGCCCATGGAGCGGCGATCTGCCCGGACACCCCGCCCACCAGGGCCAGTCGTAGGACCCGCTCCGTCGGCGGCAACAGGTAGAGCAGCCCCACCGAGGCCCCGGTGTCCCGCATCACGTCGGCGAGAACGGCATCCGGCAACGGCATGCCCGGACCGGCGCCGTCACTTGGTGTGTCCGGCCGCTGCATGGCCCTACCGCTCACTCCGGCCGGACTGTTCCATGCGACGGCTGCGACCAGAGCGGGTACGGGCCGCCTCGGTGCTGATGCCCAGCCCGGCACCGACCTCGATCCAGCTCGCCTCGGTCTGCCGGTCCGCGACAACGGCCGCCCGCACCAGTTCACCGGCCAGATCAGGGATACGGGCCACCGTTGCGTAAGGCCATTCCGTAGAAGGCCGCCGCAGGGGAGACTTGCCTGTGCCTTGGGTGCGGTCCTTGACGTGCATCAGCAGAGCTGTGCCGGCCGCGGCCGTTGCATTGCGCCTGGACGCAGCCTCGCGCCACCGACTCCGGGCATGCCATGCGCACTGCCGGTGCGTCGGCCGAGAGTGACGGAGCCCGAGCAACATTGGGCTCGGAAGCCCAGCTCCGCACCAGCCATACCGCAGATCACTCATAACAGGACAATACGCCCAGCAGGTGTGACGCCGTCCTGCTATGGCGTTGTCTGTCGGGGTGCGTCCATCAGTGTTCGATCCCCGCCTGTCTTCACCGATCACATGATCACTGGCGGATCGGGCTGACGCGGGTGCGGTTCCGGTAGGTCTTTCGCGGCCAGCCGGTATAGGGGCCGATCTTGGTCAGGCATCGTCCGGGCTACGCGGATGATCCACGCTCACGCCTGGCCTCGCAGGCTCTTACGGCTGCTGCCAGGTGTTCCTGGAGGTGCTCGGGCAGGGGGGTGCCGGTGGCGGCCCGGGTGACGGCTTCGGCCACGGTGTGCAGTGCGGTGTTGGTGTGCTGGGAGACGGTCACCAGGATCTGCCAGGCCTCTTGCGGTGGGCAGCCGTAGCCGGCCGCCAGCACACCGCGGGCCATGTCGATCACGGGTCGGTTTTCCATCGCCCGCTTGAGCTGCTCACGTTCCTTCTGCAGCTCGGCAACGGTGTCGAAGAGCTGCTGGGACTCCTCGCTTCCGTCTGCCCCCTGCGTGGAGGTGGTGGGCGAGGGGTTCTCTCGTGGGGAGGGTCGCATGACCGACGCCTGCCCTTGCTTCCACGGGGGCACACGCCTGTATCCGCACAGTTCCCTCGACCGCATTTGACAGGGCATCGGCCGCCGTCGCTCACTACGGGGCGAGGGAGTGTGCGGTATGCCGTTGGTGTGACTGTGCCTGGCCGCTGACTGCGCAAGTCGGAGACCGGGTGTCACAGTGGTCGTGGGGCCGGTACTCAGGGCCCTGCCTGCGGCAGCCTGGAAACACCCGACCGAACTGGGGGCGGCGATGATCGCACGAGTAGCTGTATGGGAACCGATGCCGACCGACGATCGTGACTGGGTGCTGGACGCCGCGCGGCGTCCAGGGCGCCTATCACCTCCTGGATCCCGCCACCGGCAACGGGCTGAGCATCGCCTTCTTCGAGGACGAGGCCGCCGCACAGGCCGCACGCAAGGCGATCGAAAAGCGGGCGGAGGAGATTGGGTGGAACAACGTGCCGCACCCGGCGCCCGCGTCCACGACCATGTACGACGTCATCCGTCACGTGTAACCCAGCAGAAGTACCGAGGACACCGTTGACCAGCACCCGTTTGCCGTCGATGGGGCCGTCGGCGAAGACGGTGCGGTGCGCGGTGATGCCGGGGATGCCCAGGCTCGCGCCGAGGTCGTCGGACAGGTGGTCGGACAGGTTGTCGGGCAGGGGGACGGCGAGGTCGCCAGGGACGACCGTGTTCTGGGCGGCCCCATAGGCGGTGACGCCATAGCTCGCTTGGAGGACGCCGTCGAGGCTGGCGAACTGGACCATGATGCCCACGACGCCTTCCTCACCGACCCGCACGCCCTCGCCGCCTTGACCGACTGGTCGGCTTGAATTCCCCCTGTGTTGCGCGCAGTTGCTTCGCGCTCGCCGAGTACTGCGGGGCCCGTCGCTTCTTGCTCTTCACTGCTGCCGGCGGCGGAGGTAGTAAGCGACGGTGACCGCGCCCAGCAGCGGTCCCCAGGCCAGCAGAGGCGCGTACGCCACGGTCATGATCACGCCCGCCACCCCGTGGGGGGAGTCCTGGATCTCCTGTTGGGTCATGTCAGGGTCGATCCACTCGTGGACGCCCATGACGCTGAACAGGGTGACCGCGAGTGCGCCCAGGGCGGCCGGGACGACTGCTGCCATGACCGGGATCGTCCTGCCGCCGAGGAAGGGGATCCACCGTGGCACGACTTCTCCCCATGGCTGTACGAGCCCGAGCGTCAGCAGTGCCAGGCCCTCCGCGACGGCACTGAGCACGATGACATACAGGGTGATCCAGCCGGGACCGTCGTACAGCTCGGCCATCTCCCCGTGGAAACCCACTGGGATGCCCGCTCCGAGAGCCAGCCGCCAGAGCCCGGAAGGCAGGGCGGTGAGCGGCACGGCGTGGGCTGCCCATACGGCCCAGCGGGGCACGGTGGCCTTGAAGTCCCCGGGGAGTGGGGTACGTGGTGAAACGCTTGTCGTCACGGGACGGCCTTTCCTGTCTGCGCTGCGGAGTTCACCGGAGCCGGTGTGTGGACACCAGCTTCGGGACCGGGCGCCGAGAGCTGCCATGTGCCGTTCGGGCTGTTCCCACTGTTGACGTGCGTCCCCATGTGCCGTTCGGCAGGGGGCAGTTGGCGGGGAGGGGTCCGTAGAGTGGGGACATGCGCAGGAGAGCTGGGCGCTCGCGCGCGGGGCGGGAG
>NZ_LJBR01000140.1 GCF_001282115.1 Streptomyces sp. NRRL B-24085 | reverse complement strand
CCACAGCCCCCCGCCGACCCCGCCCCGCCGGTTCCGCATCGCGGGCGCCGACGTGTCGGCATCGATCGCGGTCTTCCTGATCGCCCTGCCCCTGTCCCTGGGCATCGCCCTCGCCACCGGCGCACCCCTCCAGGCCGGCCTCGTGGCCGCCGCCGTCGGAGGGATCGTCGCCGGCAAGCTGGGCGGCTCCCCGCTCCAGGTCAGCGGCCCCGCCGCCGGCCTCACCGTGGTCACCGCCGACCTGATCCACCGTTACGGCTGGCGGACCACCTGCGCCATCACCGTCCTGGCCGGAGTGGCCCAACTCGGCCTCGGCTGCCTGCGCGTGGCCCGCACCGCGCTCGCCGTCAGCCCCGCGATCGTGCACGGGATGCTCGCCGGCATCGGCGTCACCATCGCCGTCGCCCAGTTGCACATCGTCCTCGGCGGCACCCCGCAGAGCTCCGTCCTCGACAACCTCCGCGCCCTGCCCGCCCAGTTGGCGCGGTTGCAGCCCGCCTCGGTCTCGGTGAGCGCGCTGACCCTGGCGCTGCTGTTCCTCTGGCCGCGCATCCCGGGCCGGGCGGGACACCTTCTGCGCAGGATCCCGGCCGCGCTCGTCGCCGTCGCCGGAGCCACCACCGCCGCCTGCCTCGCCGGGCTGGCCGTGCCGAAGGTCGATCTGCCGTCCTGGAGCAGCCACGCGCTGGCCGGACTGCCCGAGGGTCCCGTGCTGGGGCTCGTCGCCGCCGTGCTGACCACCACCCTGGTGTGCAGCGTGCAGTCACTGCTGGGCGCGGTGGCCGTCGACAAGCTGGCGTCCGGACGCCCCGACCTGATCGCCGCGAACACCGGCACGGGCCGCGGGGTCCGCGTCGGCCGCTCCGACCTGGACCGCGAACTGCTCGGCCAGGGCGCCGCCAACATCGTCTCCGGCTCCCTCGGCGGACTGCCCGTCGCCGGTGTGGCGGTGCGCAGTTCCGCGAACGTCCAGGCGGGTGCCGTCAGCCGGAACTCCACGATGCTGCACGGCGCTCTCGTGGTGATCGCCGCGCTGCTGATGGTCCCGGTCCTCGAGTTCATCCCGCTCGCCTCGCTCGCCGCCCTGGTGATGTCTGTCGGCATCCAGATGGTGTCCCTGCACCACATCCGCACGGTGACCCGGCACCGGGAGGTCCTGGTCTACGCCGTCACCACCGTCGGCGTGGTCGTGTTCGGCGTCCTGGAGGGCGTGACGCTGGGCATCGCCGTCGCCGTCGCAGTCGCCCTGCACCGCCTCACCCGCACCCGGATCACGCACTGCGAGAGGGAAGGGGTCCATCACGTACACGTACGCGGGCAGTTGACGTTCCTCGCGGTGCCGCGGCTCAGCCGGGCCCTGCATCTGGTCCCCCAGGGGGCGGACGCCGTCGTGGAGCTGGACGGGTCGTTCATGGACCACGCGGCGTACGAGTCGCTGCACGACTGGCAGAAGACGCACACCGCGCAGGGCGGCTCCGTCGAGCTGACCGGCCGCAGACCGGGGACGCGCATCGCCGAGCCGTCCGACGACGGCCACTGCCGCTGCCGCCCCTGGACGGCCTGGCGCAACCACCAGTGCGAGCGCCCGTACACCGCGCAGGCCGCCGCGGACGCCGACGCGTCCGGCGAACCGGGTGCCGCGCAGGCCCCGGGCGGGCCACGGGAGTCGAGCGGGCACGACCTGGCGCGTGGCATCAGCGCGTTCCAGCGCAACACCGCGCCGATCGTGCGGGGCGAGCTGGCCCGGCTGGCGCGCGAGGGCCAGCAACCGGACCAGCTCTTCCTCACCTGCGCCGACTCGCGGCTCGTCACCTCGATGATCACCTCCAGTGGTCCGGGCGACCTGTTCGTGGTGCGCAATGTGGGCAACCTCGTCCCCCGGCCCGGTGAGGAGAGCGGGGACGACTCGGTGGCGGCCGCGATCGAGTACGCGGTGGACGTGCTGAAGGTGCGGTCCATCACGGTGTGCGGGCACTCCGGCTGCGGGGCCATGCAGGCACTGCTCGACGCCGAGCCGGGCGGTGCCGGGACCCCGCTGAAGCGCTGGCTGCGGCACGGACTGCCCAGCCTGGAGCGGATGGCCGACGGCGGCCGGCCCTGGGCCAGGCTTGCCGGGCGGGCGCCCGCCGACGCGGTCGAGCAGCTCTGTCTGACCAACGTGGTCCAGCAGTTGGAGCACCTGCGCGCCCATGACTCGGTCGCCCGGGCCCTGCGGGAGGGGCGGCTGGAGCTGCACGGGATGTACTTCCACGTGGGCGAGGCCCAGGCGTACCTGCTCACCGGCGGGGACGGGGACGGGCTGTTCGAGCACGTGGAGGCGGCGGACCTGTCGGCGTGAGCCCCCGCGGGGTGCGGTCTCTCTAGGGGGATCCGCACCCCGCCAAGCCTCGCGCTCGCACGGCGGAGTGCGACGCGGCGCCGATGGAACTCCGCCAACGGCCCCGGCCGACGGTCAGCCCCGTGTCCGTGTCCGTGCTCCCGGCTCCCGGCTCCCGTCCCCCGGAGACTCGCCGTCGGACGTCGACGCCGCTTCCGCCGTACTCCGGCAGGAGTGTGAAAGGCGTTACACCTGCTGAACTCCGCCTGGTCGGCGTCCGTGGGTACGGATGACCCGGGCCGCCGGACTCGACGAGTCCACAGGTCTAAACCAATTGTCGGTCGACCCTTGTCATCGCATCCGCGGTCTGATGAGCTGTGGCCTGGGACACAACGGACACCCTGGGAAAGGCAGATGCCGTGAGCAACGAAAGCCTGGCCAACCTGCTCAAGGAAGAGCGCAGGTTCGCACCCCCCGCCGACCTGGCCGCGAACGCCAACGTCACGGCGGAGGCGTATGAGCAGGCCAAGGCTGACCGGCTGGGTTTCTGGGCCGCGCAGGCCCGCCGGCTGAGCTGGGCCAAGGAGCCCACCGAGACACTGGACTGGTCGAACCCGCCGTTCGCCAAGTGGTTCCAGGACGGCGAGCTCAACGTGGCGTACAACTGCGTCGACCGGCATGTCGAGGCGGGCCACGGCGACCGGGTCGCCATCCACTTCGAGGGCGAGCCGGGCGACAGCCGCGCGATCACCTACGCCGAGCTCAAGGACGAGGTCTCCAGGGCCGCGAACGCCCTGCTGGAGCTGGGCGTCCAGAAGGGCGACCGGGTCGCCGTCTACATGCCGATGATCCCCGAGACGGCGGTCGCGATGCTCGCGTGCGCGCGGATCGGCGCCGCGCACTCCGTGGTCTTCGGCGGCTTCTCGGCGGACGCCCTCGCCACCCGCATCCAGGACGCCGACGCCAAGGTAGTCATCACCTCCGACGGCGGCTACCGGCGCGGCAAGCCGTCCGCGCTCAAGCCGGCCGTCGACGAAGCGGTCGGCAAGGCCGGCAACGTCGAGCACGTGCTGGTCGTCCGCCGCACCGGCCAGGAGGTCGCCTGGGACGACAGCCGGGACGTGTGGTGGCACGAGATCGTCGAGCGGCAGTCGGCCGAGCACACCCCGGAGGCGTTCAACGCCGAGCAGCCGCTGTTCATCCTGTACACGTCCGGCACCACGGGTAAGCCCAAGGGCATCCTGCACACCTCCGGCGGCTACCTCACCCAGACCGCGTACACCCACCACGCCGTCTTCGACCTCAAGCCGGAGACCGACGTCTACTGGTGCACGGCGGACGTCGGCTGGGTCACCGGGCACTCGTACATCGTCTACGGCCCGCTCGCCAACGGCGCCACCCAGGTCATGTACGAGGGCACCCCGGACACCCCGCACCAGGGCCGCTTCTGGGAGATCATCCAGAAGTACGGGGTGACGATCCTGTACACGGCGCCCACCGCGATCCGCACCTTCATGAAGTGGGGCGACGACATCCCCGCGAAGTTCGACCTCAGCAGCCTGCGGGTGCTGGGCTCGGTCGGTGAGCCGATCAACCCCGAGGCGTGGATCTGGTACCGCAAGCACATCGGCGCCGACCGCACGCCGATCGTGGACACCTGGTGGCAGACCGAGACCGGCGCGATGATGATCTCCCCGCTGCCGGGCGTCACCGCGACCAAGCCCGGCTCCGCGCAGACCCCGCTGCCCGGCATCTCCGCGACCGTCGTCGACGACGAGGCGAACGAGGTCCCGAACGGCGGAGGCGGCTACCTCGTCCTCACCGAGCCGTGGCCGTCGATGCTGCGCACCATCTGGGGTGACGACCAGCGCTTCCTCGACACCTACTGGTCGCGCTTCGAGGGCAGGTACTTCGCCGGGGACGGCGCCAAGAAGGACGACGACGGCGACATCTGGCTGCTGGGCCGCGTCGACGACGTCATGCTGGTCTCCGGCCACAACATCTCGACCACCGAGGTCGAGTCGGCGCTCGTCTCCCACCCCTCGGTCGCCGAGGCGGCCGTCGTCGGTGCCGCCGACGAGACGACCGGGCAGGCCATCGTCGCCTTCGTGATCCTGCGCGGCACGGCGAACGCCGAGGACGAGGGGCTCGTCAACGACCTGCGCAACCACGTCGGCGCCACCCTCGGCCCGATCGCCAAGCCCAAGCGGATCCTGCCGGTGGCCGAGTTGCCCAAGACCCGCTCCGGCAAGATCATGCGCCGTCTGCTGCGGGACGTCGCCGAGAACCGCCAGCTCGGTGACGTCACCACGCTGACGGACTCCACGGTCATGGACCTCATCCAGGCCAAGCTGCCGGCCTCGCCCAGCGAGGACTGACCGGGCTCTTGATCACGGGGGTGCCGGGCGCGCGTGCGCGCCCGGCACCCCTTTTAGGTAAACTAAACAAAAGAGCGTGACCCTCAAGGTGTGCCGGGAAGTCTGGTCGGCGAGCAGCACTGCCCTGTCCACCGACCGGAGGTCCCCCTGATGCCCGCGCCCACTCGTAAGGTCCTCGGACGCCTCTCCCTCCCCGAGCGCACCTTCGTCGCGGACGCGCTGCGCACCGAGACGGTCGGCGGTGTGCTCCTGCTCATCGCCGCCGTCACCGCCCTGATCTGGGCGAACGTCCCGGCGCTGCACGACAGTTACGAGAGCGTCAGCCACTTCCACCTGGGTCCCGCGACCCTCGGTCTCGACCTGTCGATCGAACACTGGGCCGCCGACGGCCTCCTCGCGGTCTTCTTCTTCGTGGCGGGCATCGAGCTCAAGCGCGAGCTGGTCGCCGGTGACCTGAAGGACCCGAAGGCGGCCGCGCTGCCCGTGGTCGCGGCCCTGTGCGGCATGGCCGTACCGGCCCTCGTGTACGCCGTCACCAACCTCACCGGCGACGGCTCCCTGTCCGGCTGGGCCGTGCCCACCGCCACCGACATCGCGTTCGCGCTCGCCGTGCTCGCCGTCATCGGCACCTGGCTCCCGAACGCGCTGCGCGCCTTCCTGCTCACCCTCGCCGTCGTCGACGACCTCTTCGCGATCCTGATCATCGCCGTCTTCTTCACCGCCGACATCGACTTCGCCGCGCTCGGCGGCGCGGCCGCCGGCCTCGTCGTCTTCTGGGCGCTGCTGCGCAAGGGCGTGCGCGGGTGGTACGTCTACGTCCCGCTCGCGCTGGTGATCTGGGCGCTGACGTACAACAGCGGCATCCACGCCACGGTCGCGGGCGTCGCGATGGGCCTGATGCTGCGCTGCACCAGGAGGGAGGACGAGCAGCACTCCCCCGGCGAGCACATCGAGCATCTCGTACGGCCGCTCTCGGCGGGCCTGGCCGTCCCGCTGTTCGCCCTCTTCAGCGCCGGTGTCTCGGTGTCGGGCGGCACGCTCGGGGACGTGTTCACCCGGCCGGAGACGCTGGGCGTGGTGCTCGGGCTGGTCCTCGGCAAGACGCTCGGCATCTTCGGCGGGACCTGGCTGACGGCCCGCTTCACCCGGGCCTCGCTCAGCGACGACCTCGCATGGGCCGACGTGTTCGCGGTGGCCACGCTCGCCGGCATCGGCTTCACCGTGTCCCTGCTCATCGGCGAGCTCGCCTTCGACGGCGACGCGACGCTCACCGACGAGGTCAAGGCGGCCGTACTCCTCGGCTCGCTCACCGCGGCAACCCTCGCGACCGTGCTGCTGAAGCTGCGCAACGCCAAGTACCGCAGGCTGTTCGAGACGGAGGAGCGCGACGAGGATCTCGACGGCGTTCCGGACATCTACGAGGAGGACGACCCGGCGTACCACCTGCGGATGGCGGCGATCCACGAGCGCAAGGCCGCCGAGCACCGCCGGATCGCCGAGCGCCAGACCGCCGAGCGGCTTGCCGAAGTGACGGGCGGGGCAGGCGAGGAGGACGACCGTCGGGCATGATCTGACGGGACGGTACAAAAGACACGGACATGCAGAGCCACGTCCCACACCGAGTCAGTGAAGAGGGAGACCGCGATGAGCGCACCCGACGGCAGCCCGGTCGGCGCCGAACGCAGCATCGGCCAACTGTTCGCCTCGGCGACGACCGAGATGTCGGCATTGGTGCACGACGAGATCGCGCTGGCGAAGGCGCAGCTCAAGCAGGACGTCAAGCGCGGCGCGATGAGCGGCGGCGCGTTCAGCGTGGCCGGCGGGGTGCTGCTGTTCTCCCTGCCGATGCTCAACTTCGCGCTGGCGTACGGCATCCGGACCTGGAGCGACTGGAACCTCGCGGTCTGCTTCCTGCTGTCCTTCGCCGCCAACGTCCTCGTCGCGCTGGTCCTCGCGCTGATCGGTGTCGTCTTCGCGAAGAAGGCGCAGAAGGGCAAGGGCCCGCAGAAGGTCGCCGCCTCGGTGAAGGAGACGGCCGGCGTGCTCCAGAACGCCAAGCCGCACCCGCGTCCCGGCAACGACAACAAGGCCCTGGAGGAGCGGGTCCGGGAGACGAAGGCCATCGAGGCTGTGGCACGCTCGACATCATGACCGACCCCGCCACCCCTTCGGCGCAGCAGCCCGCCTCCCTCGTACGGCCCGACGGTCCCTGGACGCACCGGGACGTGGCGGCCAACGGCGCGCGCTTCCACATCGCCGAACTGGGCGACGGACCGCTCGTGATGTTCCTGCACGGCTTCCCCCAGTTCTGGTGGACCTGGCGCCACCAACTGGAGGCGCTCGCCGACGCCGGCTTCCGGGCCGTGGCCATGGACCTGCGCGGCGTCGGCGGCAGCGACCGCACCCCGCGCGGCTACGACCCCGCCAACCTCGCCCTCGACGTCACCGGCGTGATCCGCTCCCTCGGCGAGCCGGACGCCGCTCTGGTCGGCCATGACCTGGGCGGCTACCTGGCGTGGACGGCGGCCGCGATGCGTCCCAAGCTGGTACGGCGGCTCGCGGTCGCCTCGATGCCGCATCCCCGGCGCTGGCGCTCGGCGATGCTCTCGGACCTCAGGCAGACGCGCGCCGGTTCCTACATCTGGGGGTTCCAGCGGCCCTGGGTCCCGGAGCGGCAGCTCACCGCGGACGACGGCGCGCTGGTCGCCGAGCTGATCCGGGACTGGTCCGGCCCGCGGCTGCCGGACGACAAGGCGGTGGAGACATACCGCGCCGCGATGTGCATCCCCTCGACGGCGCACTGCTCGATCGAGCCGTACCGCTGGATGGTGCGCTCCCTGGCCCGGCCCGACGGGATCCAGTTCAACCGGCGCATGAAGCGGCCCGTCCGCGTGCCGACCCTGCATCTGCACGGTTCGCTCGACCCGGTGATGCGGACCAGGAGCGCGGCGGGCTCCGGGGAGTACGTCGAAGCGCCGTACCGCTGGCGGCTGTTCGACGGCCTCGGGCACTTCCCGCACGAGGAGGATCCGGTCGCCTTCTCGACAGAACTGATCAACTGGCTGAAGGATCCCGAACCCGATCGGTGACCGAAAGTGCGCGCCCGGTATCCGGATCTGAACGCCTGTCCTACGAACGGCCACTTGCCCCGCGCATAGGCCAATTGGGGGGCGTGGGGGCGGTTATCGACCTTGGGGCGGGGGCACACGACCGGGCATGGGCTGGACGCACGACTACAGTGCCGCAGCACGCAATC